>CAYTRW010000001.1:0-66190 GCA_964440325.1 uncultured Pseudomonadota bacterium
TTTAATCTTTCTTGATTTAATCTTTCTTGATTTAATCTTTCTTGATTTAATCTTTCTTGTGCAAATTTATATTTGTTATACATTTTTTTTGTTCCAAGTACCGTGCATATGCTACCTGCAGTAAAAAATTTTGGATGCTGTTCAACTACTTGTCTTAGATTTGTTAAAAAGGTATGAGAAAAAACAGGAAATGGATTGAATGTAAGGTGGAATCTTTTTATAGAGTCCAAAAAAGAAGTTGGTAACGTTAAACTTTGGCGCTTTAATGCAAAAAAGGATGTTATTGTTGCAGCGGCAAAGCCAACAGCAAAAATAGTTTTTTTGTTTGAGCGTATATCAAAAGAAAACTGGGCTTTTTTAGATGATTTAGCATTGCTGCAAGGACTTGATTTTTTGTCTACAGCATCAAGGCTCCATGTGGTGCACATAATAAACGCTAAAAAAAGATTTATTATTTTTGATAGATATATTTTCATTACAAACCTAGCCATTTTTAATTTTAATGAGTTTTAAACTATTTTAGTTGCGCTTTATTTCAATTAGTTATTATATTATATCAGTATTTTGAATATTTGCAACTCGGTTATGATTTATGGCTTGGATAAATTGTATAAAGCCGTTTGCTCTCTAAAGCTTTATTCCAAGCATCAAATGGATAGATAAGGGGTGTTGTTTTTAAGATTCATATTCATCAAACATATAGGTATGATTACTTAAAGGTATCCAGCCATTGTTTTTTTGATATGATTCAACCTCTGAGGGTGTTAAAAAATAGTTAAGAGCAAATCCACAGGAGCTAAAATCTAAATGCTCATAGACCTCTCCTGCATGAGGCTCGTTGGTAAGTCGTATGGGTAACCCAAGATATGCATTTATAGTATTGTTTAGATGTGCATTGCCTTTTAAAGGTTCTTCCATTGTGTAATAAATATCTCTGGAAAGAACAGCTTTTGTTTTTAAAAAAGTGTGTAGAATGGGTGATTTGGCGGCTTTTTCTAAATGATGTATGCAGTTTATGACTTTTTTTCTGTAATGATATAAGTTTTTTGTTGTTTGGTTTTCTTTTAATGATAGATAGCTTAATGTTCCAGGAATAAAACTGACATACAAAGGTAAAAAAGGCATTGATGCTAAGCACAGTCCTGCAAAAATTTTGCATAGATTGTTGTAATGCAATTGTTCTTTTGTATTTGAAGAAATAATATTATTAATCTTTGCAAGCTCTATTTTTGCAGTACGCAGTCTACAGTATAATTCTTTATGGGATTCGCTGAGCAATCCGTAGATTGAAAGATTTATTACCCCAAAAATCTCAGAAGGTTTTGTTTCAGAAACGTGTGAGCTTATTTTACAAAGACCTCTTGGGATAAGATCAAAGCATCGCATACAATTGGTATCTGCTGTTTCAAAAGTTAATGTGCAAAATAATCCAGTATTAATAGTGGTATAATCTCTCAGTGGACCATTGAGTGCTTTTTCATTTTTATCCAAAAGGTTAGGATAATATCCAGGCTGTGCCCCAAAAGTCATGTTTAAAATAATAATGCTAAAAAATGTGCCAAAGAATAAATGAGAAAAGATGGTTTTCATGTTGTAAGAATACGATTATTGTTGATATGAATTGTTTATGCTTCCCAACTCGTTTTGATGGGATTTAATTTTTTGGCTGATAGAGAGCATGCTTGTAATGAGCGTATATGCAAAACGTTTATTTTTTTGTGCAACATCTTGTTCTAGTACCGCAAATTGGCGAGGAAACTCTTTTGAGATTTCATATGCATTATCGATTTGATGAGAAGTTGAAGATGTTTCAAGCGGAATGAGAATGCATGGTTTTTCAAAAAAAGCCACTTCAAAAATGGTGCCCGCGCCAGCACGGCAGATGATTAGATCTGCAGCTTGATAGCAACGTGCAATATCTCGCTTAAAGCTAAAAACATATGCAGATACTCCAAGGTCCTGATAAAAAGCATGCCAATTGGTATTGCTGTCTGGACCAGTTTGATGAATAATTTGTATATCTTCAGCGGTGTTTGTTGTTGCCCATTCTTTAATAAAGTTGTTTAAAAAAAGAGACCCTTGCGACCCACCCAAAATACAGATTGTTTTTTTTAGTGGATTGAGGCCAAGCTCTTTGCATGCGTCTGTTTGTAAATATGCTTTATCTTGTTTGGTATGACGGAGTGGGTATGCTATTCGTTCTGTAAAAGGCTGTGCAAGATAGTTTTTTGTTCCATCAAAGCAGTAAAAAATTCGTGTTGCAAGTGGAGCAAGTTTTATGAGAGCTTTTCCAGGAATTGCATTTAGTTCATAAAGCTCTATTGGAATGCGCAAAATCCATGCAGCAAAACAGACGGGAATAGAAATAAGTCCTCCAGTACTTACTATTTTGTCAGGGCGTTGGCGCATTAAATGATAAAAGCTGTACAAAAAAGAAACAACGGTGTGCACAATAAAGCGTGGATATTGAGCAATTGACCATGGAATGCGTCTGAGTGGGAGTGTAACGTGTGTGTCTATTAATTCATTCTTTTCCAAAATTGCGTGATCCGTAGGAGTATTTGTAGAAAAGAAAAGAATCTTACACTTTGGAAAATCTTTTTTTAATTGTTGAGCCATAGTCAGGCAGGGGATGATATGTCCTCCCGAGATGCCTGCAACGAACCATATTTTTGTTGCCATTTTTCTTGTAACTTTCGTAAGGATTTAAATTCGTGTTCATAACGAGCATGAATACGCGCTTGTTCTAATGTTTCTAGTGATTCATTTTTTTTCTGCAAAGCAGCCAATGTTTTTGCATGATGGATAAGAACAGTCGCATCATTTGTTAGTTGATTACGAATAGCAGTAAATAGAGCATCTGCCTTAGTATATTCTTTTTGTTTATAAAAAATAACTGCCTGTGTATCAAGAATGTGTGGATTGTGTGCATCATGAGAAAGAGCTTTGGATATGTATTCTTCAGCTTTAACTAGATCATGTCCTTTGGTTGCATAGTAGTATGCAAGTAAATTATACGTTGGAGCATAATGAGGGAGCAAATGAGTGGCTTTTTCTAGGCATTCAATCATTGGTTCATACGTTGCAAGTTCATATAAAAGAACTGCTTTTTGGAATAATGTTTTTGCTTTAAGAGCATTTCCTTTTATATACATTTCAGCATCGGTTAATAACTGAATTGCTTTTTGGTGAGCGTGAAGACGCATATTGATATCTGCTTGATAGAGATACAGCCAGGCATTTTTTTTGTAATGTGGAGTTATTGCAAAAAAGACTTTAAAGACAGGCTCTTGAGGATTATTTTGTGCAATAAGATGGAGCATCTTGAGCCATGTAGAATCCTGAGGATCGCTTTTTAAGGCTTGTTTTTGAATAAGAGAAAGAGCATCTGTAAGTCGATTTGTTTTAATAAAAATTTCTATATGCAGTGAATGATGAGCAAGTGTATCTTCTGGTGCAACGGGTGATGCTTTTAATAAATATTGTTCGGCTTGAGCATATTCTTTTTTTCCAAAAGCTTCTTGTGCTTTATAGAACCATTCTTTTGGAGAAAGTGCGGTAAATGAGCTGTTCTTTTTGTTTTTTAATGTAAGCTCAAAAACGTGTTGCTGTATTTGTTGTTTTGGCAAATTGGTTATTTCAAGAAAACGTGTATATCCTTGAATTGCAGCATCTATTTGGCCTGCTTGTTCTTCAAGAAGTGCAAGGAAAAGCCATCCACGATCAAAATGAGATTGAATTTCTACGCTTTTTTTTGCAGCATCTCGTGCTTTATCAAGCTGTGCAAGTAAAAGATGGCATTGAGATTTTAAAAAATAAAACAAAGAGTCTGTTGGGTGACGTGATTGCTTGGTTAAAAATTGATCAATCGTTATGATTGCATTTTCTATTTCTCGTTTTTGCATATAAATTTGTACGGCTTGAAATGCAACTTCTGGGTCTTGTTTAAATTGTGCGTTTAATGCAAGAATTCTACTTGTTGATTCATGATTTCTTCCAACATGGTCCAGTGCAAGTGCAAATATACGTTGAATTTCAACATCTTTTGCAAACGAAGCATCAAGTTTTGGAATAAGTTTTACAATTTTAGCATATTGGTGTTGTTCAAATAAAAAAAGAATGTATCCCTTGTAAACAGAGCGAGAAGTATTTTTTGATAAAATCTTGGCATACCATGACTGAGCTTCTAATTTATTTTTCCCATATTGATGATAATTTGCCCATAAATATTCATGGTATGATTGTGCATCATTTTGTTGATCAGCATGTACAACATGTGCAAAATAACTCGACAATATGACACAAAATATAAGAAGTTGCTTCATCTTTTAGCTCTCCACAAAGTTAGGACTGTGGATTTCTGCGACATTGGTTTCGTAATGCGTGCAAGAAAGTTCTTAAAGATTCATCTGTTATTTTTTCCAGAGCGTCTTTTTCTTTTTGCGAAAGTGAAACTTCATGCACAGGAATACTCATTTCCTTTTGTAATGGGACACAGACTTTTTCTTTTTTAGGTACTTGTTTGAAGTGTATCCGTTTTATATAAGGAGCGTCTAGGGTTTGATTGATACGTGCAATAATTAAAGGAGAAAGAAGATACAATTCTTGTAGCCAGCAAGAATCGTATACTCCAAGCAGAAGGGCATCTTTATACACTTTTTGCAATGAAACATGCTCATGTAAATCTCCAATGACTGTTTTCCAATTTCCCAATAAAAAGATCTTCCAGTCGGTTTTTTTTTCTTTTGATGGCGTTATGGTATCAAGTATGGTACGTATATGGCGAATCATAAAGATCCTTGTGCTTAGAATATTCCTGGGCAGTATGATCAAGATAACAGATATTAGAATACCATAAAAAAAAGAAACCGTATGATTTATAATGTGCGTTTTAATGAACATACTGCTGACATGCAAATGCATGTGTGGGATGCGCAAAAAAGTGGTCTTTTTGTGCATGCGCTTGCAGGTATGAATATGATAATGGGACTTTCTTGTCAAAAACAAACAATACAAGAAAAAATCGTTGTGCAAGCATCATCATTTGAAAATCTTTTTGTTGATGTGCTTTCAGAAATACTTACTTTGCAAGCAATTAATCGCACAGTATATAGTGTGATTTCTGTTGTAGAAATGTCTGAGATCATGCTGAGTGCTATTTTGCATGGGTGTACTTCTCAATTAGGTACTGGTGTAGAAATTAAAGCGGTTACCTATCACAATATATCTGTGTATTACAAAGATAATACATGGCATGCTGTTGTGACATTTGATATTTAAAAGGAGTTTTTGTGGTAACAAAAAAAGATATTGTGCAAAAAGAAAAGTATGTGTATGAAATTCCGCAATCGTATAAACCAGAAATGCGTGTTCCTGCACGATTTTTTTCTACAGAATCGATGCTTGAAGATATTTTGCATGATTCTTCATTAGATCAGCTTGCAAATACTGCAAGTTTGCCCGGTATTCAGCAGTATGCGTATGCGATGCCAGATATTCATCAAGGATATGGATTTCCTATTGGCGGAGTTGTTGCTACTGCGATACATGAAGGTGGCGTTATATCGCCAGGAGGGATAGGATATGATATTAATTGTGGCGTTAGATTGCTTGCTTCAACGATAACTGCGCAGGACGCTAAACGTTATATAGGGAAAATAGCAGATGCTCTTTTTGAAGCAGTACCTTCAGGTGTTGGACGAGGTTCGGATCTTATTTTTTCTGTAAAGCATATAGATACTTTTTTGCAAAAGGGTGCTGCTGCAATGGTAGAAAAAGGATATGGAACAGAATCCGATTTTTTGTTTTGCCAAGAACAGGGTTATATGGCAGAAGCCGATTCGTCTACAATTTCTGATGCTGCAAAAAAGCGAGGTGCAGATCAGCTTGGAACGCTTGGATCAGGGAATCATTTTTTGGAAGTTCAGTATGTAGATGAAGTTTTTGATGCAGAAATAGCTCAGGCATATGGATTATGGCAGGGGCAAGTTACGGTAATGATTCATTGTGGTTCACGTGGACTTGGGCATCAAACGTGTACGGATTATGTACGTTTGTTTATGAAAGACTTTGATCCTCATGTACTTAGAATTCCAGATAAAGAACTGATTTGTGCGCCTTTTTTGTCTCCGCAAGGACAGCAGTATTTTTCTGCAATGGCAGCTGCGAGTAACTATGCATGGGCAAATAGGCATTTGATTGGACACTGGACTCGTAAAGCATGGAATCGCGTGTTTGGCAATGCGGTTCAATTGCGTACTGTGTATGATCTTTCCCATAATATTGGAAAAGTAGAAACACATGAAATTGACGGTATATTAAAAAAATGTTTGGTCCATCGTAAAGGAGCAACACAAGCGTTTGGTCCAGGAACCGAAGGATTGCCTGATTTATATAAACTATTTGGACAACCTGTATTGATTCCAGGAACAATGGGGACCGCTTCTTATGTGATGGCAGGAACAAGCAAAAGCATGCAGATTGCATTTGGTTCATGTTGTCATGGTGCAGGAAGAAGACTTTCTCGGGTAAAAGCAAAGCAGATGGTTCGAGGTAAAGATTTAAGAAGCGCATTAAAAGAGAGAGGAATTCTTATTCGATCTGATTCAGATCCAGGATTGGCTGAAGAAGCGCCGATTGCATATAAAGATGTTGAAGAAGTAGTTGAAGTAACTGATGCAGTAGGGCTAGCAAAAAAGGTTGCACGATTAAGACCATTAGCGGTGATAAAGGGTGGGTAAATGACACGATTGTTTATAGGGCTTGATTTGCCCGATTATATAAAGCAGCAGATTATCAACATACAAAATGATCTTCTTGCACGCAATTTATTTGAAGGAGTGATGATACAGCCTCAGCAATTGCATCTCACGCTAAAATATATTGGACAAGTTCCTACACAACAGATTCCCTATATTGAAAATGCATTACGAGCTATTCAGTTTAATAAAATAGTAGCTACACTTGGCCAAATAGGAGTTTTTGAGGATGATGGCATCCGTGTTCTTTATCAGGGAGTAGACTGTCCAGTATTAGATATTCTGGTTGATGCTCTTGAATCGGCGCTAGAGTCCTGGTGTAAATATGATAATCAGCCATTTGTTGCGCATATTACGCTTTTTAAAGTTGCTCAAGTACATGATAAGCATGCGTTCTTAGACTATGTTCAAACATACAAAGAGAACCAACTTTCTTTTGAAATTAATGAGTTTTTGCTCAAAAAAGTGACAAATAATTCAGATGTGCTCTTATATGATACGCTATCTGTGTATGCATTATATTGATTACGGAGCATTGTAAAATTTTTATTTTTTATGATTTACAATGACTTAGCGCTGTGTTCTTAAAGATTTACTTTATCGTGTAAATAATATGAGCATATAAGCTACTAAAATAGCGTAAATAGCACAGGTATCAATCATTCCTTGTCCAAAAAGACTAGTGCGAGCAATAGAAGCTTGTTCGTCAGGATGCTGTACTATTTGAGTGCATGCAGTAGCGGCAGTTTTGCCTGATGCAATTCCGGATCCCAAGGTTCCAAGTCCTGCGCATAATCCTGCTGCAAAATAAGTAATTCCATCAAGAGGGGTTGGTGCAGTTTGGTAGAGTAGTGTAATAGCAACGGTCATAGCAAAAATAACAGGAGTTTCTATGATCGCTTCGCTAATAAGAGCAAATGAAATAAGCCTGCTATACATCCCTTTTCCATATCCGATACCGAGACATGCGGCTTGAGCAAATGTTGCAAGTCCAATTGCAGGGCCAACGCTGCCAAGACCAATGCACAACCCACTTGCAATTAATCTGAGTGAATCACCAAGATTTGTTACAAATGCAGCTTGGTTGTGAATAAAAAGTGAAATAATAAGGCTAGAAATAAGAGGTGTTTGTACTAAAGCTTGCATCATAATCATAAACCCTATTATTTGTTGCCCATTTTCAGGCTGTCGTGCAATAGAATGACACGCTGCTTGTGCTGGTTTTGCACAGACAAGACCAAGAACTAATCCCGATATGCAAATTGCTAAACCTATTCCTATAATTGAGATGTCCGCATATAAAGAAATAGCAGCAGAGCGTTCGGTTTTAAGGAGTAAGATGGCAATAAAGATTCCCATGATTGCGGTAGTTTCTATCAGCGCCATACCCAGAATAGAAGCTCTTGTAATAAGTGCATGAGCATGAGGTTGTCGATTTGATGCATCCAGCGCTGAGCTGCTGGTAAGACCTCCTCCAATTCCCGCTGATAATGCATTAATACAGACTGCGCAGGCAATCGTTCCGTAGTGAATTAATGATCCAATAAAAGTTATGTCCGAATACATTGTTAATGTCCCCCTTCACCTTGAATAGAGATAGAAAGATACGTCAGGGTGAGCATAGTAAAAACAAACGCCTGTAAAAACCCTTCAAAAACGGTAAAAAATACCATTACAATCAGGTGCATGCCGGTGAGACCAACCATAAGAAGTATTGATTTCTCAACGGCTTGAAAATATAAATTAGTGATAATTGAACCACCAAAAATGTTGCCAAATAAGCGAAAAGAAACAGAGACGATAGAGGCAAATTTTCCAACTACATTTAAGGGAAACATGATAAAGAAAGGTTCAAAATATTCTGTAATATATGCCTTTACGCCATGCAATTTGATGGTAATCCATTGTCGATGTAAAAAAGTGATAATACCAAGAGCAAGTGTGGTTGATAGATCTTTTGTGGGTTCTTCAACTCCAGGAACAAGCGCAATGAGATTGCAAAACAGAATATAAAAAAAGATACTCGTAATAAAAGAGAAATGGGCAAAAGAAAACGTGCCAACAGATTGTGTTGTTAAATCCATAAAAAAATTAATCATTGAGCAGACTACATGTTTTCCCAAGCGAGTTCTCATTGCAAAGCGCATGCAGAGAATGGCAAAAAAAAGTGCACAAAGCGCAATCCATGTGTGTATGACTGTTGATTGCGTTATGGTAAGCATCTGGTGTGAGTGCCCCCACCATGCTCCAAGATTCCACTCCTGTTCAATCTGCTCGAGTTCCATCATGTACGTATACCTTTGTGTAAATAACAATCCAAAAAGCAGCCATAAATGCTATAAAGACCAGTGTAAGATCTGTTTTAATGGATTGCAACAAAGAGTATAGCGTAAGGGATAAAATAAGAATACGAATACTTGGTAAAAAAAAATTTTTTTTATGCGTTATAGATAACATAAAGACTCTCTTTTGCATTGCTACAAAAGAGAGTCCGTAAAAATATCCGGATAACAAACCAAGACATAGTGATGTAATGGTAAGTGTATTCATAGAATTTTAAAGCTTCTTGATGCCTTTTTCTTCCCAATATTGAGAAACAATGGCAGTTGATCCAGTGATAATAACAAGTCCATTGCGTTCATCAACGGTGTCTTTTGCGGCTTCAAGTGCAGTTTTTAGATTTTTTGCAGAACGAGCCTTTATTTTCATACCCTTAATGTCATTAGTAAGTTGTTCAACATTGATAAGGTTCTGCTTTTTGTCTCCAGGAAGTGGAACAACAGGGCATACAATAATTTGTCCAGATGTTTTCTTGAAGAAATAACGCAATGTTTTAAGGAGTTCTGTTTGATTAATTTCTTGATCATGTATCCCAAGGATAATCGTTAATCCTTTGAGTGGACGTTGATAATGTAAAAGACGTGCGCCTAAAAGTACATTTTTTAACGCATCAAGGTTTGATGCATTATCAAGAAGAATGGTTGGCTTTTCTTTATCAAGCAATTGGAATCTACCAGGTAAGGTATTTTGAATTTCTTTCCAAAATTGATCGATAGTTTTCTTAGGATGAAGTTCGGATTGACGCTTTGCTTCTAGTGTTGGACGGCCGCGTTGTCCTTTTTGTTTGGACAATAAACTTTTATTTATAGTAACGGCATGTTTATTGGAGAATAGGTTTACATAGCTGTGAGCAATACGTTCTGCAAGAGCAGCGCAGCGACCATGAAGTTGTTCAAATGGATACGCAAGAGGTGCAAGTTTTCGAATAGGCATTAACCAAGATCCGCCTTTTTCTTCAACCTTATTTTGCATAGTTTGCAAGTTAATTTTGCTTTGATCAGCAGAAACAACTACAACGTCTTGTTTTACAAATGAAAGAACGTCATCAATGATTTTTTGTGTTTCTTGAGCATCTTGATTCAAGAGTTCTGGGTCAGAAACACGGGTAATTGCAAGAATTTTTGGTTTAAAAATATGTACAGGATGAGCATGTGCATAGGTATCAAATTCAAAAAGAGCAACATCAATATTATTGTTGCTAAAATGAATCAATGCCATCATAGTTAAAATATCAAGTGTATTCGCTTTAAGATCAGCAGTTTCTACAGCGGTAATAACTTCATTTGCGATATCGGTAAATAATTTATTAGATATAATCTCATTGTTTAATGAAAAACGTTCATTGTAGGTAAGTATGTGAGGAGCGTACAATGCGCCTACAGAAAGTCCTTCTTCGCGTAAAAGCTTTGAAGCAAAATGAGCAGTAAGACTTTTCCCATTTGTACCTGTAACCATAATGGCATCAATGTTTTGAGAAAGGTCTCCAAACGCTTTATCAAGTTGCTTTATAGTACTTAAGGAAAGATCGTTTTGATTTGTTTCCCAGTGGGCATTTAAATAGTCAACCACTTCATTGTAATTTCTTTGTTTTCCTGAAACGACAGGAGCCTTTACGGCCGTTCGTTTTTGAGTTGATGTTGACTTCATAGTTTCCTCACAATAAGGTAATTATTATACTTTTATGCGGTTACGCATTTTATTTTTTACTTTTATACGTATTTCATAATAAATCAATCTTTTTGCTTTTTGGATATCACGATTTAATCGAAGTATTGTTTCAAAAAGATCCAATTTCTATGGTGATACGTCGCCTTATTATTAAGGATAAAGCATATTATAAAAATGTCAAACAATAAATTAACTATCGTAGATGTTGGCAATATTAATTACAAAGATGAAAGGTTTTATGTATATTTTTTATTGGAATGATCCGTTTGTTACAAAGCATATAGAGAGTGATTTGCTGAATGGAAACATTGTTCTTAGTTCAACGGATACGGTATTAGGATTAATGGCTTGTTTTTCAAAAGAGGGATTGGAGGCATTAAATACCCTAAAAGGGAGAGATCTTTTTCGGGCAAATCTTGTTCTTGTAGATTCTTTACAAAAGGCTTCGCAATTAATTGTTATTCCATCAGGCTCAATTATAGAGAAGCTTGCACAATGCTGGCCTGCTCCTTTGACTTTGATTGGAAAGGCTTGCAAAGGTGTTGATCCGAGTCTTTGTTCATCGGCAGGAACGATAGGTGTGAGAATTCCAAATCATCTAGGGTTGCTTGGTGTTTTAAAAAAATTTGATGCACTTTTTTCTACGAGTGCAAATATACATGGGGAACCTATTCCTACGCAGATTTTAGAGATTTCTCCTCGAATTAAAGAAGGAGTATCATGTATGGTTTTTGATGATCCTTTTAAGGAGCGGTATGAAGCGGTTTCTTCAACGATTGTTGATTGCACGGGAGATTCTTTAAAAGTGATTCGGCATGGGTTGTTTGATATTGATTCTTTTCTTTTAAATTGGGTATAAATTACGCAATACTAAAAAATATAGATAATGCAAAGGAGAGTGAATATGAAACGAGCTGGATTTAGTTTGATAGAGTTAATGGTGGTGGTTGCAATTATTGCGTTACTTGCCATGCTTGCAATTCCCAGCTTTTCTCGTTTTATTGCAAAAACCAAACGTACAGAAGCCTATGTTAATTTGAATGCTTTATATATTGCGCAAAAAGCATATTGGGCAGAGCATGGACGATATTCAATGCAATTAATTGGTGATCAAGGTGTGGGCTGGAAACCTGAAGGATATCATGGCGGGGGAGAGTCTGAACAGTTTTTTTATACATACGGTTTTCCTGGTGGAGAAGGAACTAGTTGTTTTACCGGACGGTTGCTTACTCCGTCTTTGCATTTGAGTCAGGCAAAAGCAACAGAAAATGAGTTTATTGCTGTTGCAGCAGGAGATATAGATGGGGATGGAGAGCCAGATATTTTGTTAATTGATCAGAATGGTGTTATTAAGATAATAAAAGACGATCTAATGGATTAGATTGTTGTTCTATTTCTTATGAGGCTATCCTCATTTATTTGAGGATCTCTTATGCAAGAATGATGGAGGTTGGCTAAATTGTATTTTTTTGGATTCTGTTAACATCTTGTTATAAGAGTACAAAAGTAGCTGCAAATAAAAATATTAAGATATGACCTTTGGTTATTTTGTTAAATCTAAAAAATGTTAACAGAACCGAACAAAATATAAAGTTTAAGAACAATCATGTCTGGAAGCGTAAGGAACTCTAGAGCGAGGTATTTTTTTAATGGCTTCTTTTACCGCTACTAATTCCTTGCATGCATCTGCAATTTTTTGATCGCATTTTTCAAGTTCTGTGGATAAAGGGGATGCTTTTGGTGGAATAGATGGATGCTTTTGTTCATTTTTATTGCAAGAGAAAATATTGGTACATGATAAAAGCATTGCGGTAAAAAGATATACTTTTTTATAAGTAGTCATAGGTGCCTTCTTTCATAAAAAGAGTGATGTTTATTGACAGGAAATTGTAAGCTGACCTTTTTGATATAAGATTAATTTTTTGGCTACAGATTGTAAAATAGCTTCTGTGTTTTCGCCTTTATATAAAAATTCTTTGGGGGGAGTGTGGGCCTTGTGAGCATACGTTTGAGGAGTATGAGGACCTGAAGAAGAAGTTAATGCATCAAATGATTTGCATTCAACAGCATATAATGAAGTTGTGATTGCGTAGTTTAAAAACAAAAAATTATATTTTTTGAATGACATCGTTTAGTTCTCCATAAAAGATTTAGGATGCTTTAAAAATCTCCAATTAATAAATATACTGTTTCATTATAAAACAGGATAAAAAGCAAAGCTCCAATTGCTAAAAATGGCCCAAAAGGGATGCGCGTTGTTTTTGAACGTCCTGTGATGTAGATATAAGATGTTGCGCACAATGTTCCAATAATTGATCCATAAAGTAATGTTGCCCAGCATCCTAAAATTCCAATAAATGAACCGATAAGTGCAAGTAAATCTATATCACCTTGGCCTAATCCTGTTTTCCCTGTTTTCTTATAAAAAAGAAAAGCAATGCTATATAGGGAAATGTATCCAAAAAGTGCTCCGCGTATTGATTCAAAAACGGTTAATGGAATCATGCAAAAATAGGCACAAAAAAAACCTAAAGGGATACAAAAAAGCGTTGTATAACGTGAAATGAGCATAAATTCAAAATCTGATCGCGTAATTGCAATCAAGAGTGAACACAAGATAAAGTAACCAATCCAGTATTGTTGGGGCGTAAAAAGTACTAGAAGTACAAAAATAATGCCCGTTAAAAGCTCAATAAAGGGATAAAGAAAAGAAATAGGTTTTAGGCAGTATCTACACGACCCGCGCAACCAAAGCCATGAAAAAAGAGGAAAAAGGTCATACCATGCAAGTGTTGTATGACAAGAAGGACATTGCGAGCGAGGAAAAATAATTGATTTCCCAATGATAATTCGATAGCCAACAACATTCAAAAAAGATCCCCATATCATGCCTGTTATAAAAATAAAAAGCATGCAAAGAGACGAAAAAATCATAAATCGCCTTTTTCTTTCAAGCGTTCAAAGGTGTTAAACAGTGAGATTTGCTTTTCCATTGTTTCATCATAACGAAAAACAATGTTTGGGGTATACCGACCAGACGTTTTTTGAGCAATTGCTGCACGTAAAGAAGGTTTGTATAAAATAAGCTTTCCAGCTTTTTGATGGTACGCTTCTTGGCCTTCTTTTGTGTATAGATATACCGTGCATATCCCACCATCAGAAGAAAGGGAAAGACGACTAATCCACACATCCTGCAAATCGGGCTCATCGCCGACAATGCGGATAAAATGAGAAGAGATTTCACGGAAAAGATGAGCTTCTCGTTGGGCTCTTTTGATTTCAGTTCTGCGTGGATTTAATTGACGATGCATTATCTATTATTTTTCTTTTTTAAAAGACCTTGGGAAATAACGCGCATGAGATTAACTTTAATAGCACGAGCAAGCCTTTTGCGACGCTTTTGAGTTTTTGGTTCAAAGTACACTGTGCGCTTCATATCTCTAACCACACCTTCTCTTTCTAGGCGTTTTTTTAGTTGACGAAGGGCACGAATTGGATCGCTGGTAACCGAAACTTCAAGATTTGCTTTTCTTTTTGACATAGGCTTGTTGCGTCTTTCTTTGGGTCTTAAGGGTTATAAAGGTTTTTATAAAGAATATACAGGTAAAAATTTTAAGCGATTTTTACGCATATGTCCAATAGTTTATCAAAGGTCTATGTTTAAAAGGTGCCTGTAAAGGTGAACATAACAGTAGTGCTGCGATAGGTATTGCGTTGTGAGAGGGGGGCCTGCCATAAAAATCCAAGTGATATATTTGGTGAAATATCATAATTAAAGCCAATATTGGCAAGTTTGGTTTTAAAGCTGCTTTTCTGTTCTAAGATATTGGGATAAAAAATATTGATATCTTTATTTCGAACAAGATCAATCTTGTCTTCTTTATGTTCTACGACAACATATTGAAAATACATAGAAAGCATATCTAGAAAATGGTATGCAGCAAGCTTTCCTGCAAAATAAAGGTTTCCACCTGGATTTACATTTACATCGGTTCTAAAGGGATATATGTTGTTTTGAAAGATGCTAGTAGGCACAGGGACATCAAAAAAGGTGCGTTCAAAAAAGTGGGTGTATCCAAATTCACCCCCTATTTCTATTGTTTCGACAAAATCAAAGTTTATGCCTCCTGAGAAGCCAACAGCGGTGTGTTTATTGTTTCCAAATGGAGCGGCAAAAAGTTTTCCTGCTGGCATTGCTTTTCCGGGAGAAAAGCTTCCGGTTAGCTCAAAAAAGGGAATAACAAATACATGAGGCCAATCTTCACGGTCGCAGGTTCCTACATCGTATAAATGTCTCCAAAACAGTGATGCGCGAAATTCGTCAGCTGATGTTTGAATAAAATCTTCAATATTAATAAGTAGCTGATCAGCGATAATATCAAGTTTATCCATAAGATAGGCGTTTACCTGTGTGTTGGTTATTTGTCCAGTTAATGCTGGATCAGGAGCGGGAGTTACATCTGGCTGAGGAACGGGGCTAGCAGGAGACGTAGGAAAAGATTCAGAAGGAGTTTTGTTGATTCTTCCATTAACGGTTTGCCTGATACTGCATACGCGTGTTTGTAAATGCAGACCAATATCACCGTATCCTATTTCAAAATCAAAAGCTAATCCTCGCTTGCGATAAGAAAGAGGAAAAGAGAAAAATCCAAAATTTTGATCTTTTAAATCAAGATATTCACTGTTAATATCCGGAATTGCAAAAGCAGGATCTAAAAGATCATTTATGCTAGGGTCAGTGCTTTGTGTATCAATAACAACGTATGTGCCAGTTGAAGGATCATATTTTTGAATAGAAGCGCCTGGATGGCTAGAATCACCAGCAATTCCACCAAAAATAGCAATTTTAGCTTCTTGCAAAGCAGGCGCTAATTGTGTTCCTTGTGGAATATTGCCGTATAAAAGCGCAAGCATGTTGGTGCGTCCTGTTAGATCACCAAGAGGCACAGAGTTGTCACACGATGGACTTGTGGGACAGGGTTCAGGTGTAACAACTACAGGAAATGGATATCCGTTTAACATTTTTCCTTCATTGGCATTTTGTCCAAAGGGAGAAATAGAAAATTGTACGTGGCAACCACGTTGGCAAGCCCAATCAATTTCTCGTTTTTGTAGTTTTTGGCAAAGAAGTAAAAACTCTTGTGGATCAAGAGAAGAAAAAACAGGATCGGCATCATTGCGTGCAAGAGACGTAAGATTGGAAAGAGACATGTGATGGTATACACAGCTCAAGAAACAAATGATAATTAATTTGATAAAAAGACCACATGCTTTTTTGCCGAAACCTGACATATATTTCCTTGCATTGCTACTACTTTTTTGATTCTTTCGTATGTATACCATGTTCTTACAAAACGAGTCAATTTAAACTGTTGTTGTATTCCATGAAGCATAAATAGTGCGCGCTTCTTGTAAGGCATTTGATGTTGAGATAGCACTTTTAAGTGCATGTTCAAATTCGTTTTTATTTACATTAAGAGAACAAGGCTTTTCTTGAAAGCCAGGAAGCACAGATTGAGAACCACTAATGTGTAAAATACCATGCGTATAGTGCGCTTTTAATAAAAGGCAATATTGCTGATAAAAAGAAACGAGTGAAATATTTGTAGGGTTTAGTGTGTGTAAAATCCATCGCTCATATTGTTCGGATACATTTTTTTTATTAGGGGTAGAAAATATTGTGCTTGCATATAGTAAAGATATAAAAAATGCCAATATATGCATCATTAAAGCTCTCTCCTTTTTTATTAAATTACTTTAAAATGTATTCCAAAAATTTTCTGCGGCAAAATAGGTTATCATACTTGCTGTTACAAGTCCCAATATCGTGATTATATTGCGTTTTGATTTCCATTCTTTTGGTAAAAGTAACAAGGTTATAAAAGACAGTATAAAAGCTCCCATAATAAACAATGCAGTAAGATTGAAAAACTGATCAAGATTATGAATGCTCAAAAAGCAAGTTGCAATTAATGTGCCAATAAAAAATACCGCGATGCTGTGTTGTGTGTGTGTAGAGATATTGCACATGTGTGATTCAATGCAGGATATTTTTTTGGAAAGCGATATAAGTAACGAGCTTGATCCCCAAACCATTGAATGGATTGTTCCAATAACGGCAGAAAGAATGGCCAAATGGATTATAGAAAGGAGCCATGGCATGCTTGGAAATGCGCTTGCAATAACGGTAGAAAGAGGCGTTGATTGCGAGCTAAACAAAGAAAGAGGAACGGCACAAATAAGTGATGCAATAAATGCTGTGTATAAAATTCCAACAGCAATGATTGAGTAGGTTACTGCGCGAGGAACGTTTTGTTCTGGTTTTTCAAGAACAGAATACAACGACGCGGCAGATTCAAACCCAAAAAAGCCAAAGATAACGATGCGTGTTGCTTTAAAAACATGCATAAATCCATGCGGAGCAAAAGGAACAAGGTTTTTGGGATCAAAGTGAAAAAAACATAAAAGAGTAATTGCGAGTAATGGAAAAACAGTACAAACAATTAAAATATGCTGTCCAAGTTGAGAAAGTGCAACGCCAAACATATTTAATGCAACGATCGCTATTAAACAGGTAGCGCCAAGAATTTCTAGAGAAAGACTTGGAATAAGTTCATGAAGATAAATACCTGCTACGCGAGATAAAAGACCCATTGCAATTACAAGACCAGCAATATACATTCCGCTTGCAAGCAAACCAATGTAATGTCCGCCCCATTGTTTTGCATATATATAAAAAGAACCTTCTTGTGGGTATAGTTCTGCAAGGCGTGCAAGTGACAATGCCATACACCATACTGCAGCAACAACAAAAAGATATGCTAAAATTCCTGCAGGTCCAACGTATGATGCAAGTGCTGCAGGAGCGGTAAAAATTCCAGATCCAATCATCGCATTCATGCCGATAATTGTTGCAGTTAAAAGACCAATCTTGTTGTGAGAGATTTGTGTCATAGAGAGCCTTTTTGCATAAAATAAAAAATATGGCATACTACACAATATGTATATGCAGTATTGCACAATGCATAATAATTCGCAACGTTACAAGGGCTACTATTTTTGTAATAGTAGACTTTAAAGTAACAAATGGTTTTGGAGGTTTTATGAAACTGTTACGTCGAGTATTTATGGTAAGTTTGCTTTGTTTTTT
The DNA here is from genome assembly GCA_964440325.1 of uncultured Pseudomonadota bacterium. Classification (GTDB taxonomy): domain Bacteria; phylum Babelota; class Babeliae; order Babelales; family Vermiphilaceae; genus CAYTRW01. The sequence goes on from CAYTRW010000001.1 coordinate 17,917, forward strand.
AACAACTAAACCTGTTGAGCCAACATTCGAAGAAAAAGTCCAATTTGTGCGACTTGTTATGAGATCATATATAAACAAGTTTTCAACAAAGATGTGTAGATTTGGTAACAAATTAGAAAGAAATATAAATAAAAAAATAGAGCACTTTTTTTGTATTTAAACAAAAAGAAAGATGTTTAAAAGATGCAGCAGGAACAATTTTGTCAGTACTATCAGGCCTATGTAGATCGTGCACAATGTTGGTTTGTGGTAAGTACTTTAAAGCAGCTTGAACACGTAGTTTTTGATAGAACCATTGATGCAGCATCAAACCTTTTTGAGTTTTTTGTTCCCGCTGCAACTGAAGACATTTTTTTGCAAGTTATTGATCGCTTTGTACAAGAAGGCTTGGTTCGGGATTTAAAAAAGATGCAAAACAGGCTGCAAGATCCCGCACAAGAGGTGTAACGTTAAAAGATTTTTAATGATCCAAAGGTAATGCGTTTTGAGTATTGCACAGAGCTTCCCATCGAGCAAAAACGTGTAGAGCGTGGAGCTTATTTTTTTGGCTAGTAGGAGTTTTTTCATAACAATTTTCTAAAACGAGCTTGAACTTTGCAGAATCTATGGGTTCTGAGGTATATGAGGTAGTAGTGTTAAAGCCCATAGGAAGATGAATTGTTCTTGACATATAGTCGATGCGGGATGGGCGCAAAATACGTTTTTCTGTGGGATGAAAAATTCCTTGGTTAAAAGAGGCCGTATAAATGTGCAAGCCTCCAAATTTTTCTAAAGTTATTTCTTTTTCTTCAAGATCAGGTCGAATTTGAAAGAATCCTGAGTAGTCATTTAGCGTCGCGGTTGCAACTTTTGCCTCCCATGGATCAAGTGGTTTTTCACAATGAGGACAAAATAAATGGTTTGCAAGGAGTGCTTGCGTAAAGAATATAAATAATATGGCAAGGCTTCGTTTTGTGAGAAACATGCTATTTTCCTTTTTTGATAGTAGCTTATGCTATTCTTGATTAAGAATACTATAGACTCCCAATGAAAAGAAAGTGCTTATAAGAGCTATGCTTTCAAAATCTTGGAAGCGGCGTACAAAATTTTCGTTTTCTTGCTGTTTTTTGAGATATGCTTTCCATGCTTTTTGTGCAGTATAGTCTGGGAATGCATCAGTTGGGTGGATTCTATTGTGATAATCTTTTATTGTTTTTTTTCTTGTTGTATATGTTGGTATAAAAGAAAGAATAATTATTGCATAGGTAATATATTTCATAGCTTCTCCTTTTTTTGGCTTACCTCTTAAGAAGAGGTGTAATATGTTTTTCCAATCGTTTGCCATAAACAAAAAGCTGTAAATGCAGGAAGTACGCAGCTTAATGCGCATTCTATTGCCATGTCATGCCAGTTGTCCATGAAATGTGTTTTTGGAGAATCAATGAGAGGGTTATCTTCATTTAAAGCTGCCTGTGTAATTGATATGTTAAGAAAAAACCCTAAGAATAATATTTTTTTATTTGCCATGATTAGGTTTGTTGATAAAGAGATCCAAAGTTTGGAGAGCTGTTGTTCTTGTTGAAAAAGGAAGAGCGGTTTTTAAGTCATTATAAAAAGACGTTGGACTTGCAGGAAATTCTTTAAGTGTTTCTGTGTCGATTGTTTTATATACAACAAAAGGTCTGGAGTCTGGAAAAAGTTGCATGTGAAAAGCAACGCGTTTAATGGAGCTTCGTTTGTGAGAGAGCTCAATGGTGTCTCCTGTCATTTGAACAATAAAGGGAGCATTTTTTTGTGCACCTTTGCTCGATTGGTTTAAAAAAAGTGGCATTAAAAAGAGTAGAAGATTTTTTTTCATATAAATCTCAAAAATTTTGTAAAAATGTAAAGTTAGTTAAGTATCGTAAAAAGAACAAATAATCATCAACTAATTGTTTGCTCTTTTACTGTATTTTGCCAAAAATTAAATTGATTGAGCGCTGCCTGTCGTGTTTCCAAAGGAATGCTTTTTTTTAGAATTTCCTCAAAGCAGTTTGGTGAAGCAGGGTAATGGTTATTAGTAGAGACATGTAGAATCTCCTTAGTATTTGGAAGCATGATAATTTTTGCTGATAAGTTATATGACTTGTTTGGAGGAGTTAGGGTGATTTTATTCCATGTTCTTTTAACATGCCAATTTTCATAAGAAGGGTTAAAAAAAGTTGTGTGTGTAAAAAGAGTATAAAAAAATAAAGGAGTGAAAAAAGAGATGCGTATGTTTTTCATATGTTTAATTAATAAATAAATAAAAGTAGTTAGGATAAAAGAGCTCTATGATAAAATTCTATTGCGTCTATGTTTCTTGTAGATAAAAGTTCTTCTTCAAAAAGTTGCCGCGGAAGTTTTGCATTTGTAAGGTTATAAGATGATTGCTCATTTAACCTTATTTTTTTAATGCGGTAAGAAGGGTTAGAAAATATTCTTTTTTTAAAAACAAGTGCTGCCACTTCGCCTATTCTGTTAGTATAAAATAAAGAAATTTTTTTATGGAAAGTGGCTTGATGAAAATAAACGGTATAAGTTAGTTGGCTACAGAGTGTTTGAGTAAATATAAAGGTTGAAATAATTATAGTGAGTAAATATCTTTGTTTCATGCGATTGTGCATTGTTAAAAAGTTATAAAATGTATAAAAGTAGTATAAAAAGTATGCGTTTATTTTATAAAAAAATGCAAAATCTATCGTGGTTTTTACTTTTTTGTATAATAAAAAAAAGTGATGGAAATTTGTTTTGGCATCGGATACGTGCAAATCATGAATTAAAAATATATTGTGCTAACTATGGATCGAACTCATTAAAAAACCTTTTTTATGTGCATAGATGGCTGAGGAATGAAATAATAGAATCCCTTGTGCGGTATGAGGAAAAAACAGAAGATTCTCTTTTGGCTTGTGAAGAAGTTATAAAAGAAGTTCTATCTCAAAGAGTAGCATACTTTGGAAAAGCAGAACAAAAAGAGATTCAAAACGTATTGCAACATTTAGTTACGCAAAATTTTGAATATAATTAGTCTTTATTGTGTGCAATTAAATAGACATGCATTATCGGGAAGAGAAGAGCCTGTAGACTGCAAGGCCAAAACAGCAGTTACAAAATTAAAAGCGGTTGTTCCCACAATAAAACAATAATTTTTACAAGTATCATCTTGAGAAGTTTTTTTTATTGGAACATTCAATTTCTGTTTTTTTCGCTTGCCGGCAAGACTTGTGCCATTTAATAAAACAAGTCCAGCGATACAAAAAAAAGATATTTTTTTCATGCCAAAATCCTTTTTTAGTGCAAAATTATAAGTAATTCGAAACAGTATAAAAACAGTTTATATTGTTTGCAAGCCATTTTGAATGCGAACCAAGCTTTCTTTTTGCCCCAAGATTTCTATAATTTGTCCGATACTTGGGCCTTTTGTGTTTCCCATTAATAAAAGACGCATAAAACAAAAAAGAGTAGCAATGCCAATATTTTTTTGTTGAGCAGATTTTTTTAATAAAGTTAAAAAGCTTTCAGTGTCAGAAAAATGGGGAAGGTGTTCAGTGATAATTTCTTTTAAAACTTTTGCATCTTGATATGAATGCAAGCCATATCCCGGTGCAGGAGCAACAAAGCAGAAGTTAAGTGCCGCTACGGCATCATGCAGTGTTACGAGCTCTTTTTTGATGCTTTCAAGAGCATGTTTTATATATGTTTCTGAGTGTGAATGGTTAGGATATGCAGTATTTAAAAAAGGATTTATGCGAACAAAAAGATCATCAAGAGGAATTTTATTGATCCATTCATGATTCATCCATCGCAACTTTTCAACGTCATATCGAACCTGTCCTGCTGTTTGTCCACCTTCAAAATGAATTGTTTTTACCAATTCATCAAAGCTCATAATTTCTTCTTTATACGATTTGCCTATGGTTGCCAAATAGTTAGCGATTGCTTCGGGCAAAAACCCTTCAGCTTGCAAATCTTTTAATGAAAAACCAAAATCTCTTTTGGAAAGTTTTTTCCCTTCCTGATTAATGATGATAGGGAGGTGCCAATAAATGGGAAGATCAACAGAAAAAGCATGATAAAGAAGAGCTTGATTGGCAGTATTTGAAAGATGATCTTCGCCGCGAAATACATGCGAAATTTCCATAAGCCAATCATCAACAAAGTTTGCAAAAATAAAGGTAAAACTTCCGTCTTGTCGCGTGAGCGGAAAGTCAGAAAAGTTGTTCATATCAAAAGTGACTGTTCCGTGCCCAAGGTCATTAATGACAATAGTTTGATCTTTTTGGATATGAAAACGCCAAATAAAGGGCGTTTTGTCTTGAATTCTTTGTGCAATTTCAATTTCAGATAAATGAAAGCAGGCTTGGTCGTATCGTGGAGCCTGTTTTAAAGCTCTTTGCCGCTCACGTTTTTTTTCAAGAAGTTCTGCTGAGCAAAAGCAGCGATATACTTTGTTTTTTTGAATCAGAGCATCAAGTTTTTCTTGGTATAAAGAAGTTCTTTCAGATTGAAAATAGGAGTATTTCATGCCTGGTAGACCTGGGCCTTCATCGTAGGTTATTCCAAGCCATGAAAGATCATTAATGATTTCCTTTGCGCCTATATCAAAATTGCGTTCCGCGTCAGTATCTTCTATGCGAAGAATAAATGTTCCCTTTTTTTGGCGAGCAAATAAAAAATTGAGATATGCAGCACGGACGTTGCCCAGGTGCATAATTCCTGTTGGAGATGGAGCAAATCGAACTCTGATGTTATTGCTCATGACAATCTTTCATGATAAAAAAGCCAAAAAAGGGTTATATTTCATGCTATTTAGTATAAAAGTGGCTTTTTAGGATGTCCAGTAAGGCGTCATTTTTATATTTAGATTAGCATCCCCTTTGACATTTTGAACACTGTTTTGGTAGTGTGGGTCTCTAGCTTTAATAAAAAAGGAGAGCTCATTATGAAAAAATGTTTACGTGTTTTAGTAAGTTCGCAGTTTCCTGAAGGGTTTTTGCATGGGTTTGTGCAAAAACATGCCCGTCAAATGGGTCTTGAAGGGTCAGCACAGTTTATGGGGTCTGATCAACTGAGAATTATTGTGTGTGGAGAAAAAGAGATTGTTGATGATTTTTTGGATATCTTGTTTAAAGGGGATAAAGAATGGCGCGCTGAAAACATCGTCGCAGAGCCCTTTGTCAAAGATAAAGATTATCGAGGGGTTTTTCGGGTAATAGAATAGTAAAATAGTCTCTTGTATAACCAACATTTTCCCTATATTATACCGTACATAAGCTTCTATTTTTCCAGCAGGGGGATTTCCCAATAAATAGAGGTAAAGGGATCTAACTTATAGGGAATTTGTATGAGTTGTCAAAAAAATGAATGTGCGCGTGACCATCATGCTTCGACGGGTCATGAACATATGGTTTGGCAGGAATTGATCTGTCACTTACCATATGCTGTTTTTTCAGTGGCTTCAAGTTTGGTTGTTTTAAGCTTTTTTTCTGTATTTACTGCTATGCATGAGACACCTGCAATTGTGCAGAAAGGGGCTTCTATTTTGTTTCATAGTTTTCACTTTATGCATATTGTATTTGCAGCAAGTGGGACTTTGATAACTTACTTTAGGTTTTCAAAGTCATGGGCAAAGGCATTAATTGTTGGGACTTTTTCTCCTATCTTTTTTTGTATGATGTCTGATGCCGTATTGCCGTATATTGGTGGAAGAATGCTTGGTGTTGCCATGTCATTTCACGTATGTTTTGTTTCTGAATGGCAAAATGTATTACCTTTTTTGATTGTAGGAATAATAACTGGATTTGCACTCGGAAGTCATGCTGGAGAAAAGCATATGTCTTACTCATTAAATTCGCATGCGAGTCATATTTTTATAAGTTCATTAGCGTCTACTTTTTATCTCGTGGCACATGGTTTTACAAATTGGTACAGTCAAATTGGAAGCGTATTTCTTTTTTTGGTTGCAGCGGTTGTTATTCCGTGTACATTTTCTGATGTGATAGTACCAATGGTTGTTGCAAGGAAAAGACCAAATTAATGAGAAGCATACGATTTGAAGGGGTAGAGAAATCATATGAAAATGATGTTGTCCTTCCCAATATTTCATTAACGATTCCAAGTGGTTCATTTTTTGTATTGCTTGGGCCAAGTGGCAGTGGAAAAACGACTCTTTTGCGCTTAATTGGAGGATTTGAAACAGTAGATAAAGGACGAATCTTTATCGGGAAACAAGATATTACCTATATGCCCATTAATGAGCGTCGGGTGAATACGGTTTTTCAGCAGTATGCTCTCTTTCCACATATGAATGTGTTTGAAAATGTTGCGTATAGCTTGCGTATTAGAAAAATCCCTTCTTCAATTATTGAGCAGCGTGTAAAAGATGTGCTTGAAAAGGTGCATTTGGGAAAACATATCAGAAAAGACATTTCCCAGTTATCTGGTGGGCAGCAGCAACGAGTTGCGCTTGCACGGGCAATTATTAATGAACCTGATGTTCTTCTTTTGGATGAACCGCTTGCAGCTTTGGATCTTAAATTGCGGGAGCAGATGCTTGTTGAGTTGATGGATTTGCAGTATGAACTCAAAACGACTTTTGTGTATGTTACGCACGATCAGTTTGAAGCTCTTACGGTGGCAACGCAAATGGCTATCATGAATACGCAAGGCATGATAGAACAAATTGGGACACCAAAAGAAATTTATGAGTTTCCTACGTCAACGTTTGTTGCAAAATTTGTAGGTACAACTAATATTTTTTCTGGTGTTTTGCGATTGGGATTAGGAGATCCGCGACTTGAAATAGATGGATTAGGAGTACTTCCTATTCCACTTTTAAAAAATCAAAATTGGGTTGTAGATGGCGTAACTGCATATATGAGCATTCGTCCTGAAAAAATTAAAATGAGCAAAAGTCCGTTAGAAGGTTTTTCTAACGTTCTTGAAGGGATTGTAGAAACAATCGTATATTACGGAAGGTCAACTCAGTACCGTGTTCGCTTGAAAAATGGCATGAGGGTGCATGTTTTTCAACAAAACGAAGATCATTTTTTGCAAGAAGTGATCGATTATGATGATCAAGTATTTATTTATTGGCAAAAAAATAATGTGGTGATTCTTGAGAGATGAAAATAATAGCGACACTTAAAGAACGCTTGACTGCTGAGTTTTCTTTTGCGTGCACCGTGCCTGCACTCCTTTGGATAACTCTTTTTCTATGTGTACCGTTTTTTATGATGGTAGGCACCTCTTTTTATAAGCCTGCAGATTATTGGTGGCAAAGTTTTACATTATCACGGTATGCAGTGTTTCTTGATATACCATATCTTTTTATTCTGCTACGTACGTTGTTTCTTGCTTTTGGTACAGCAGTGTTATGTCTTTTTTTGGGATACCCAGTTGCTTATTATTTAGCGGTACATGTGCGTCGCTGGAAAGGATTGCTTTTATTTTTACTTACGCTTCCTTTTTGGACAAATTCTATCATTCAAGTTTATTCATGGTTTTTTTTGCTGGAATATAATGGTCTTATTAATACGTTGTTATTACGCTTGGGCTTAATTTCTCAAGCGGTTAATATGGCGTATACGTTTGCAACTGTTTTTTTGGTGATGGTGTATTGTTATATTCCCTATATGATTATGCCGTTGTATTCAACATTATCAAAGTTAGATAAGCGATTGCTTGAAGCATCAATGGATTTGGGGGCAACGCGGTGGGAGACCTTTAAAAGGGTGACATTGCCACTTTCTGCTCCAGGAATTAAGGCCGGAGTTTTATTGGTACTAGTGCCTGCATTTGGAGATTTTGCAGTACCTTCGCTTGTTGGAGGTTCTCGTTATTTTACCGTTGGCTCACTTATTGTTCATTACTTTACCGTTGTTCGTGAAACTGAGTTGGGTGCAGCATTGGTTTGTTTTTCTGGTGTTATTTTGCTTTTATGTACGTTGCTTTGGAACTTCTTTTTTTATAACAATGCTCGGTCTGGCAACCGTATTTCCTATAAGGATGGATTATGAGTAGCTGTATAAAGCGACCTGCTTTTTTTCCTTTTTTTGTAGGGCTTATGTATCTTTTTATGTACGTTCCTATTATTGTTCTGATAATTTTTTCATTTAATAGCAATGCTTTTTCTTATGAATGGCATGGAGGAACTCTTGCATGGTATTGTGAGCTTTTTAATTCTGTTGAAGTTTGGGAAGCAGTAAAGAATTCATTTATGGTTGCAGCAAGTGCGGTATCTTTGAGCTTATTGTTAGGTATTCTTTTTGTTTGCTTTGCATCTTATTTTTGGATATCAGTAACACTTGCATCTTTTTATGCAATTTTGGCAGTGCCTGAAATTGTACTTGCTGTTGGAATGCTGAGTTTTTTTTCATTTACGCAAGTTTCATTAGGAATGATTACTCTTATAACAGGGCATACGTTAATTGGATTGGGATATGTTGTACCAATATTATATGATCGATTTGCTGCTATTGATGCACAATTGATTGAAGCGTCATATGACTTGGGTGCATCTCGCATGCAAACTTTTTTTATTGTTGTATTACCGCTTATGATGCCTGCGCTAGTTTCTGCAGGGTTGCTAGTTTTTATTGTTTCGATGGACGATTTTGTTTTTTCATTTTTCTGTACAGGTCCTTCTACGCAGACTTTGCCTTTATATATTTATTCTCTTATTCGTTCTGGGGCTACTCCAATGGTAAATGCGCTTTCAACGTTATTGTTGATGGCAAGTAGTGTGATCGTTTCAGTATATTCCTTGATTTCAGTCAAAAGGAATGATTCTTTATGAATATAAAAACGCAATTGATCGTAAAATTTTTTATTCGTAGCATTATTGTTTTAGTAAGCTTTGGTGTTTTATTATTGTTTTTGTATACCTCCCATTTAGGGGATCAAAAGCAAAAAAGTATTGCGGTTCTTGCGTGGCAAAATCAGCTTGATAAACAATATCTTCTTGAGTTTGAAAAACAAACGGGAATTCATGTTCATATTAACTATATTGATACCAATGAAGAGATTGTTTCAAAGTTAAATTCTACCGCAGATCATGGCTATGATCTTGTTATGCCATCTGATTACTATATTCCACTTTTAAAAAAAATGGATTTGATTAAAGAAATAGATAAAGAACGATTGCCATTTTGGGATGATTTATATCCTGCCTTGTTAGGGCATAAATTTGATCCGGAAAATAATTATTCGATTCCTTATTTTTGGGGAATTGTTGGATTAGGTGTTAATACTGCATGCTTTAATGGAGAAACGCCGCCTGCAACGTGGGCCTTATTGTTTGATGAGCGGTTTGTTCCATCACGTATTGCGGTACTTGATGATATGTATGTATTGATTTCTATAGCGGCACACTATTTATATGGAGATAGTAAAATTGTTGATGAGCAACAGATTAAAGAAGTAAAACAACTTTTGTTAAAGCAAAAAAAATGGGTTACTGCATATACTGATTTGCGTATTGAATATCTTCTTGAATCAAAGGCTTGTCCTGTTGTTATGGCAATGAATTCAGATATTGTAAAGATTATGCATCGTGATGATGATGTAAAATTTTTGATTCCAAAAGAAGGTGGTTTTATTTCAATTGATTTGTTTGCTATAACAAAGCAAACAGAAAAAGAAGATATGATATATCAGTTTTTAAACTATTTATATCAGCCAGAAATTTTGCAACGATATGTTACAAAATTTGATTTTTTTTCGCCCATTAAAACAGTTAATTCCCCTAAAGGGAAAGACGGAAAAGAAATTTCTACGCCAACTGAAGTTCTTCTCAAGAATGTACAGTTTTTTAGTTATTATGAGCTTCCAACTGCCGTTTTTCATGATATTTGGATTTCGCTCAAAGCCTAATATTTTTATTTTTATTTTTTCTTCCGACAAATTGTAAAACTCTAAGTTGACATTATCTCTTAAAAGAACTAGAAATGGAAAATGATGTTATAAGGGAGTAATGTTTCATTTTACAAAAAAGGATGAGCGTATGAAAAATAATAGGAATAGGATTCTTATTGCCATGCTCGTTTTTGTTGTAGGTTCTTTTACAACAATACAAGCTGTCTTTCCACCAAGTTTTTCAGGACCAGGAACGTTAGTGCTTCCTGGCGGTATTATGGTTCTTGATCCAGGAGCAAATCAAATTGATGCAAGCACTGGAAATATAACGGTCAATATGACTGGTGCGCAGATTATTCAAGCTGATCCATCTGGGTCGCAGTTATATTTAAACGTTGCTGGTGGAAACAAAATTACCTTTAATGTCACTGATGTGCTTCAATTTTGGGGATCAACGGGCGCTGGTGCCGATTTACTTATTGTACAAAGTGGTGATGGAGAAGTTGAGTGGAATATTTCTGGTGGTGCTGCGGTTGTATTTACTAATGATGGATCGTCAGGATCTACGCAATATTGGTTATACATGGATACAAATGGCACACAAGCAACATTCAAGCGTCCAACTGGTGCTACTGATGCGTATGTGCAAATGGGTACAAGATCGGTGCTAAGTTTCTTATCTGCAGATACATTTGGTACAACATCGGCTCAAGCAACTATTTCTTTTGATCCATCAAATAGTTCAACAGGTCGTATGGCATTTACCATTGATAATGCTGCAAGCGTGGTTGTTGCTGGGCATACTTCTACAAATTCAAATCCGCTTACTATAACTTTGGCAGATATTGATAGAGCTACTCCTGCAGGTAATGTTGCAACATTTGAGGTTGTAAATAGTGTTGGTACAGCAGCTGGAAATGCGGGATTGTATATCTTAAATAGTAATAATACTTATGCAACAAGCTCAAATGGTCAAAATGGAAATCTTTTAGCGGATCCATTTTTAGTGCTTGGAATTACGCATGATTATACTGCAACTCCGCCAAATACAGGAGCATTTTCAGGTGTGCGATATGGATGGGTTCTAGGTGCAAACAGTGTTCTTTCTATTACCGATAATGCATATGTAAACTATGTAGGATTAAGTGTAAATCAGAATCCTGTTGTAACATTGGTTCCAGATTTTCAAACAAGTTTTAAAACAAGAAATCCATCAGCGTTTGTTGTAGATACCTACTTTAATGATCTTGCAGTTCCTGCACAAGTTCAGTTTGGTGCAGACGCTGCACTTTATTTCCGCTCTGGTGTTGATAATGATGGGGTGGTACAAAACCCATTTTATGGTGCAAATCCATTTACTATTGATCCAGCTTTCAAAACCTCAGGAACAGGATTACAAGTTCTTGATGTAGAAGGACCATTTGATGTTATTGGACAAGATCAAACAACATCAGGTATTCAGATTTTTTCTCTAGAAGTTGATAATGGATCAAGTAGTTTGTTTATTGATCAATCGCAAACTATATTCCCAGGAAGAACATTTGCAACTGATGGTGATGGAAACTATTTGCAATATAACTCAGCATGTTTTCTTGTGAATAATCACTTGCGTCTTTTTGATACCTCATTGATGCATACTGACCAAAACCATGTCGTAGTTACCAAAAATAGTCAGGTTTCTGAGCCTACTTATATTGGTGGAGATACGTATAAAAATCTTCCTGCTCCAACAGATCCGCTTGAATTAATTATGTCTCGACCAAAAATTGAGTTTACTAACAGCCGCTTTTTGATTAATGAAAGTGTTGCAGTAACGGGACTTGATTTGTTGGTGCCAAATATTGCATGTGATGCTTCAGATAACAATAGTACCTTTACCTTCTTTTATAATGGGTACAAATTGGATGATGGCGCTGGACGCAATATGATTCTTGGAACATGGATTGGTTCATTACCAATGAGCCCTTTTGGTAGTGCTATTTCAACAGAAGCGCATCTTGATATTATGCCTGTATATCAATGTTTTTTAAGCAGAGCATTGGTTCCAGGTAATCCAAACTTAGTATTGGATGTTGCGCCAAATAATTGCAAAATAAATCAAGATTTAAGTTGCACAATTCCTAATCCAATTGATGGACAAATTTCAACGCATTCAATCTTCTTGAACTGCAACAGCAATATTTCTATTGGTACCAACAATGATGCTCCCTATGTTGTAACAACAGCAGATTCAGTATTAGAAATTGCTGGTAACAGTTTTTCTTTTGATACTGGCGTGTGGGATAAAGAACTGATTGGAGTTACGGGTGAAGGCGGAATATTTGTGGATTATAATGGTATCTTTACCATAAATCCTGGTTTGTCTGCTACGGTTAACACGATGGTAGTTCGTAGCCATAATGGTATCGTTGATCTTCCCGTGGAAGAAGTGGTATTCCGTGATGGTCTTGGTATTACCAATTGGCAGCCAGATATGTCTGTTCCTGCAGAAAGAATTTTGGTTGCAGAGGGTGAATATATTTCAGACTTTTCTATGAATTGGGCACTGCAAATCATCAAAGATTATGATGGTGGATATGTTCCATTCCCTATATTCCAAGCAACTGATTGTAGTCTTCCAACTGTTGATGCTGCAAATATAACCGCAATTCCTGTGATAAATGGGTATGTTGATCAGTTCCAAATTCAAGGCTCTCGTTATTCAGATCCTGCAACAATTATGGTTGATGGTGGTACGATTAATGAGTTGGTATTCCTTGAAGGATGTGAGCCTGGTGAATATCGTGGTGCGATTGTTGTTCTTCAAAACAACGGCGTAGTAGGAATAGGTTCTGCAAGTCGCAATACTGATTCTGTATACGCAGCAGTTGAACTTGGACGCAACGGTGTCGTCTTTATCGTAAACGGAAGTGGTAAAGTTATCTTGAATGATGACGTGTTTACCCAAGGTGCGTGTGCATTTATTACCGGTCCTGATTACAATCCTGCAACTGACGTGTTTGAAGTTGAAGCGCTTACTACGCATCAAATTCGTGTAACAAAAAACAATATTTTTGACTTGCGTGGTATGGGCTTTGATTCATCAGTGAATATGAAAGGCTATGCACAAGTTAATTTTGAATCTGGTTCAAAATTGCTTCTTGGCGGTGGTACTTTAAACTTTGATGATTATACACAGTTGAACTTTAAGCCCGCACAAGCAACAGAAGTGCAATCATACTTTGCTTTGATTGATTCCACAGATCTTGGTCCAGTCAATAATAATGCGCAGACAGCAGCGCAAGCGTTGCAATCTATTGCATCTTCAGCTACGCATAATGAATTTCAACCATTAACAGGGTATGGATCATCACTTGGTTTGGCAAATAATACAACGGGGTTGCGTAATACTGATGCGTTCCGTGTGCGATTAATTGGTATTGGAACATTGCAATTTAATGATTATTCTCAAGCTAATTTGCCAGAATACGCATTTGTTGGTGTTGAAACAATTAATGAAACAGATCGTTCTTGTGGATTACTTGATATTCCAGTGACAGCTCTCACCATTGTTCTTGCAGATAGTGCTCAATTTAATATGGGTTCATCAACAGCGCATGAAACAGGTGGGGTATTGCAAGTTGGTGATGTGTATGCAATCTCAGATCACACTGTAGCATTTGGATTAGAATTTAATGGTGATGCTGCGCAATTTATTCTTGGGCCAAAAGCGTTTCTTGGGCTTGGGGTTGGTGTAGTTCGTGCAGGGCAAGCAACATTAAATGAATTCTTTGTAGACAACCTCTTTAATGTAGAAACAGTTGTATACAATCACTTTAATGGTCAATGGACACATAATCGTATCTTTAGTGGTGATGATGTGAATGCATCCTTGATTGCACTCGGCCAAGGGGCAGCATATGATCAATCATTTGGTGCTGAAGTTGGTGCTTTCTTTGATATGACAAATAATGATTCCAACATTCTTGGTGGTGGAAATCTTGCATTAATTACTGCCTCAACGCTTGCAAATAATAATGCGGGTGCTATTGCTCCGATTGTCAGAACAGAAAATGGTGGTGTTACTATTTCTGGTTCTGGTGGAACAACTGCAACATCACAACGCTTGAATGTGGGCATGTTCTCTTCTATGTTTATGAGACGTCCAACAGCAGGTGGGCTTGGTGGACAAATAGTAAACGTAACAGGTCAAACAGCATCTCAAATATTTGATTTGTGGAAGATGACCGATGCGCTTACTCCAAGTACAACAGCTGCATATAATCCTAAGTATAACTATGCATGTGCAGGACCATTGGGTGAAAGCTTTAGCCAAACCTATGATCAGATTCGTCTTGGTTATACTGTCGTTATTCCAACAGCAACAACACCATCTCAAATTCTTCGTTTTGAAATTTCAAACAATCAGATATTGAGTGGTGCAGGTGGAATTGGGGCAGGACAAGCACCAAGTGTAAATGCAACAACGGCACTTAATTTAGGATTTGTACATGCAAATCTAAATCCTGTTGATGGAAGCTTTTTCCTTGTGAATGTAACAATTTAAAAGAGATTTAAAAAAAAGCTGATATAAATCCAAAAGTAAGTGTATGCAAAAAGGAAATCGAATGAATAAAAAACTAATGATTGGTGCGTTGATCCTCGGATGGGGATCACGCACATGGGCTGCATGGGGTGGTGATTTTAGAGCGCCGCTTGATGTGTTGTATCGTGGTCATGCGCATTTTGATTTTGTTCCCGTGCATGATACCTGGTGGTATGATGTGATGGGTAGTGAAACTGATCCGTGTTGTGAACCAAGTAACACAGGCGTTGAATTGTGGACTGGTGCATTTGCGCGCTATGCAGGCAAGTCTTTTTTAAAACAATCAGATTGTGCAAACAACTCAAGCTCAGGGTTTAATAAAAGTACATCACAAACAACATCTATCCCAACAATTATTTTTGGAACTCCTCGTTTTAAAGTTACAGAATCGTTGGCCGGTGGTAATGTAAATACTACAGCTACTCAAACGGTAACAACAGAAGCGGGTGCAGGTACGAGTTATCCTGATGCAAATGCACTGGATGCGCTTAATCCATTGTTAAATGTGTTTAGAGTATTACCAAATTTTGATTACTCAGAAACGGGTGCAGTGATTGGGGTACGTGTTGAGCATCGTTTTGGATGTGATAACAAGTGGTACGTTGGTGGATCGGCAAGTTTGCCATTCAAAGTCATAGAAACAAGACCTGATGAAGGGTGTGGTTTTGAAGAAGGCATGGAAGATGTTGTGCGATTGGTGCCTATGAATCCGCAAGGATCACAAACACCAAATTTGGATAACTATTTTTCTGAAGACGTGGCAATGCGCTTGGACTTGCTCAGTTCTGTGGTGTATCGTAATAATCAGTATTTAGTAAATGAATCATATCAAGCGCCATTTGTTATTTATGGCGATGGTACCAATACAACCGATGTGTTTTATCTTAAAGCGGATGGTGCAACAGGGCAAGATGTGCCGGTATTGCTTGTGCGTGAAAATACTGGATTAATACAAAACGTAGCATATCCGTATCGCAAAGTAGTCAATGCAACTGGGGTTTCTCCTGATTTGCCAGCGCAAGTAAATCCTATAGCGTTGGCTGCAGATGGATCAGGTGGTGCTAATGGTTCTACGCTGTTCTTCTTGGAAGGTACAAACTATGCAGGTGGTGTAGCACTTGATCCTGCTGCGCAAACACAGCTCTTTGTAGTGTTTCCTACCGAAGATGTAACCGATACAAATCTTGCTGGGCAAGACGCTACAAAAAATGGTGATTCAACCACTATTTATCAAGCTGCTTTGCAGATTGTGCGTGATCTTTCTGTTGGAGATAATGGTCCGGTAAGCTTTTTGTGTGATCAAGGTATTGATTTGCGTGGCACACAAAAAACGGTTGGTGCCGGTGATATGGACTTTTATCTCTTTGGAGGATATGGACATCGTTGGGATTGGTTTGCAGAAATGGAACTTGGTGTGCGTGCTCCAACGGGTACCAAGATTACTGATGCGTATCAAATTTTAAAGTTCCCAACGGGTAACAACAGACACTGGGAAATGATGGTTGGTATGCAAGGTGGATGGAAGCCATTAAACTGGTTTGCATTCCAACTTGACTGGTCCTATCACCATGCATTTGCACGTAATCAGCCAATGCTTGCAACATTTGAAGGCGCAACGGTAAAAAATCTTGGGCCACAAGTTGATGGTAAAGTCTGGTGGAACTACTTCTTGGTACATGCTGATATGACGTTCTTCCATCCATGCAATCCAGAACTAGGTTGTATGTTTGGATATGAACTATTTGCTAAGAAAAAAGATAACATAGATTATTGCCAAGCCACTGCAGTAGATTTCTTGGGTAATACGCAAAAGCTTGATCCATGCCTTGCGTCACAAGGAACCAATGCGATGCTTCACAAAATTCGCGGTGAAATGTTCCATCGTTGGAGTTATTGCGAGTTACTTATTGGTGGTTCAACATCTGTAGGTGGACGCCATGCAATGAAAGAAATTGAAGGACATATTACCTTGACTGTGTACTTTTAATACAGTACAGAGCGCATAGCTATTAAAGCAAAGGGGAAGCGTAAATAAGCACTTCCCCTTTGCTTTTTTCTTGCTACTATAAATAGTACAAAAAAATAAAAATATAATTTGGAGGTTTGTATGATTATTGGATTATCTACGTTTAAAGCAAAAAAGAAAAAACAATCAATTGTATTGTTGCATGATTTTCATGAAAACGTTGGATTTATACCTCCTTGCAACTATCAAATAACGTTGCTCAATAATTTTATCCAAAAGCTTTCTGCTGAGCAGAAAGATACTCATTTTTATGTTGAAATAATGCCTCATTTTAATGATTGGATACAAAAAAATCGTGCACATGTTCATGTGACTACAACATTAACCGCTATTCTTGCAGCAGTTGATAATCATATGCAAAAGGGATCAGTGCGTTTTATAAATTTTGATAATCGATCTGCGATTGATTTTGCTATGATTACTATACATACGTTTTGTGAGCAATTGCGTGCTCATGTTGGGGCAAGTAAACTGAGTCTAAAACGCCTTTTTTATGGGGGAGGTACCTTTTCTGAAGCGGTAGATGCATATTGCTCACGTGCAAAAATCAATAATGAATGGTTGCCCGTTATGTATCAAGCAACGGTTGGCGGATATCTTGATCAAATTGAAAAACGTCTGATATATCTTGATTCTTTGATTAATGCTATGCCTATTTCTGATGCGTTAAAAGAGATGATAAAGAAGCATTATCAAAAAATTTATACCGTGGTTCATGCAGAGATATCTCAAATTCTTACTGATAAAAAAGTTGATCCAGATACACATCTTTTTTATGCAGCTGCTATTTTGCAAGATCAATACAACAAACCAAAAGTTGAAGCGCAGTTTATAACAGAAGCTGCTTTTTTTGCAGACATAGAACTGTTATCGCACATTTTGCATGATAATTCAGAGCAAATTATTGTGCACGCGGGAACAGTACATACCGGTTTTGTTGCAAAAATGCTTCTCCTTTTACAAAAAGAGTATGAGTCAACATCAACTTTTGAGGGCTATATAGTGCAAGGGTTGATGGCGGTTTTAATGCATCGTATAATGCCACAATGGATGATGTACAAACTTGGATTATTAAAGCCGTATTTTATAAAGATGCCCCATTTTATGAAAAACAGGGACCTTTTTGCAGTGCCACTTTCAACTAAGTTGTTGCAAAATTTTTTTGATAAGTTAGCGAATATTTAAAAAACGATTGGTCTTAAAGCTCCAGTCAATAACGGCATTATGGTGAATCAACCCATATGTTTGTTCTGCCTGTGCTGCGATAAGGTCTCTTTTTTTACATTCTTCTTTTTCAAGCATTGCAATTGCTATGTCGTGTGCACAAGTGGAAGAGTCAAACGTTTGTATAGCTGATACAGCTTTTTCAAGATTAGAAGGATTTTTTAAATCTTGTAGTAATGCAAAAAAAGCTGTCTTGGGAGGCATTTTTCTTATGCGCGAGGTATCTTGAAGATAGGGGGTATATCGATTTTTTACTTGTTTGATAAAACGTGGAGGTCTGTTTTTATATATTTTTGCAGAAACGCAACATTCAGCATTTTCATGCAAAAGTAATGATTCATGGAGAGTGATTTTAATATAATATGGTCCTTGTTCATCTTCTTTTGATTTAATCGTCAAGAGAGTGCTATAGCTATAAGGTATCCATATGATGCACAAAAAAAGAAGGACCCGCATGTTCTTGTCTGTAAAGAGTTATATTGTTTTATAAAGTTTAAGTATACAACACTTTGGAAATAATGATTAGATTTTGTTGGCCCTTTTGGAATCTTTATATGTGCGGTGGGTAAAGTTTTTTGAAAAACTTTCTGTTTGCGGTAAAATATAAAAAACCCTTATTTTCCACGGTGTGCATAAAATGGATATTAAACAAAAATTTTTTTATATAACAACACCTATTTATTATGGAACAGCAAAACCGCATCTTGGATCTTTATATTCTACGGTGTTAGCAGATATTATTGCCCGCTGGAGGCGATTGAGTGGTGATTCAGTCTTTTTTATGACTGGAACTGATGAACATGGTCAAAAGATTGCTGAAGCAGCTTGTAAAGTTGGAATGGAGCCGCAACAATTTGTGGATCAATTTGTTCCTTTATATAAAAAGGTTTGGTATGACTACGACATTTGCTATAGTCATTTTGCGCGAACAACAGATAAGTCTCACAAAATAGGGGCGCAAACGTTTGTTCAAAATTTGATTAAAAATAATGCGGTATACAAGGATCAATATCAAGGTTGGTACTGCACCCCGTGTGAAACATTTTTAACAGAAAAAGAAAATCTGGATGGTAAACCTCCGCTTTGTCCATCTTGCGGTAGAGAAACAAGCTTTGTAACGGAAGAAGCGTATTTTTTTAGATTGTCAGCATATCAGCAGCAACTATTAGATTTTTATGCTCAAAATCCACATTTCATTGTTCCAAAAGAACGATTTAATGAGGTCATGCGCTTTGTTGAGGGTGGCCTTAAAGATTTATGTATTTCTCGGACAACGGTTAAATGGGGAATTCCCTTTTTAAATGATGAATCGCATACGATTTATGTGTGGACAGAAGCGCTTTGCAGCTATCTAACTTCTGTTGGCTATGGATCAGAAGCCTATCAGCAACAATTTAATCAGTGGTGGCCGCCGGCTGTGCAAGTTCTTGGAAAAGACATTGTTAAGTTTCATGCCGTGTATTGGCCAGCATTTTTAATGGCAGCAGATCTTGCACTTCCCAAACGATTGTTAGTACATGGATGGATCAAAATAAATCATGAAAAAATGTCAAAATCAAAAGGAAATGTGATTGATCCAATTGAGCTTGGTAATGAATATGGGTTTCAAGAAGTACGATATTATTTGGCCCGATATATTGCCATAAATCAAGATGGGGAATTTTCGATTGCTCATTTGCGTGAATCGATTTCTGCAGACTTGGCAGATGATTTGGGAAACTTGGTACAACGACTTTGTGTGCTTGCGGATAAATATAATAAAAATATGGTACATCCAACTACGTGTTGGTCAGATCAGTCAATTCATTTGCGTGATGGGATGCTTGTTATGATTGATGCGGTTCAAGGTGCAATGCAGGACTATTCTTTTCATATTGCGTTGTCACATATTTGGACTTTTATTAAACAAATAAATAGTTATTTTCATGCCATGGAGCCATGGAAAAAAGCAAAAACGGATATGGCGTTGTTTGAAGAAATTCTTTCTGCAACCTGTCATGGGTTGCGTGCAGTAGCTCTTTTGCTTTGGCCAGTTATGCCGCATAAAATGGAACAAATTCTCAAGGCAATAGGAGTTGATATTTCTCTCCAGGCAGCTGTTCTTCACGAATTAGAACTTGATGTGTGGAGCCATGCCTTTTTGATACGAAAAGTTGATATACTCTTTAAAAAATGGGAACCTCTTGTGATTTCAGAAGAACAAAAAGCTGAACAAAAAGAAACGGTTGATACATCAATTACGATTGATGAATTTATCAAAGTAGAGTTGTGTGCGGGCACTATTATAAAAGCAGAAACGATTCCCGGATCTGAAAAGCTTCTTAAATTGCAGGTTGATTTTGGCAAAAAGGGTGAACGACAAATTTTGTCAGGAATTGCAAAGCATTTTAAGCCAGAGGCAATTATTGGCAAAAAAACGGTTTTTGTTTTTAATTTAAAGCCGCGCAAAATGATGGGAATCGAGTCTCATGGCATGATGCTTATGGCGAGTGCAGGTGATACTCCTACAATGCTTTTGGTTGATGATTCAGTTTCAAACGGGACTCAATTAAAATGATTCAGATAAAAAACATTTGTTTATCGTTTGGGCAACGACATATTTTTGATGATATTACGTTAACTATCGATCCTAAAGAGCGCATAGGGCTGGTAGGGTTAAATGGTGCCGGAAAATCAACACTTTTAAAAGCAATTGCAAAAGAACAAACATTGGATGATGGATCGATTCAAATCAGTAGAGATATGACGATTGCGTACATGTCTCAAGAAACGGTTCTTCTAACTGATAAAACGGTTATAGATGAAGCGTTAACTGTTTTTGGTGATTTTGAGCTTGAAGAAAAAGCAAGACATGTCGCAGAAATTGTTCGGATGCTTGAAGGACTTGGTTTTTCAAAAAATCAAATGGATGGACTTGTTTCATCGCTGAGTGTTGGATGGAAGATGCGACTTGTTCTTGCAAAATTGCTTTTGAAAAAAGCTGATTTTTATCTTTTTGATGAACCAACAAACCACTTGGATATTTTTGCAAAAGACTGGTTTGTGCCATTTTTAAAAAATATGTCAGCAGGGTTTTTGCTTGTATGTCACGAGCAGTATGTACTTGATCAGCTATGTACAAAAATTATTGATGTATCTCGTGGAAAAGCAACCGCATATCGCGGAAATTATTCTGCATTTGTAGATCAAAAGCAGGCTGCAGATGAACGTCAAATGTCTGCATATGAACAGCAACAAAAAATGATTGCGCAAAAAAAAGAGACCATTGAGCGATTTAGGGCAAAAGCAAGTAAAGCAAAAATGGCTCAAAGTATGATGAAAGAGCTTGAAAAAATTGAGCTTCTTTCTCCGCCAGAAACAGTAAGTAGATCGCTTGTGGTACCGCTTCCTGCAGTGCAGCGCTCCGGACGCATTGTGCTTGAAGCAGAACAGGTAGGATTTTCTTTTGGAGACAAAAAAATATTTTCTGATGTGCATCTTAAAATTGAACGTGGTGAAAAAGTTGCGCTTGTTTCTGCAAATGGAATGGGAAAAACAACGTTGTTCAACTGTATTGCCGGAGTCTATCCTTTGCAAAAAGGATCAGTAACCTTTGGGCATAATGTTGAGTATGCATTGTTTCATCAAGATCCCAATCGCTCACTTGATTTAAAAGCAACTATTTTTGATGAAATGATTCAGTCAGCCCCGCATAAAACAGAGCAAGAAGTAAGATCGTTGCTTGGTGCATTTATGTTTTCTGGAAACGATATTCATAAAAAGATTGGTGTGTTAAGTGGTGGTGAAAAAAATCGTGTTGCAATGGTAAAAGTACTTCTGCAACCTGCAAACTTTTTGTTACTTGATGAACCAACAAATCATCTTGATATGCCTTCAAAGCAGGTGCTTTTAAATGCATTAAGACAGTATCAAGGTACAGTGCTTTTTGTTTCTCACGATCATCTTTTTTTAAATGAGCTACCAACTCGTATTTTGGAACTTACACCAAAAGGTGTTCATAGCTATCAAGGTAATTATGAACAGTTTAAGTACTATAAAATGGTGCAAGAACAAGAATCTGTAGGTGAAAAAACAGTTGCAAAAGATGCTGCAAATACTCCATCAGCTATTGAGCAACCTGCTGTGTCTCAAAAAGATTCATATGAGACGCGCAAGCGTGTAAATAGTCTTGCTTCAAAAATTGAAAAGCTTGAAGAAAAAATGGAAGACTTGCAAGCAGAGCTTATGAAGTACCCATTTGGAACGCCAAAATATAAAAAAATATATGATGAATTTATTGCATTAACCCAGGAACATCAAACTCTTTTTGACGAGTGGGAATCTCTTCAAAAATAAAGAGCTATGTTTAGAATGGAAGCCTGGTGTTAAAAATAGGTGCTTGGTAATTATCTAATTGTTTTTTTCTTTTATAATAACGGTGCAAAATTAAATTTGATCGTATTGTAGGATGTGGATAGGAATTAGAAAAAAAAGAATCCGGAGCGGGATGTTCTTTTGCTAGTTCTTTAAAATAATGCGCTCCAAATTCAAGTACCTCAGGGTTTTTTGTTTGTTTGCATGCAAAGAAATCTGCATATAATTCTTTACTCATTTCAGATAATGGTTGTATTTTCTTTTGAGAATGGTTACGGTGTCCTGCTTCATGTCTTAAGATAAAAATCCAGGCTTTTATTGCTTGCGCATCTTTAGGATCCCATCCTTGTTCTATAAGTTTTGTGTAAGAGGTTTTTAGTCCAGCTTGAATACCCGTGCCATATTTTTGATGTAAAGTTTGCAAAAAAACGAGAGAATCAGTGTCGTTTGTAGTTACCATTATATAATCATGAAATGGAGCGTAGCCAGCGGTACAACAAGTTGCATTATCACTAGATACAAACACACCCCTTTTAAGGGTTTGTATGTTTGTTGCCTTTTTTACAAATTCTGTTATATCTTCGTGTGCTCTATTTGAGAGTGGAGTAACGATGTGCTTTTTTTTGTAAAATAGGGAAAAGGATATTTTATAAGTAGTGTAAATGAATATTGATACCAGTTTTTAAAAAACTGGTACGCATTGCAGGGTAAAAATACCCCTATGCACAGATAAAAAAATAATAACCTTTTTGACCATTTTGTATTGTAAGATACAGTAAAAATAAATGTATTAAAAAATACACAAAAAGTCAAATTTTGCTATTTGGAAATTTTGCTAGTTCTTTTGATTGCTGGGGCATTCCTTGTTAGCACAGGTTTCTTTTCCTTCTTTATTGATCATCACAAATGGCCAATGACACGTCGGGCACGGAGTTTCTTTGATTGCGGAAAAGACGGCAAATTTGCATTCAGGATAGTTTGCGCATCCCCAAAATTTTCCTCCTCGCCAGGCTTTTTGGATAACGGCTCCCTTCTTGCACAAAGGACAGGTAAAACCAGCGGTTGTAGGCTTTATATATTTACATTTTGGGTAATTTGAGCATGCAGTAAACTCTCCATAGCGACCACGAATAATACGCATAGGAGATCCGCATTGTGGGCATTTTTCATCAAGAAGTTTAGGAGGCTCAGCTTTAACAAGAGTAATGTTGCCTTGTTCATCACGGGTAAAGTTTGAAGTAAAGGAACATTCAGGATATCCCATGCATCCTAAAAATTCGCCTGTTTTACCAAATCGAATGCCAAGTTTATTTTTATGGCACTCAGGACATTCAACATCAGTTGGTTGAACGGCTTTTCCTTTTCCATCACTTCCAATAAATTTTTTAAGATCTGCTTGGAACGCTTTATAAAATTTTTTGAGAAGTTTATCTCGATCTAATTCGCCTTGTGCAATCTTGTCAAGATCTTGTTCCATTAAGGCGGTAAATTTGAGATCCATTATTTGAGGTAGATTTTCAATTAACAGTTTGGTTACTGCCATGCCAAGTTCTGTTGGCATAAAACGTTTTTTTTCAAGCGTGGTATATGAACGTTCGCGAATGGTATTTAAAATTGTTGCATACGTAGAAGGACGACCAATGCCTTCTTTTTCAAGTTCTTTTACGAGCGACGCTTCATTGTAACGTGGAGGAGGCTGTGTAAAATGCTGTTTAGGATCTACTTTAGTTAAGTCAATTTTTTGTTTAGCTTTGATTCCTTGTGGAAGAACAACTTTTTCTTCTTTTTCATCATCTTCCGGTGTGTATAGCTTTAAAAAGCCATCAAAAAGAAGTGTTGATCCGGTTACCTTAAACAAGTAGGGGCCACCAAGAATAGAAACTTGTCTTTGAGCATAAAGTGCTGGAGTCATTTGGCAAGAAACAAAACGTTTCCAAATTAATTCATATAATTTTGCAAGATCGCCAGAAATATAACGGCTTATTTTTTCTGGTGTTACATAGACATCAATAGGCCTAATTGCTTCATGGGCATCTTGTGCTGCGGTATTTGTTTCTTTCTTTTTTTTCTTTTCGTATTGAATGGGAGCATTTGGTAAATACTCTTTTGCGTAAGAATTTTTAATAAACTCATGTGCCTGCTTAAGAGCAGTGTCGGACAAACGCAAAGAATCTGTTCTCATGTACGTGATAAGAGCTACCGGTGTTTTTGGATCTTCTAAAGGAACACCTTCATAGAGTTGCTGTGCAAGCATCATTGTTTTTTTTACCGCAAAACCAAGCTTATTATACGCCTCTTGCTGCAAGGTACTTGTCATAAAAGGAGGAGATGGATTGCGGGTTCGTTTTTTATCAACGATTGAATCTATTGCATAGTTTTCTTTTTTTATGCCGGTGACAATAGAGGTTGCTGTTTTTTTATCTGCAATGACCGGTTTTTCATTATTAATAAGAGCAAGCGCGCATGAAAAAGAAACATTGTCATGTACAAAAATGCCATCAATTGTCCAATATTCTTCTGTTTTAAAACTTCTAATCGCATCTTCTCTATCGCAGATAAGACGAAGAGCAACTGATTGAACGCGACCTGCTGAAAGACCACGTGTTAATTTGCGCCATAAAACGGGAGAAACTTCATATCCAACCCATCGATCAAGTACGCGACGTGCTTGTTGTGCGGCTACCTTTTTTTCATCGATAAATCCAGGATGCGCTATCGCTTCAAGGATTGCAGGCTTGGTGATTTCATTAAACGTGATACGGTTAATATTTTCAGGTTTCTTAAGCACCTTTTTAATTTCTTGAGCAGTATGCCAAGCAATTATTTCTCCTTCACGGTCAGGGTCAGGAGCCAAGAATACGGTATCTGCAGATTGTGCTGCTTTGCATATTTCTGCTATTGTTTTTGCTTTTCCTTCAAGAGGTACATAATCAATATGTATTTGACCATCATCTATAGAAACGCCCAGTTCTTTTTGAGGCAAATCTTTAATGTGTCCCATGGTAGACATAATGACAAAGTCTTTTCCGAGGAATTTTGAGATCGTTTTTATTTTGGCAGGAGACTCAACGATTATTAATTTTTTCATAAAGTGTCAATTTTCTTTTTTTATAAAGTATGGATCAATTTGTATCACAATCCTGTCTGCATTTCAAACGAATAATTTTATTTAGTACTTCTATCCTAAGAATATGGTTTTCCAAAAGTCAATCTATTTTTAATTATTTATTAAAAAATGCCTTTCTGAAAAGAAATGCTTTATGCGGTAGATAGTTTTTGAAAGTGTAGGATTTGAAAATGATAAAGGGACAGGGTAGTATATAATAAAGTTGTATTATTTAAAGACTTGAGGATTAATATATGACTATTTTGACGTCTTGGAAAAACTCTCTCGCTATATGTTCTTTAAAAAATAGCAAATTGTTGTGGTATGCATTTATGCGATCAGTAAGAGACTTGTATATTCTTTTATGGCGGAATGCGTCAAATGATATATTGGCAATTTTTACCTTGTATGTTCTTGAAAAAATGTATTATTTTTATCGCTTACAACAAGCAGAAATTGATATAAATACAGGGGCAATACGATTAGTGCCTGAAAATTCACTACTTTTTATCCTTGTAATTGTTTCTTTGTTTGCACAAGCCTTCATATTTTTACGACTCTTTTTTTATGCTTTTTTATTAGCAAGAAATTCGATGCAAAATAAAAATGTGGCGTATTTGCAAGAGTGGAAGAAAAAGTATCAGATGTATTTTTTTGGGGCAATATTTATTGCAGCTATAGTAGGCTTATTATGTAGCCTTCCTTTTTCTGTCTTTTTTGTATTTCATCCACATTTTTATATAGCTCTATATCTTTACGTTTTTTTAATTTCTGTCTTTTTTAAACCGTTTTACTTTATATTTTTATTTTTTCTTTTTGATACTGTTCTTTATTATAGTTCTATGCCTAAAAATAAGTTGTATCGCGTATTTCTTCTTGCGATAAATGCAGGTAAAAATAGTGTTAAAATGGTCGTGTATAATTTGCCATTGTTTTTTTTGATTGGGTCCGTAGCAAATTTATTGGGGATTGGATTAGATGTTGCGGTGAATGTTATTCCAGATCCATTTTTTGTAAATAACATTAATAAATTGCTACAGATAGTATTAGTGCCAGCAACCATTTGTTTGTATGGTGTTTTGTATACAAAATATTCGTATGAACAAATTGATTTATACACAGAAGGAGTAAAAGAATGACCATTGTAAGATATGCGCATACCCTAATTTCTCGCGCATTACTTATTATAGTGGCTTTTTTCTTTGTTATTCCCATATGCATCTTTGCATTTGTTCCTGCAAAAATGCGCTATGATAGTAAAATTCTTTTTTGGATAACACATTGGTTTTATTGGGTAATGCTTAAGTGTACATTGCTCCCTATTTCATATGTTGGTATGGAAAATATTCCATCGGAGCCGGTTATTTTTGTGGCAAATCATCAGTCATCGCTTGATATTCCCCTTTTGGGGATTCTTGCAAAACAGACACCGCACATTTGGCTTGCTAAGCATGAGTTGATGGAAAGTTTTTTTTTACGATGGTTGCTCCCGCTTTTTGCAGTACTTGTTGATGCATCATCTCCCAAAAAAGCAATGAGATCATTGTTGCAATTGATTTCATTATTAAATGGGAAAAAAAGGCATTTAATGATTTTTCCAGAAGGTGGTCGGTATACAGATGGATCTATCCATGAATTTTTTAGTGGTTTTGTTATTCTTGCAAAAAAAATTGGGAGACCTGTTGTTCCAGTGTATATAAAAGGGGTAAATAAAGCGTACCCTCCAAATACTTTTTTTGTGCAATGGGAGCCAATAACCGTTGTTGTGGGAAAACCATTTACATTTTTACCGCATGAAACGGATGAAGTTTTTAAATTGCGAGTCTATGAATGGTTTGTTGATCAAGCAAAGCAGTATGGAGAATTATAAATGATAGCATCAATCCATTGTGCATGGATGGTTATTTGGTATATCACTATTCCACTTTTTTTGGGAGCATTGTTGTGGCGTTTTTTTTGGTATAAGCCTGTTCGGTACCATTATGCGCTTGCTGAGCATCTTTCAAAAATGGCTGCAACAACAAGTTTTTTGCAAAAATATGGCTTAACTATTTTGCGTGCAATCTCATTGTTTTTGCTTATGATACTTGCTGCACAGCCGCAGTTAGTAGATGAACGTTCGCAAGTTCAGGTAGAAGGAATAGATATTGTTATGGTTTTGGATATGTCAGGAAGTATGCAGCTCCGTGATTTTACCGATGATGATCGTTCTCGTGTGCAAGTAGCAAAAGATGAAGCAATTCGATTTGTGCAAAAACGATATGATGATGCTATAGGACTTGTTGTTTTTGCGCGTGAAGCGGCTACTCGTTGTCCCTTGACATTGGATCATACTCTCGTAAAAAGTGTGTTGTATGATTTGCAAATTGGTATTGTTGATCCTGAAAAAACGATGATTGCAACAGGCATTGTAACCGCAGTTAATCGTTTGCGATCATCAACTGCTAAAAGTAAAATTATGATTTTGCTGACTGATGGCGAACCACATGAAGATGATATTGATATGGATTTTGCGATAAATGCAGCTAAGTCTTTTGGCATTAAGATATATACAGTTGGAATAGGAAGTGAAGAAGAAAGGTTGTTTATGCATCCTTTTTATGGTCCAGTAAAATCGCCCAAAGTAAATAAAGATCTTTTAACGCACATTGCTTTGCAGACAGGTGGTCAATACTTTCATGTGCAATCAGCAAGTGATATGCGATTAATGTATGATATGATTGATACACTTGAGCGTTCTTCAAAAGAGCATGCGCGATTTAAATCATATAAAGAACTATTGATTCCTTTTGGAATGGCTGCATTTATGTGCATGGCGCTTGAAGTTATTTGTTCTACCTATATATGGTTTGCTTTATGAAGACAGTATTATTTGGCATAACATTTGCATCCATTCAGTATGTATGGCTCATTATTCCACTTGTTTGTCTGATTGGTGTAGTGGTGTATCGATTATTAAAGACAAAGCGTGTAGCTTTTGCATTGGTAGGTAACCATCTTGGATTGCTAAAAAACTATTCTTATATTCGACATGTGGTACGTACGTGTTTGTTTATTATTGCTTTTTTAAGTCTTTTTATTACACTTTTGCGGCCACAGTGGAATGAAAAGGAGCAAGCAGTACAACATCAAGGAAGAGAAGTTTTGATAGCTCTTGATATTTCAAAAAGCATGTGTGCTGCTGATTGTTCAGTAAACAGATTGCATGCAGCAAAAGAGAAAATAAAACTGCTTATTCAATCGTTAAATTCTGAACGAGTAGGACTTATTTTATTTTCAGGAATGGCATTTTTGCATTGCCCATTTACGGCTGATTTTTATGCGTTTGAGTCTTTTTTGGATATTGTATCAGTTGAATCGTTCTCAACGGGAACAACGGCATTTGATGCTGCACTTGCTGAAGCATTGCGTGTTTTTGAGCGTACTCCATCCAAAAAAACTCGATTGTGTATATTGTTTACGGATGGAGAAGATTTTTCTTCTCAATTGGATCGCATAAAAAAGCAGGCTCGCCAAGAAGACATGCATATTGTTGCAGTAGGTGTTGGAACAACGTATGGTGCCCCCATTCCTGACCTTGATACCAATGGTGTTCAGCGAGGCCATATAACTGATGAAAATGGAACAATTGTTATTTCACGATTAAATGAACAATCGTTATCGCTTCTTGTTTCTGATATTGGTGGATGCTATGTAAAGATGGCAGAAGACCAAAGCGATATAGAAAAAATAAAAGAGTATATTATGTCTTTTGAAACAGAGGTTTTTGAGGACAAAATGGTTACTCAAAAAGAAGATCAATATCCATGGTTTGCGGTAGTTTCATTTTTAGCACTTCTTATTGAGTGGTTTTTGTGACAAAATTATACCATAAGGAATAGTTTGCTAAAAATGGTTAGCATGGATAAGGAATCGTATATGAAAAAAATACTATTTTTGGGAACCCTTATTTCACTGAACAGTTATGCCTGGTTTGAAAAAGATCAGGCTGCGTATGCTGTACAACAACAAGAGTTGCATAAAGCAGAAACAGTTTTGCAAAAGTTGCTTATCAATGCACCGCAAGATCCATTTTTATTGTATGATGCAGGTGTTGTTGCCTTTCAAAATAAACAGACAAGGCAGGCGCGTGCATATTTTGAAAAAAGTGCACAATTTTTACCAAAAACCGAAGTAGTTCAAGACTTTAAGGAGCAGGTTTATTTTAATGCAGGAAACGCAGCAGTTGCTGAGCATGATTTAAAAGCAGCAATAGATTGGTACAAGCAGGTTCTTATGCTTAATCCTATGCATGAGCGAGCGCTTCATAATAAAAAAATTGTAGAGGATATGCTCAAGCAGCAAGAGCAAGAGAAGAATCAATCTGATAAAAATCAGCAAAAAAATGATAATCAGAAAAATGATTCAAATAGTTCTTGTAATGATCAAAAGCAGCAAAATGATCAATCGTCAAAATCCGATGCAAATCAATTGCCAAATCAGTCACACAGTGATCAAAAAGATCAATCAAAGAATAACCAAAAGCAGGATAAAAAAGATTCACAAGAAAAAAACAATCAAGAGCAGCGGTCAGATAAGCAAGAGCAAAAAAGTGATTGTGGGTGCCAAAATTCATCCTCATCTCAATCACAATCAGATCAAAATGCAGATAGTTCATCAACAAATAAAGATAAAATGAAATCTCAAAAGAATGAACAGCAAGAGAGCTCAAATGCGTCTTTAGACTCTTCTTTTGATATGTCTTCCAAACAAGAAGGAAGCCAGGAGCAAGGTGGGCAAGAGTTGCGTAATGGTAAGGATTCCAAAAAACCAGAACAAAAAATAGACCATGCCAAAGCAGAGGCTAAAGATAAGCCAGAGAGCAAGAATTGGGATCCAAATCGCAAACAAAATAGTGCCCAAAACAATGGGGATGATACTCAACAAAGGAAGCAAGAGACAGGTCAAGAGAGCAGTGAACAGCATGTAAGTGTTCCTAAAAAAGAAGAAACCAAAAAAACAACACAAACAGAACTTACCACTCAGGATAAATCAAAAAACAAAGAAAAAAAAGAGTATTTAGCGACACAGAAAAAGAAAGAAGAGGGTGTTGATCAGGGAATTTTAGCACTTTTGCATGCTCAAGAAGAACGAGATAAAAAAGTGCAATCTCATATAATTTCTCTTTCTATAAAAGAGCAGGAAAGAACAAGGAGTTCTCATGGCTGGTAGTATACGTTTTATGCAATATATATTAACAGGTGTGCTTTTTCTTTTGAGCATTTGTAGTGATTGTAGGATTCAAAAAAATAGACAAGCTGCTGGTATAGAAATGGAGATACAGTCGTTACAGGGGGCTCCATTAATAAAAGCAGGAGTTGGTGTTCCATTTTTAATTAAAGTAAAAGTTTTTGGTGAAAATGGAAGGTCAAATGAGCCTAAAATTGAAGGAATTTTTGCGCAACGAGTAGGTATTCAAATGCAGTCGGTGAATGGATTTTCAACGACAACCTATACGTATAAAGCATTGATTAATGATCCTGGAGAGTTTGATATTGGTCCTGCGATTATGCAAACAGCAAGTGGAATGATAGAATCTGATCGTATCAGGCTTTCTGTTGTAGAAGAAGAAAATATTTCTGTGCAGCGATCAAAAAAAGTTGATCAAACCCAAAAGACGGTATTTGCGCAATTGTGGGTTGATGAGTCAGAAGTATATGTAGATCAGAGTATTAGGCTTACGCTGCGCTGTTACTTTTTAAATTCGGTTTCTTTGCATTCTATTATAAAGCCAGCAGTTTCTTGGCTTGATATTACAGATATGCATGAGCCTATTGAGGGAACTGAGCAGATAGGATCTACATTGTATCATTATATTGAATGGCAGTGGAATGCGTATCCAAAACAGGCAGGAAATTTTGTTATTCCTGCATTTGGAATTAATGCAGAAATCGATACTCATACTCAAAATTCAGGTCTATTCTCACATATGCCACTTTTTTTTGCAGGGTTTATGAATGAGCAGGTTCAAATTCATTCAAATGGTGTCTCAATAAAAGTTCGAGAGCTTTCAGCTGAGGCAAAAAAGATAGGATTAGTGGGGGATTTTTCTGCATTGAGTATGCACATTGATCCTGCAGAGATTATGCAAGAAAAAGCGGCGGTTTTAAAACTTGTATTAAAAGGAAAATCAGGAGTAGAGCGTGTTGGAAAGCCGACATTGTGCGATATGCCAAGTTCTCTTCGGTGGTACTACTCAAAAGAATCAGTAAAAGCATTAGATGCTGATGGGTATGTAACAAAAGAATGGGAATTTGTCTTGCACCCGCTTGATGCAGGAATTTTTGTTATTCCTGCGCAAAAAATAGTATATTTTGATACAGCGCTTGAAAAAATACGCATGCTCAAAACGGATGCGGTAACACTCAAAGTAGAGCCTTCTGTTATCTCAAGTACAACCCAAAATAATTTGAGTGCAAGTCAGTCAGAAAAAGTGAATGAAAAAATTGAACAAAGAGATACCGTTTTGGTATGGCATGATTCATATAAGCCGATACATTCAAGAGAGCCTTTTTCATGGGGCATATTTTGGATGTTGTGTGTAATTATTTGGATGACCTTTTTTTATCAATCAACGGTTCGAGCTGTGTGCTCCTTTGCATTTAAATCTCGATTTTTACAAAAAAATATACTCTTTTTAAGAGCGTTTACTTCTCTTAAGCATGCTCAAAGAAAAAACGATCCATCGCGCGTATATTATATTTTTGAAAAACTATATAAAGAGATTGGATGGGAAAATGCATTCCAAAAAGACAGAGATCAACAGAGCTTAGAGCTTCTTTTTTTCTCTCATAATCATCAGTTGTATGAAGAATGGAATCAGTTTATACAGGAGGCTATGTATTATACATTTGGAGGAAAACGTTCTTCTTATGAAACGATTATTTTTTTTAAACATGCACAACGATGGTTATATCGCATAAGAAAGGGAAAATAATATGATATATGCTCCTATTTTTATGATAATGATTTATTTTTTACCGATATATGGGCAACATGCAGAAGAACTTTTTTTGCAAGCAAATAAATATGTAGAGCATCATGAATATAAGAACGCATTAGCGTTATATCAAAAAATTGAACCTAAAGGTGTTGCTGTTTTGTTTAATATGGGAAAATGTTATCAAAAACTTGAAGAGTATCCAAGCGCGTTAGGATCTTTTATGGCTGCTTTAAAACAGGCTTCTTTTTTGCAAAGGGAGCAGATTGATGCAGAAATAAAAGAAGTAAAAAATAGTTTACAGCAGCAGGCAAAAAAAACTTTTTCTGAAGAGTGGTTTTACTATTTTTTGTTGTTTTTTAAAACGAGTTCTCTTTTTATTTTGCAGCTTTTTTTTCTGATACTTTTTGCCCTTTATGCCTATTCTTTAAGAATAAAGCAAAAACATGCAACGCTTCTTCATGGATGTATGGGGGTTTTGTTGGGAATTCTTTGTGTAGGAATGGGATTGCGCTCTTTGCAGGAATCTTGTATACAAGGAGTTGTGTTGAGTGCGGATACAGCGATTTATGCTGGTCCGGATTTTGAGTACCAATCGCTAGGTGTTTTACAACCGGGTAATATTGTGTTTATTGATCAAACATGTAATGAATGGTGCAAGGTTCGAGAACAAAATGGAATAGAGGGTTGGCTTTTAGGCGAAAAATTGTACAAGGTGTAAGACAAAAAATAGGGCGCAATGCAACAAAAGATACCGCAACATTTATTTATTTTTCTTTTTTGGGGCATTCTTTCTTGTTTAACCATAGCAGTTGGATTTGAATATTATACGGTAAAAAAACAAATACAACAGTTGCATGAACTACAAGATTTGTATCGAACGTATGCTTCTACACTAAAAATGATTCTTGATAATTATCAAGAGGAATCCGGAGGAACAGAGTGTTATACATTTGCACCAGTCAATAGAACACCCGATTACTTGTGGCAATCAACAGCAGATTTTTTTAAGGTGCATGACCTTGAGTTGCTTGGATTTGATCAACGTGAATGGCAAGATTATTCATTATCGGTTTTACAAGAATCGACTATTTTACAAAATCAGGATTATGAAAAAAAAGAGGCGCTTCCCAAAAAGGGCGTCCAAAAAAATAACAAAAAAACTGTTTTGCAAAGAAAGCGTGGACATAGTTCATTGCAAGTTGCACCGTTTGTTTGGCCGATTGATCGTTCAAAATTTTGGTTAAGTTCTTTATTTGGACCACGGAGAAAACGTGATGGCTCAAGAGGGTTTCATCATGGTATTGATATGGCTGCAGTAAAAGGAACACCTGTTCGTGCAGCGCGCTCTGGTACGGTGATAGAAGTTGGGTATCGTCCAGGATATGGAAATACAATTGTGGTTCAACATTCTGCAGGGTTAAAAACACGGTATGCACATTTGCATAAAATGTATGTAGTTAAAGGGAAAAAGGTAACCAGTGATACAATTATTGGAGCTGTAGGAGAAACAGGATATATTCGAAAACGTACAAATGATGGATCGCATTTGCATTTTGAAGTGTATGAACAGGGACGCACTGTTGATCCGCTTCTCATGTTGCCATCATTGTATATTTGAGAAAAAGACGATACAATGAAATGGATAGATTTATAGTATAGAGGATGAGCGTATGTTTTCCAAAGAGCACAAAAAGCAATCATTAACCAATAAAATTTTAGAAGTGAGCAGCATGCTTTTGTTGGTGTTTCTCATTCGAACTTTTATTTTTGGTTTATATCAAGTGCCAACGGGTTCAATGGAAACAACAATGCTTGTGGGCGAGCGATTTCTTGCTGACAAATTAACATACTGGTTTCGTAAACCACAGCGTGGTGAAATTATTGCAATGAATGCACCGATTGGATTTGAATATTCAAAAAATTCATGGGTGCGCCTTTTTCAAGAATATGTTTGGGGGCCTTCAAACTGGACAAAGAGAGTTATTGCTGTTCCTGGAGATACTATTTCAGGTGTTATTGAAGACGGAAAAGCAGTTGTATATCTCAATGGTCAAAAATTAGATGAACCGTATTTAAATCAATATCCTTTGATTCCTATTTTAAAAGTTGATCCTGTGTATCTTCAAAAAGAGATTGATCGAGAATTTGGAGATTTTTTGCGGAACAAAATGGTTGATCAAAAAATAATTGAACATGCAATTTGGGAACGCATGGCACAACATGCTACGCATGTTTCTTACGATCCGAATGCTCCTTTTTTGGATCAGCCGTTTTATCGTATTGTAGAAAATCATGTTATTCGTGGAGAGAATGGTGACATTGAGCTTTTGTGGCCAGGAGTAGGGCGATTAGGACGATATAAACTTGGCGTTCCTTCAGATCGCAAACGATATTGGGATAAGTCTGATCAGTTTTATGTTCAGTTGGCAGAAGATGAGTATTGGTGCATGGGTGACAATCGTGAGGGATCGCAAGATTGTCGATATTTTGGACCAGTAAAAGGAAGCTCAATACATGCGCGTCTTTTGATGAGAATATGGTCACATGATAGTTTTGAATCATGGTGGATTGTTGATTTATTAAAACATCCTATTGATTTTTGGATACGTATGCGCTGGGGAAGGTTTTTCCAATGGATATATTAAAACAAGAGCAAGACATTGTTTTGCAAGTACGGAATCTTTGCAAAAGATATGAACCGAGTTGGTTTGCGCAAAAATTTAGAAAAATAGAGCCTTTTGTTGCGGTTAATAAAATTTCATTTTCATTAAAAAAGGGTGAAATTTTAGGATTTTTGGGTCCCAATGGAGCAGGTAAGACAACAACAATGCAAATGCTTCTTGGAACATTAACTCCCACATCTGGAGAGATTCTTTATTTTGGTTCTAATTTGTATGAAAATCGTTCTGAGCTTTTGCGCCAAGTAGGATATGCAAGTACCTATGTAAGTTTGCCTCATCGATTAACGATTCACGAAAACTTGGAAGTTTTTGGTCGGTTGTATGATATTCCTTATAAAAAAAGACGTGCAAAAATTGCAGAAATTTTACAAAGATTTTCTTTGTGGGAAATGCGTCATCGTGAAGTAGGTACTCTTTCTGCAGGACAAATGAGTCGAGTTATGTTTGCAAAAGCTTTTTTGATTGAACCCAAAATTGCATTACTCGATGAGCCAACTGCAGCGCTTGATCCTGATATCGCTCAAGAAGTGCGTCATTATATTATGGAGCAGGTAAAAGAGATTGGAACAGCAGTCCTATTTGCTTCACATAATATGTATGAAGTAACCGAAATGTGTGATCGTGTTATAGTGCTGCAAAATGGAGTGATTGTTGGGATGGATACGCCAGAAAAATTGGCAAATGAACTAACAACATCGTATGTATGGTTGCTTGCAGGGAGCAATACGGATCGATTGATTCGATATTGTCAGGATCATCATTTAACGTATAGCCTTGAAGGGCATTATGTTGAAATTTTGATTGAAGAAAAAAAGATTTCTGCATTGCTTATAGGTCTTGCTGCTGCAGGAATCACTTACACACAAATTTCTATAAAAAATCCTACGCTTGAAGATTATTTTATAGAAGTTGCACGTTCAGCAGGAAGCCAAACATAAGGAAGACAGACATGTTTATCTCTAAAAATAGAATTTTGGCTGTTGCGTTGCGACATTTGTATCTACAAATAAGAGATATTATGCGCTTAGCAGATGTTACGTATTGGCCTGCTATTGATATGATATTGTGGGGTTTTAATAGTAATTGGTATATAGAAATGGGTGCAAATCCCAATATGATTTTAGCCATTCTTATGTGTTCTTTATTATGGCAAATCACCTATCGAACCAATCTTGAATTATCCACCAATTTGCTTGAAGAAATTTGGGAACGTAATGTAATGAATCTTTTTTCAACGCCATTGCGTTTTATTGAGTGGGTGTTTGGACTTATGCTTGTTGGTCTTGTGCGTGTTTTATTTGTGCTAGCAACCTGCTTGCTTGTAAATGAATATGTATTTGGTGTTTCATTAACACAATTTGGGGTGATGCATTTTACTGCAGCGATAATTGCTTTAATTTTTTCTGGATGGTCAGTTGGATTTTTTAATGCATCAGCAGTTTTATTATTAGGAAGAAGAGCGCAGTCAATGCCATGGATTTTGGGATGGTTGTTTGCTCCTTTTTGTGGCGCATTTAGTGATATAGAAGTTCTTCCTCTATGGATGCAAAAGGTGAGTCCTTATATTCCTATGACTTATATTTTTAGAGCAACACGTAATAAAGTAAAAACAGGAATTTTTGAATATTGGGATTTGGTTATTAGCATCGGAATTGCATCATTATATTTGATTGTTGGATATGCTCTTTTTGTACGAGTATTTGCGCGATGCAGAGAACGTGGACTAAGTACGTTGGAATAGCTGTTTTCGCTTGCAGAATGCCAAAAATCTGATACATTTATTTGTGCGTATGAATTGGTTACGCGTATATACATTGAAATAATTTGATGGCGGCATAGCCAAGTGGTAAGGCAAGGGTCTGCAAAACCCTCATTCCCCGGTTCAAATCCGGGTGCCGCCTCCAAGATTGAAGTTTGTAAATGTGCCGGGATGGCGGAATAGGTAGACGCAAAGGACTTAAAATCCTTCGGGCTTTGCCCGTGCCGGTTCGAGTCCGGCTCTCGGCACCACTTGACAAAACGTATTGTATGTTTAATGTTACAAATAAGTGCTATTGTGTTTGCTCATTCCAGAGGCAAATCAGCAGAGGAATTGTATGAATAAAGCAAGATTAATTGAGCAAATGGCGGAATTTACGCGCTTGCCAAAAGGAACATGCAAGGAAGTTCTTGAAGCGTTTATCTCCGTTGTAAGTAGTGCGCTCAAGCAAAACAAACCTGTTGTGCTGACTGGTTTTGGTACCTTTACGGTAATGAAAAGAAAGAGCCGCACCGGTATTAATCCAGCAACAAAGAAAAAAATGGTTATACCTGCTAAGAAAGTTCCTAAGTTCAAAGCAGGAAAAGCATTAAAAGAGCTTGTTGGTTAATAAGTACTTTTAAAAAAGCTTAAACAAAAAGGAACACGACAAAATCGTGTTCCTTTTTTTTATGTCTTAAATATTATAGTCGATGTTGCATTCAAGTAAATTAACTTAAAATGTATCCCAAACCTTACTAAAGGGTTTTATTAGGATTTTAAAAGTTTAACGGGGTATTGCCAGCCAATGAATAGGTGCGGGAAGTACAGGATATGCTTTTTCTTTTGCAAGATTTTCTTGAAGATTATTTATTTTTTCATGTAACGTTTTATTTTCGTATTGCAGACTTTTAATAGTTTGTTCAAGTTTTTTTACTTTTTGCTCAAGACTTTTTATTAAATCGTCTTCAGTTTTAGGTTGTTTATGTGCTCCGTATAAAAAATTTGAAAAAATGAAAAGTAAGAGAGTTGGTGTTGATATTTTTTTCATATAAGTTCCTTTTTGCAGGTATCTATGCGTGAATTCAACTTTCTTTAGCGTAATAGAGGGTTGCTCAGACGTGAAACATTGTCTGCTGTTGCAGATAGAGGTGATTTGGTTAATTTAGTCGTCGGTCCTTATAGAGCTAGAATGTTAAATGTGCGATGTATAAATAAACTGTAATAAAGTTGCAGGTCTACAGCAATATGTCAAAAATGGATCATGTGAATAAAAAAATAGCAAGAGATCACGGAGTTGTTTTTTGAGATATAATTGCGTTTTCTATTGCAGTAAGACGAAGGTTGCACTGTTCAACTTTTTGTTCTATGCCACTAAAAAGAGTTACTAGAAGACGAATATTGTGATTTTGATCGCGGGTAGTTTCTTGCAAAATATAAAGCGCACTTTGAAGTGAAGGATGTATCGTACTATTTTGCATAGTACGGGTATATTGTTTTGTGGATGCAGTAGGTAATTCAGAAGAGAAGTCTGTTGATTGTTGGGAAGCCAATTTTTCAAGCGGAAGTTTGGGAACTTTATATGCTGAATACGTTTGTTGTGTATATAGAAACGATAAGAAAGAAAAAAGATAAGTTATTTTTGTAGTATAAAACATGTACGTATTCCTTATGATTGGTAGATTTGGCTATTAATATAGATTGGTTCTTTTATGCGTGAAAGAGCCAAGGCGATAAGAGCAAGTTGGTTTTCAGTTTCTTTTTTATGTATAGCAAATTCTGCGCGTAGATTTTTTAGTTCTTCTTTTATAATTTCAATTTCAGAAAGAGCGCTTTTGGTTAAAGCTTCTGTCTTTAGCAAAGCAGGAATTATTGGTTTATCAGGAGTAAAGAGTCGCGCGGTATGCTTGCAACATACTCCTTGCGTATAACATGCTGCATTAGCTGTAAAAAATTGAAATAAAATAATATAGAGAGTGTTAATGGTATATTTGTACATAGTTACTCCTTTTATGGTTAGTCTAAAAAAGGAGTAGTGTAATCGCAATAAGATTTAAAATATGATCTTATTTTTCTCTTTGTTTGAGTATTCAGTCAAAATTTATATAAATATAATGAAAGTTAATAATGAGAAATGATAATGGATTAGTATAAAAAGAAAGAATAAAATTATACTTAAGTTGTATAAAAATAAATTTTAGTTATCCTGTAGACAAAGAAAAGACTATGCGTGTTTTTAAATTAATTTATATAAGAATAAGATATAATTAAAAAAGGATTAATGCTATTATGAAAAGAGTTGGATCAGTATTTTTATTTTTACTTTTGTGCTCTTTTTTTTCAGTGTATACAAATATGCTGGTTGATGTAAAAGTAATTCCCAATGTTATTGTAGATTTGAAGTATGCTACAACAGATAATTTTACGGGTGTAAAAATATATCAAAGTGATGACTGCTATGCTCTTGATGTAGTAGTTGAGGCTCTCTCTAGAGTACAGCAAGAGTTGGAGAGTTATGGCCTAGGTATTAAAATTTTTGATGCCTATCGCCCTATGTCTGCACAATGGGCATTCTGGAATCTTATTCCAGATGAGAGATATGTTTCTGATCCTCGAAAAGGAGGTAGACATACTCGTGGAACAGCGGTTGACATAACACTTGTTGATTTACGGACTGGTATTGAGCTTGAGATGCCAAC
This sequence comes from uncultured Pseudomonadota bacterium, assembly GCA_964440325.1. Classification (GTDB taxonomy): domain Bacteria; phylum Babelota; class Babeliae; order Babelales; family Vermiphilaceae; genus CAYTRW01. The sequence goes on from CAYTRW010000001.1 coordinate 57,166, forward strand.
TCCATTTGATGATTTCACAGAGAATGCATGGTCTACTGCGGAAGATATTTCTATTCAAGCAAAACAAAATAGAGATTTTTTGATTTTGATTATGCATAAGCATGGTTTTACAGTTTTGCCAACTGAGTGGTGGCACTTTGATTATAATAATTGGGAAGATTTTCCGATTTTGTAAAAATATCTTTGTTTATATCTTTTTTATAAATAATTTTTTCTTATTAAAAAGAATTATCGAGGTGTTAGTATTTGTTGAGTAAAAAATATTTCTGGAAGAACATCTGAAGCACTTGATCCAGTATTGTGCAGAGAGTGATTTAATGATCGTGTAGAAGTTGGATGAGCTAACAATGATGAAGGAAGAGGTTTAAAAACATTTCTTCTTGGGCTTACTATTGGAGATGAATATCCAGCTTGGCGTGGTGTTTGATTAAAAGGTGTTGTTGGGCAAGAAAAATCTGGATGACTTCTTAATAATTCTTCAATAAGTGAAAGTCGGGATGCAAGTTGGTCTTGTCCTTCTTGTAAGCGTGCAACCTTTTTGATGAGATTTCTATTTTCGCGTTCAAGATCTTCCATTTTCATCCTTGCTTTATCCATAGGATCCATTCTTTCTGGGCAGAATAGGGGGGAACTGCAGTTTGCAGCATGTATTTTTAAAAATAGGCATGATAAAGAGGCAAAAAATATCTGTTTCATCTATTTTCCTTTTTTGTTTGCAAAAATGAATAAACATTTGGCAAGAGCATAGTTATGTTTAAAAAAAAGGGCAATCTTCTTTAGCCAAATCTTTCTTGCTCCTGTTACTGTATATTCGTTATACTACTTATTAAGTATGCGCTAAACAATGGAGTAGATCTTATTATAAAGGGGTATGTATTTATGAATGGAACAGAAACGCAAGCAAATACGGGGTTGCTCGGCACTGTAAAGGAGCATGTACCGGTAGATACTATTGTAGGAAAATTTCAAGAATCACGTGGCACTTTGATTGACATTGGATTGTATGGTGGAATAGGTCTTCTAGTAGGCTTTTTTATGAAAAAATACAGCACACTTGTTGTGTTTGTTATTTTAATGGCGTTGTCTCTTTATATTTTTCAACATTTTAACTTTATTACGATTAACTGGTCAGTTGTTTATGCTACTTTGGGTCTCCAATCAGCAGCGTTATTAACAACAGAAAGTCTTTTTTATTTGGCAACTGAATGGGCAAAAAGTAATATAGTTGCCACTGTAAGCATTATCGTAGGATTTTTGCTTGGCTTAAAGATGGGTTGAAAGAAGTACCATGGAAAAGAAGGAAAGTATAGTTGAAGAATTATTGGCAATACTTGCAAAGCAGGGTTCCATTCAGACCTCTGAATTGCCAGCAGTCTCAAAAGCATTTGCAGATTCTGACATGGACCAGTTTGATGAGTTTCTTATTGAACAAGGTTTGGTGCAAGAAGAAGATCTCTTAAAAGCAGCAGCGGAATATTTTCAAGTTCCGTTTTTTGATCTGAAGGGATATTTTTTTGATACGCATTTATTACACGAGTTCCCAAAGGGCGTATTGTTAAGAAATGCTATGATTCCTCTTGAGGTCATTGATGAATCTATTTTAATTATGATTTGCAATCGTCCAGATAATCAGGATCTTCTTCCTATTATTGGAAAATATGTTTCATACGATGTGCAGTTTCGTGTTGGGTTATATTTGGATATTTGTGATGCTGTAAAAGAGTTTTACGATCCATCGCTCACAGAGGGTGTTGCGCCTGATATTTATGATGATCCTGATTTGCCTCAAGAACTAGAAGAAGAAAATTTGATAGAGGCTGAAGGGTATCGTGATCAACTTTTATATGATGTAGATATGCAGGCTGCTGATAATGAAGAAGAAGATGAGTTTGATGCCTTTGATGCAGACTAAAGAGGTCTTTTTGGTATGATTTCACATTTGGGTGCTGATGATTCAGTAATTTCTTATGTTGATACGCTTCTTGCGCATGCGATTGAACGTAATGTATCGGATATTCATCTTGAACCAACGGGAGATGGCTTGCGAGTGCGCTTTCGTATTGATGGGGTTTTGCATGATCAAAAAAAGTTTGATGAATCAATCGCATCTCAAATTATAGGGCGTTTAAAGATATTATCTCGATTAAACATTACCCATAAAAGAATTCCGCAGGATGGCAAATTTACATTTCAGAATGCAAAAAAAGCAATTGATGTGCGTGTTTCTACATTTCCTACGATATTTGGTGAAAAAGTAGTGCTACGTATTCTTGATCCGTATGCGCAGGCTATAGCATTAAATCAGTTAGGAATGAGTGAAGTGACATATAAAACGTTACTCGCACTTATTGCAAAGCCGCAAGGTTTTTTTTTAGTAACTGGTCCAACAGGATCGGGAAAAACAACAACATTGTATGGAATTTTGCAGGAGTTGTATTCTCCAGAAAAAAATATGGTAACCTTGGAAGATCCTGTTGAATATACACTTTCTGGTATAACGCAATCTCCTATGTATGCTGCTGCAGGATTTACCTTTGAACAGGGCATGCGTTCAGTTCTTCGGCAAGATCCAGATGTAATAATGATTGGAGAGGTGCGGGATACTCAAACGGCGCAAGTAGCGATACAAGCAGCATTAACAGGCCATGTAGTGGTAAGTAGCTTGCATACCAATGACGCTCCCAGCGCAGTTATTCGATTAATTGACATGGGCATTGATCCTTTTCTTATCAATGCAACAGTAACTGGCATTATGGCGCAACGATTGGCTCGAACTATTTGTTCTTCCTGTAAAGTTTCGTATGATCCTTCAATAAGAGAGCAAGAGATAATTCAGGCATATGGACATGATTTTTCTTTATTGTATAAAGGAAATGGTTGCGTAGTGTGTAATTATACTGGATATAAAGGAAGAGTTGGTATTTTTGAATTACTTATTCCTTCGGCTGCATTCAAAAATATTGTGAGTAATAATGCTGATTATGAACAACTTTTGGCTCAAGCAAAAAGAGATGGAATGGAATCGCTTTCTGTTGATGCATTTAAAAAAGTGCAATCTGGTTCTATTTCATTGGCAGAAGCATTGCGTGTTATTTTATAGTCTTAATGGGTAAAATTTACAATTTATACATTCTTTTACGAAAATAAAGCATTAAGATTCCTGCAAATAATGCAATTAAAATCATTCCAAGTACTATATCAAGAGTAAAGATATCGATAATTGATGTAATTTGAGAAAGACGACGACCGGCATAGGTATATAGCAGGGATGTGGGAATTATTCCCAAAACCGTTGTCCAAAGAAAAGTCCACCAAGAAACAGTAGTTAAACCTGCAAGCATATTAACCATGCTAAAGGGAACAAACGCAACCAAATGAATGACCAAAAGATATTTTGCACCATGTTGCTCAACCATTGCATTAAAATGGGCTAATTTTGAGGCATATTTTTCTTGCACAAGTGTTCCAATAGAATAGCGTACAAAAAAGAAACTAATCATTGCGCCAAGAGTAGCTGCGATATTTGCATACAAAACTGCAGGTAAAAATCCAAAGAAAAAACCTCCTGCAACGGTACTAAGTAATGCGATAGGAAGAGAAAGGGCAACGCCAATTGTATAAAATGCAATATAGCCAAAAACCATTTTCCAATAATAGGTTGCAACAAGATGTATCAAGCAGTCTTTGTTTGCATGCAAAACTTCAAGAGTTACACATTGATGTAGGCCAGTTAGGCGTATTCCAATTAATAGTATGATGAAAAACAATCCAATTGTTGAGGCTTTTGCATATTTTTTGATCATAATAAACTCTTTTTAGTGTTAGGAGCGATCAGTTTTTAATTTTTTTACTATTATAGGAACCACTGATAATACAATAAGGACAACTAACATTAGGATAACAGATGGAGAAAAAAGATCATTAATGGATTCTATGGATCCAAGTTGTTTTCCGGCTAATGTGTATACAAAAAGCATGGGGAAAGAGCCAATAAGTGTTGTCCAAAAAAAAGTAAAAAAGGGAACATCGGCTAATGCCGCCAAGGTGTTAATAATGAAAAAAGGAATGATAGAAATAAACTGCATCATCAATAAGTAGGATGTTACGCCTTGTTCATGAATTTTTTCTTTAAAACGTTCAAGTTGTACGCGATACCGATGATGCACTGTTTCTTTGATGATGTATCGTACGGCAAAAAATGATGCCGTAGCTCCGAGCAAGCATCCTATCTGAGAATACAATAATCCATGCTTTGCTCCAAAAAGATAGCCTCCGGTAATGGAAAGAATAGGCATTGCTGGAATAGCGCATGCGATAATAGCGGTAAAGACGGCAATGTATATTAACACAGATTCTGTATAGCGTAATTGTACAAAATGATACATCTGTATCATGCGATCCTTTATTGCAGTAATTTCAAAATAGGATCCAATATTAAAATAATAAAACAATGTGATACTCATAAAGAGTAAAAAAATAATTGTGCCGATTTTTTTAAAATTCATACGTCTGATTCCTTATAATGATTGTTTAGAAGGATAATAAGGCAACTGCTTTACAATAAAAGGTGTTTGTGAAACTTGCCGTTTATGCCAATCGTCTTTTTTATGTTCAATAAAACTACTTTTTCCTTGTAGTTCATTGCAATAAGTTTGAATTTGAGAGATAAGATCTTGAATGACAACTTGTTGCTGTTTTTCTATCAACCCCTTTTGCAATAAAAAAAACGTGCGCGATTGTTGCAAGAGACCTTCTGCTTGCCACAGTCGCCTTAAAAGTTGTGTGTTGAGAGCTTCAAGTTGTTTTATTCTTTCAGAGCTGTTTTGCGCAGTTTCTTCCCAATACGCTATTCTTTCATATGCATTTTTCAACTGTTCATCAAGTCGCACATTTTTAAGAGCAAATTCTGCTTTTTCACTTGCAATACGGGTATCGTATTCGCGTTGACTAAGAAGTATTTGTTGTTGCTCTCTTAACAAGAGCTCTTGATCAGCCTGTGCTTTTTTTTGTGCTTGTAGTAATTGTTCTGCAGCACAGTGTTCCAAAAAAGCTTCTGGGCTTTTTCCGTAACGAATAACAAAAAAACTTCTGTATCCAATCTTTCCTATTTTTTTTGCAAAACTTATAGTTCTGACAGGATTAGATGCTGCGGCCGCAAGGCCTGAGCTAATTAGAGCAAAAAAAGCAATTTTAATAGAGCTGTCTTTTTGTAGAGAATATATATCTGTATAAAAGAGCAGTATTAAAACTGTTTTGCCAAATTTTAAAGTCATCATTAAACCTTTTAAGAGCTTTTTTTGTAGTGTATCAAAAAGAGTATACACATAAAAAGAGGCTGCCTATTTTTAAAATAAGCAGCCTCTTTTGTTTAATTGTTTTGTTAGCCAAAAATCACATCTTTTAATGACATAATTGTTGAAAGATTTTCTCCATTGTGGAAAGACAATGCTGCTGAGAATATTGCAACAATCTTGCGAGCAAGGGAATAATCTTTTTCTAAGTCTGTTGCAGTAATAATTGCAATCTCTTTGAGGGAGTCTCTCAAAATTTCTCCCACTACGGTATTTTGAGTATATAATTCAAGAGCTTTTTCATCCTTATACGTTTCTTTTGCAACATCTATCAAGGAGTTATATGTTTTTGATTTTGAGTTCCAATTTAGTCTTTTGTTTAAATGTGTTCCAAATAATATGTCTTTCTCTGTTTCAAAAAAATATTTAAATGCTTCACTCAAGACTGTTTTTCTTGTTCCTTTGAGGTCTGCTTTTTTGCAAAAGAAATCAAAAATTTGTCGCATCCAAAATGATCGGTTTACTGATTCCCAAATACCTAAAGCAAGAAAACGAGGGAGTCCGAGTGATACCAATACGGATGCTGCTCCAAATTTTATGCTGTTTTTCCATATAATTGAACCGGTCTTTTTTACGCATACCGGTAGTTTGTCAACCTGATTTTGCAAACTATTTCCTATGTTTTGAGTTGTATTCCAAGGAGAATCTTTTAGCGCAGTAAGCGGATTTTTTGCATAAAAATGGGTTTGCTTTAAAGCGTGAGAAACTTTTTGTAATGGAGAAAGAACCGGTTTTTCTGCAAATGAGCGTGTTATTTGTTGTAATTCTGTTATAGGATCCTTTTTTAAAGGATCTTCTTGTTCTAATTCTTGATCTACGGGTTCTTCAACGTGATTATCTTGTTGATCAATATCTTGTTGGTCATTTTTGTTTTCTTGACCAAAAGATTCAAGATCATCTTTTTGAATAGATGTTTGATCAAAAGCCTCTTTATGTAATTCAGTTTTAATGGATTGAGCAACCGGTGTGACATCTTTATGTATGTATAAAGGGTTTATGTTTTTTGTACGAACCGGTTTTTTGGCATTATGAACAATCGCAGCATGCTTTATAGTACGCTCTTTTTTAAATTGTTTTTTTTGTATATTTAAAGCAAAACGATCAACGCTGTGCGTTGCCACTCTCATAGGAGCAGCATCAAGTTGAAGGCTGCTTGCAATGAAAGGTAATATTCCTAAAAAAAATGAATAAAAACGAATGTACTTCATAACCCCTCCATTTCCCCATTACTACTCTCTTTTGTATAAGCATACAGGTTTTTTTCTATTTGTCAATAACAAGAAGAAGGCGGTACAAAAGAATAGAGAGGGAAAAATGGTGTAGATTTAGGCCTATAAAAGGCCTTTAAGCCCCTTTAATGCATCCAAAAAGGCTTCTATGTCGGCTATATCGTTATAATGAAAAAGGCTTAATCGCGTGGAAGCGTTATATCCAAGCCTTTTAGCGAGTGGCTGGGCGCAATGATGCCCTGCACGGAGGCAAATGTTGCGGCTTTCAAAATAGGCTGCTACGTCATGCGCATGAAGCTTTTTGTGAAGAAAGCTTATTATATGGCCTTCAAAAAGCTTTTCTAAAGGACCAAGAACGCGGATATCATCATTGCTCAAAAGGCCTTCTAAAGCCATTTTTATACATTTTTCTTTTAAAAAGGATGTGCCAGTAATGGATTTGTGGTTTTGTAAATAATCAATTGCTGCACCAAGTCCGATAACTTGAGCAATGGGAGGGGTTCCTGCTTCCAAAAGAGCGGGGATGTTTTTATAGCTAGCACTTGTATAATCGGCTTCAAAAACCATTCCACCACCGCGTTTAAAAGGGATGCATTCAGCATGGCGTTTTTTAGCGATATACAAAACACCAACTCCTGTGGGAGCTCCCATTTTATGGCCAGAAAATGCTAAAAAATCGCAATTTAATGTTTGTACATCAAGGGGAACGTGTCCTGCTGCTTGCGCTGCATCAATTAAAAAGCATGCGCCAACAGAGCGTGCCTTTTGAGCGATATATTCAACTGGAACGCGTGTTCCTATAGCATTACTATAATAAGTAGTAGCAATGAGCTTTGTTTTTTGGGTAATTGATTGGTCTATAGAATCAGTATGGATAACGCCTTGATCATCAATAGGAATAATGCTTAATACAAGGCCTTTTTGTGCAACAAGTGCCTGCCAGCACAAGATGTTAGCATGATGTTCTAGGGCGGTTATGACAATCTCGTCACCCGCGTTTAACTGATTGGCTGCCCATGACCAGGCTACTGTGTTAATACTTTCTGTGGTTCCAGAGGTAAACACAATTTCCAAAGACTCTTTTGCATTAATAAAATGAGCAACTTTTTGACGTACAGCTTCATACTGTTCTGTGGCATGTTCAGCAAAAAAATAGGTTCCCCTGCCCACATTTGCATATTCATGGGTATAAAAATGATTTACGGCATCAAGAACTTTTTGTGGTTTATGCACGGTAGACGCATTATCCAGATATATAATGTCTGGATAAGCCATAAAAAAAGGAAAATCATTCTTTTTTATACTCATAATGCTGATTATTTAATGATATAAAGGATATGCATTTAGTATACGCATATATCCTTATAAAGTATATGAGCGTTTATTTGATTTGTTTAAAATTCAACTTGAAAAATATCTTCTTTGTGATACAATGTTATAATTAAGTTTTTTAATCTAAAAAATGACTGAGATAAATGATAAATATAAAAAAGACTATTTTTTTAATATTATTGTGTCAAAGCTTAACTGTTTATTCTTTCTCTTTGGCTGAGGGATCAAAGATAGCTCCATGGATAACATTGGCATCTTTATGTGTATTTTTGAAAAAAACAAATTCGTTAAGAAATACTATTCTATTGCATGCAGTTGAACCTTTTTTTAATTTAAACAAAAGTTTTTATAGTAAAAAAAATAACAAGTTTTTTCATATATCAAAAATAGCAGCAATTGGCGTTGATGGCGCATTTTATTATAGTGCAAAATATTGTGCTCATATGTTTAGATATTGGTTAAATAATAATTCAACTTCAAGGATGTTTGAAAAAAAGGATATACCAGTATTGTTATGTTCAGTTTTATTATCGCTAGGAGCGGTTCGTAGAGCAGCGCTTATTACTGATATAGCTTTTCATGCAATAAGAAATATTAAATCGTCTTATTTTCTTATGGAACAAAAAGATAATGAAGATGATTATTCTTATTATCAGAAAAAAAATCATCGTATGAAGGAGATGGAAATGGCATATCAAGATGTTAAAAAGGATATGTTTGGTGGGCACATATTAGGAATATTACCATTAGCGCTTGTGCACGCAAGAAAGAATAATTTGCCTATTGATATGCTTCCTGCGGCAAGAAAGCATTTTTATGCTATTTATGATAGAATAATTAATAAAACAAACGAACTAGCATTGATGGTATATCATGAAAATTGCATCAAAAACCAAGTAGAAGATTGCATCAAAAACCAAGTAAAAGATAAAGAAAAGCACGTTACAGGGTTGCCTGATAGATTAAAGAATCAAGTATTCAATTTTTTAGAAAAACGGAAAGATTAAAAAATTTGTCCATAAGAATGCGGTTTAAAAAACGCATTAAATAACATATCTAAGGAAAATCATTCTTTTTTATACTCATAATGCTGATTATTTAATGATATAAAGG
>CAYTRW010000001.1:66290-98683 GCA_964440325.1 uncultured Pseudomonadota bacterium
ATATAGGCTTGATAATCAGAGAAAAGGTTAGTAGTAATAATTTTTCTCTTAATGAAAAACCAAGAAAAAAAGAAAAAAGAGTATGCTTTTGGCTAAACAATTAAGACACAGATCAAAAGATTTGTCCATAAGAATGCGGTTTAAAAAACGCATTAAATAACATATCTTTTGCCAAATCAGAAGATATTCCTCGTGCTTGGCATAAAAAAAGTTGTTCTGGATCAAGAGTGCCAACAGCGCTACCGTGTGAGCAAATTACATTGTTATGCAAAATTTCAAGATCTGGCTTTGTAAGTGCACGTGCTTTGTCTCCCATTAACATAATTTTTGCTGTTTGGCGTGCCGTTGAATGAGGAGCACTTGGTTTTATAGTTATTATTCCTGTGTGCTCAAGAAGTGATTGCTCAAAGCTTCCTCCTTTTAAAATAAGTTCTGATGTTGTATTTGGAGCAAAATGATGCTGTTCTGTTATGCATGTAATGGTGCTTTTTTCTTTTGTTTGAGCAAATATGTTGCAGTGCACAAATGCATTTTTTTTGTGCAGATTTAGTATCAGTTTTAACTGAAGATGGCATGCATTTTGCGTTGTTAGATAAATGGCTAAAAAAAGTTGTGTATTTTCTGGAATATCAAACTTAAATATTTGAGTATCGTTTTGTGTCTCTACTATTTCTTTATAAATCTGATAGGTTATAGTGCTATTATCAGGAAGAATAATGTGGTTCATCCAACTGATCCTTCCATCTCAAAATTAATCAATCGATTAATTTCTACCGCGTATTCCATGGGAAGTTCTTTAACAAATGCATCTACAAATCCATTTACGACCATTGCGCGTGCAACTTGAGCAGAAAGTCCGCGTGTTTGAAGATAAAAAATCTGTTCATCATCCAATTTGCTTACTGATGCTTCATGCTGTAATAAAGCGTGAGATTCATTAATTATGGCTGTTGGATATGTATCAGATCTGGAAGATTCATCAAGAAGGAGCGCGTCACATTGCACCGATGCTTTTGTTGAATGTGCCCCTGGAATTACTTTTATAAGTCCTCGATATGAGCTTCTTCCGCCGTTTTTGCTGATTGATTTTGAAATAATGTGAGAACTAGTATGCGGTGCCAAGTGAATCATTTTTCCGCCTGCATCTTGATGCTGATCTTTTCCGGCAATTGCTAATGAAATAATAGTCCCTTTTGCGCCAGGTTCTTTGAGCACAATACAAGGGTACTTCATAGTTATTTTGCTTCCAAAGTTTCCATCAACCCATTCAACTTTTGCATATTTGTGTGCTATGGCACGTTTGGTGACCAAATTATAAACATTGGTTGACCAGTTTTGAATTGTTGTATAGCGAATATGCGCGTTGTCCAACGCAACCAATTCTACAACTGCGCTATGCAAAGAACTTTTGCGATATGCGGGCGCGCTGCATCCTTCAACGTAGTGTACAAAGCTTCCTGGTTGGGCAATAATGAGTGTACGTTCAAACTGTCCCATGCTTTGGGTATTAATGCGAAAATAGGCTTGTAGTGGCATCGTAATATGCACGCCATCAGGAACATACACAAAGCTGCCACCGCTCCATACTGCTGAATTGAGCGCTGCAAATTTATTGTCATGCGCAGGAATAACGGTTGCAAAAAATTTTTTAAAAAGTTCTGGATACTCCGCAAGTCCGCTACTGGTATCCAAAAAAAGAACACCTTTTTCTTTCCATTCTTTTTTGAGTTGTTGATACACAATTTCTGATTCATACTGTGCACCAACTCCTGCCAAATACTGTTGTTCGGCTTTTACTATACCGAGTGCATCAAATTTTTTTTTGATATCAATGGGGATATCTTCCCACGATTCTTTGTGCCCTTCAACAGGTTTTACATAAAATCGAATATCATTGGTGTCAAGTGCAGAAAGATCACCACCCCAATTAGGCATGGGCATTTTTTCAAACAGCTGTAATGCCTTTAATCGAAAATCGGTCATCCATCCCGGTTCATTTTTTTGTTCTGAAATATGAGCAACAATTTGAGCATTCAAGCCTTTTGTAGATTTAAAGATGTAGGCCATCGTACCCCTTTTGCTCGAGTACACAAACAAGATTTTTGTCCCCGGATTGTGCAATTGCTCCTTTTAATCCTGGTTGCATAATATGTACGCAATCTGGAACAATATGTTCTAAAATGCGTTGATAATGCGTAATAATAAGAAGCGCAAGAGCAGGATTTTGTTGACGTGCATACAAAATGCCGCGAGCAACTATTTTGAGTGCATCAATATCAAGACCCGAATCAATTTCATCAAGGATGGCGATTTTTGGCTTTAAAAGAAGCAGTTGTAGGATCTCCATCTTTTTGCGCTCTCCCCCAGAAAATCCATCATGCAATGATCTATCAATAAAAGAACTATCAAGAGAAAGAATGGCAAGCGCAGAGTCCAGGCGTTTTTTAAAAGCATCAAGAGACTCATGCAAAAAACCCATAGCTTTGCATGCTTCACGCAAAAAAGCGCCAACAGTTACTCCTGGAATGGCAAGGGGATATTGAAAAGCCAAAAAAAGACCAAGCTGCGCACGTTTATCGGGAGAAAGATCATTGAGTGTTATGCCATCAAGAGATACTGATCCTGTTGTTATGCTGTATAAAGGATGTCCCATTAATGCAAGCGCGAGAGAGCTTTTGCCAGAACCATTTGGCCCCATAAGCGCATGGATAGAACCAGGGTGTATATGCAAAAAAAGATGAGAAATAATTTCCGTTTGTGCAATGGAAATGGAAAGATCTATTATCTGTAACACAAAACTAGCACACCATAAAAAAGGTTTAAACATTATACTATATTAGTATACCTTAAAAAAATGCAGATAAAAACATTGCCTAAAAAGGTTTTTAGGGATATTGCTCGTATTTGATAAAATAGTCTTTTGGTAAAATCTTATCGTTGATTGCAGATGAACTTTTTTATTGCGTTACATTCATCAGTGATCCAATCAATAATTGGCCATAGGTTTTGTTCAACCCAATTATTTGTTTTGGGGAATAGATCAAGGCGTTGCAAAAGCCATGCAAGTGGATCTATAAATTTGGCATCAAAGTGCATGCCGTCAGCACAATGTTTTATATAAGCGCATTTTTCTGCATCGGGAATATCTGATGCCAAAAAGTGTCTAATTCGTTTTTTTACGCGGCGCAGTGCTTTTGCAGATTCAGAATGTATATAAAAAGTAAATGATTGATCAAAATCAACTTCTTTGTGATACACAGACGATAAAAAGGTATATAAAACATATTCTGGATCAAAAATCGTACAAGATGGGTGTATGTACATGCGGTTAAATTTGTGCAGTTCGTTGTACCATAAAAATATGTATTTACGAAGTTTTTTTGTTTCTATCCATTCAAAAACATCGCCATCTTCTTTATCAGGAAATAAAAAAGTTACCATTGTTTTATCAGCCCAAACGTCAATAGCATATCCATCGCCGCTGCAACCACCTTCTTCTTTTTCTCCGTTTAAAACGGCGTCTATTTCATTTACAAAAAAAGCGACACTGTTTATATAATCTCGAATTTCTATAAATAAAAATCCTGCCAATGGATCATATTCAGAAGAGGAGTTTACAATAGGGACAATGGTTTCTGTTGGAGTGACAAATTTTATTTTGTAAAACATATAGCTAAAATTAATTGGCTTGATTATTGTTATTTTTTATAATAAGGGAAAGCAGAAGTGATTTGACCTTTTGGATTTATAAACATTCTTATTTTAATACCAGACATTGAAGTTCCTTCATAAATTCCTTTCATTTGAAAAACTCTATTTTGATAAGCCTCTTGGATTGCATTGATAATTTGTTCAGGATTCATAGAAATAGGGAAGAAGCTAGATTTTGCACCTTTTAGTATACCATTAATGGTTACGTTTGCTTCCCAAATGGCATGTTCGGCGTTGATTAAGCGTTCTGATCCAACAACAATTCTTCCTTTTGAGTTTGGCATGCCAAGCACATGAAAGCCGCTTGATTTACCGTTATGTGTGCAACCATATCTGTTTTTTTGCGCGGCGTAGTGCTTTTTTTAGATTTTAGAATGTACGCAAGCGTATTATCTCGGTTGTTGAATCTGTGTTAGGTTTGACTATCAAGAGCTGGAATGTATAAAGTAGTTCCTGAACTTGTATAAAATCGTGTGCTGAGAGAAAGCAAGTTAGTATCTTTTGCAATATCTTTTATATCGCGTAGATTTAACGGAGTAATTCTTGCTTCAGTGGTGTCAGTATCAGAATTAAGAACTCGTTCAACATAACCCTGTTGGTCGATATAATTTTTTGCATTGGTCAATGTCTTAAAAGCATTATGTCTTTTGATATAGTTATAAAGAAAATTTGTGGCGCAACCGGTAATAGTGCCACCAAGTATGATTGCTGTAGTTAATGCACCGTTGCTGGATGCATATTTGCTATTGTGATAAAGAAAGTCAGACAATCCGCCAAAAAGGATGCTTGCAAAAAATTGCTTTCCAGAAAATTGTGTTTGGTTGTTGATCATATTTATATGATAAGCAATATTTGACTCTGCTTCGGCTCTAAGGTTTATTTTTTGCTGTTCAGAAAGGGTTGCGGTACCTTGATTAGAATTAGTCAGGTTAGGCTTGCGAAGTTCTTGAAACCTTCGGCTAAAAAAAGCGTTATAAAGGTAAGGCTCATTTAAAGGCAGAAAAGTACAGTGTGTTTGGAGTGAAAGTAGTCCCATCATGCAAATGAGCGCGTAAGAACATCCTTTTAATTTACTCATTTTTTATAATCCCATTTAAAAACTTATTATTTCAACTATAAATTATAAGTCAAATTAAAGCTTTTTTCAAATAGGTTTTAGCAGATAATCATTGGTTTCTGTTAAAAAAGAAGGAGAAGGTTTTTGGTCCACTAAGCAAGGCAATTGGGGGAATACAGGGTACCGAGTTAAAAGGCCACCAAGACTTTTAGACGTTTTAAAATGCACAACATTAACACCTTTTTTTTGGGGGATGATCAAATTTTCATACTGATCATCAATAAAGGTGATGGCATCATAAGAAACGTTAAATTGATCAAAAAAAGTATATATTTCTTTATGTGGTTTTAGCCCTTTTGCAGAGGCAGAGATACAGATGTTTTTTGGGTCAAAAAGGTTAAAAAAGTCTGAATTTTGCTCCTTTATGATTTTAAAAGTCTCTGTATCAAAGTTAGAAAGAATGGCAATAGTATATCCATTTTTTATGCATTCTTTTACAAAGGTTAAAGCCTGAGGTCTTATGGCATAGAGTTTTGCAAAAAGTTCTGGGGTAAAAAGGAGTTTAGCAAGTTTGAGCATGATAATTTGCTCTGCTTTGTTTTTAAACCATTTAGGATTACCCCTTATAAAGGTAGTTAATTCTTGTAGAATCTCCTCTGGAGATTGTGATCCATTCAAAAAATTGATCATATGCTGCGGAAGCCGTTGGCCGTGATCATCACATGCAAAGGGTTCTGAATTATTTTCAAGAGGTTTAATGGTGTCCATTAGGAGATACAGTCGTTCTTTTAATACTTTCATGAGCATGTGTGGGCTAACTTTTTGTTGCCAAATATAAAAAAGAATATTTTTTAGGCCTAATGTTTGCAAAGCAGCTTTTTTGTTTGTTGTAAGCACGACGCCGTGAAGATCAAGAACAATTACCTTTTTGTTGACTGAATCAATAGATGCATAGTTTAGAGAGAAAAAGCATGCAAAAAAAAGAGTTCTCATTAATGTATTCATTTTAAAATCTTTCTTTTTGGACTATTATTAGTAATATAGAATACTCCTTTATTTTTAAAGCGCAAACGCAACCTGTTTTTCAAATAGAAAATATGTATTGGAATCAAGAACGAATTAAAGAGCATTATATGCATCCTTGCAACAAAGGGATCATAGAAACTCCTTCTTTTATTTCTCAATGTTATAATCCATCCTGTGGAGATCGTGTTCAGATTTATGGAAGTTTGAATGGAGATGTTATTGAAAAAATAATGTTTCAAGGAGAAGGATGTGTAATTGCAATGGCAACAGCATCATTACTCACGGTAGATGTGCAACAAAAAAAGGTGCAGGATGTTAATCTTTATGATGCACAATATATACAATCTCTTATCGGGATGTCTTTAGGGCCTGTTCGTTTAAAATGCGCGCTGCTTTCATTGCAAGCGTTACAACAAGGGCTTTCTTTGGAGTGAAAAAGCGGTATGCATTTTGATGTCATACATGTATCTACTTATTTTTTTGTGTATATATAACACTGTTTTATTGACAATTGATTTTAAACTGAATATATCTTACTCCAAAGTCTGAACAAAAAAGGTGCAGATTTGTGTGAAGTAGCAGTGTTTTATTTTACCAGTAACCACAGGTAGGAGTGTTTTATGAACAAGAGCGAGTTGATAAACGAGCTAAGCGAAGAAACATCTTTCAGCAAAAAAGATGTAACGCGTGTGTTGGATTCCTTAACACGCATTATTAGCAGAACATTAAAAAAAGGTGAAAAAGTTTCATTGACAGCATTTGGCTGTTTTTGGGTGTCTCGTCGTCCTGCTCGCAAAGGTATTAATCCTGCGACAAAGGCAAGAATTAATCTCCCAGAAGTTAACGTTCCGCGCTTTAAGGCTGGAAAAGGTCTTAGAGAAGTTGTACGTACTATGAAACTAGGATAAAGTTTAAAGCCTAGAAAAACATAGAACTCTTTTTAAGGTGACCATTTTTAGTGGTCACCTTTTTTTGTGATAAAAGAAGAATTTTTGATCTTTATAAAGATATATAACTGCGGTACAATCAAGAAAAAATAAAAAATAAATACTGTGTAGGAATATAATCGATGATAGATCTTGAATTACTTCGTAAAAATCAGCAAGACGTAAAAAAACATATTTATAAAAAAGATCCAGCGTATGATTTTGATTTATTGTGTGATCTTGATAAAGAAGTGCGCCGATTAAAATCTGATCTTGAAGAGTTGCGTAAGCAAAAAAATGATTTAGCAAAAGCGGGGCAACAGGGAGTTACTGTTCAATTGCGTGAACAATCAGTTGCGCTTGGAAAACATATTAAAATAAAAGAAGCTGAGCTTGAAGCAATAGAAACCCGTTTTCAAGAGCATGCGCTTTCTTGTCCTAATATTCCATTTGAAGATGTCCCCGTTGGTGGAAAAGAGAAAAATCAGGTTGTTAAAATGGTAGGAAGTAAGAAAGAATTTTCTTTTCCGGTCAAAAATCATGTTGAGTTAGCAACGCAACTTGGATGGATAGATTTTGAAGTAGGAGCACGAATTTCAGGTGCAGGGTTTCCTTTTTATCAGGGTGATGGGGTTCGACTGCTTTATTCGCTTACCATGTTTATGCTTAAAAATAACATCAAACATGGTTTTGAACCTATGCTTCCTTCTGCATTAGTGAATGAACGATCATTAGAGGTTTCTGGTAATTTCCCTAAATTTAAAGAGCAGGTATATGCAGTTCCTGGTGATGGGTTATTTTTAACACCAACATCAGAAGTTAATCTTGCAAATAGATATCGAGAGCATATTTTTAATAAACAAGATTTGCCTGTTCGCATGACCGCATGGACAAACTGTTTTAGACGTGAGGCAGGATCGTATGGTGCAACAGAACGCGGGTTGATTCGTATTCATCAATTTGATAAGGTTGAGTTGGTAACGATATGTCAACCAGAACATTCACCGGCGGAGTTAGATCGGATGGTTGCCTGTGCAGAAGATATTTTAAAGCAGCTTGATTTGCATTATCGTATTAGTTTGTTGGCAGCAGAAGACTGTTCATTCCAATCAGCAAAAACGTTTGATATTGAAGTATGGCTTCCTGGGCAAAAAGAATATTATGAAGTTTCTTCGGCAAGTAACTGTACTGATTTTCAAGCGCGACGAGGATTAATTCGCTATCGAGAAAAAGAGGGTGAAAAGACAAAATTGGTACACACGCTTAATGCGTCATCTTTAGCGCTTCCGCGTTTGATTGTAGCAATAATGGAAACGTACCAACAAGCTGATGGTTCAATTGTGATTCCAGATGTATTAAAAAGAGAGGGTCTTTTTGGATGAAATACGCATCAACATCAATGCTTACGGATGATATAAAAAAGAAGATTCGTCAAATTACTATTCATACCAAAAGAACATTGCGTGGGATGCTTATTGGAGATACGCGTTCTGCACAAAAAGGTGTTGGATTTGAATTTGATCAACTTCGTGAGTATCAAGTAGGTGATGATGTCAGATGTATTGATTGGAACGCAACATCTCGGACTGGATCATTGCTTGTTAAGCAGTATATAGAAGAACGGAGCAGAACTATTTTTTTGGCGGTAGATGTTTCTGCTTCGTCTCGTTTTGGGTCATCTGTGCATACCAAAAAAGATCGATGGAATGAGATAGCAAGTATTTTGGCGCTTGTTGCAGGACGCGGAAATGATTTGGTTGGTCTCATTCTCTTTACTGATGAGGTAGAGTTATATATTCCACCGCGTCGTGGGACTGCGCATGTTATGACTATTATAGAACACATTTTTACGTATACACCGCAACGCAAAAAAAGTTCATATATGACTGTTTTTAGCTATTTGTTGAAACAGCGTAAAAAACATGCACTTGTATTTATTGTTTCAGATTTTATTGTTCAATGTGAAGCTGAAAAGCAGTCATCTGCGCCCATAAAAGTTATTGCTGCAACGTGTGATGTTGTTGCTGTTCGCTATCTTGATCAAAGAGAAAAACGATTTGTAGATGTTGGTGTTATAGAGCTTGAAGATATTGAAACGGGGCAGTGTGTATCTGTAGATACACAGTATCTTTCACCACTTTGGTATGAACAACGTATTACTGAACAAAACAGGTTATTTAAGAAATGGCGTTGTGGTGTAATAGATCTTGTGGATAATCGGTGTATGGCTTCCGATATTATTCTTTTTTTTAAAAGGCGAATGCAGTACTGAATAAATAGGGGTAATGATATGCATGAAAAACATGAATTGTATGATATATATGGAATGTGGCATATACCTTTTTGGCAAAGGCCATTTTTTTTAAAAGTAATAGCAATGATGCTTTTTTTTATTCTTTTTTTTGGAATATTTTTTTTTATACGATGGTTTTTTAAAAAAAGAGCAAAGCCGCTTTCTGCCTCAGAAAAAGCATTAAAAGACGTCGCATCTTTAAAAGAACAATATCTCAAAAAAGAAGTAAAAATGTCAGAGGTTTATGGCTTGCTTTCAAGAATCATGAAATCTTTTTTTAGTGCGCAGTTTAAAATTGATATGCTTTCAAAAACGGATGATGAAAGCATTCCTTTTTTGCAAGATTTATCACTTTCTGATACGGTAAAAGAAAAGTTAGAGGAACTGTTTAAAAGAAGCGCAGTGATAAAATTTTCTTTTATGCAAATATCTGATGACCAAGTTTTGAGTGATTTAGATTTTTGTAGCGCCGTTATTCAGGAATCCGTTTTTCATGCAGCAAAACGATAATCGTCACTATAATAAAACGATTAATACAGAAGCGTTATATATTCACTGGCCATTTTGCCCCTATCGTTGCCATTTTTGTCCGTTTGTAGCGCTTGCAGGACAAGATGAATTTATGGAACAGTATCATAAGGCATTGGTTAACGAAATTCGAATTTTTGCCGAAAAATCAGATAAAAAACACCGCATAGAGACTATTTTTATGGGGGGTGGAACTCCGAGTACCTATCCTAATGACTTGCTACTTGACATGGCTGCTATACTAAATACTAAGTATGACATTATTCCAACCAAAGAAATGACCATAGAAGTAAATCCAGGAACGGTAAAGCCTGGGCAATTACAGGTTTGGAAACAGGTTGGGATTAATAGATTGAGTATAGGGGTTCAAAGTTTGGATGATCGTGTGTTGCATGCGTTAAATAGAAGGCAGTCTGTTGCAGATGTATATGCTCTTTTAAGCGAGGCATCGGCAGTGTTTGATAATCTTTCTGTTGATTTGATTCTTGGATTGCCAGGAGTTTCTTCTGCGGCATGGATTTCTATGATTAAAGAGATTGTTACTTGGCCGATCAAGCACGTTTCTGTATATTTTTTAATGGTTCATGAGCATACGCAACTGTATTATAAGGTAAAATCAAAGCGTGTTTCATTGCCTGTTGATGACGAGGTTGTTGATTTGTATAATTGGACAAAACAGTATCTTAATGAGCAGGGATTGTTGCAGTATGAACTTTCAAATTTTGCACGTTCTGGGTATGAATCAAAACATAATTCTGCATATTGGGATCGCAAGCCATATCGTGGATTTGGCTTAGGCGCGCACTCTTTTGATGGTGTGCTTCGTTTTGAGAATGAAAAAAATTTAACAAACTATCTTGATCGAATGATGACTGACTCTTGTGAGCCAGTTCGATATGAAGAGCTAACAGCAGAGCAAATTCATATGGAAAAACTTATGCTTGGATTAAGGCGTATACAGGGTGTTTCATCATTAGATCTTGAGAGTGGTCTTTCAGAAGGACAAAAAACAAAATTATGGGGAGTTGTAACTCTTTTGGAGAAAGAAGGATTTATGGTTCAAAAACAAGGCCGTTGGGGATTAACGCCAGCAGGGCTTGCGGTTGAAAATGATATTCTTGCGCGTCTATCTTTTTAAAAATTGTATGTACTAGTTATAAGAGCTTTTTATATCCATATGCAGAGAGGGGAACATTATTTATGGCAAAACATGTTGGTATTAAGTTGCCGGAAGATTTACAAGCACTTTTAGAGCAGGGAAAAACGGTATGTGTATTGGCTACGATTTCTGACAAAGGTCTTCCTAATACAACACCTATTCAGTGCGTGTATCCAAAAGGATCAGAAAGCGTGCTTGTTTCTATTCACAAAGATCATGTTGGATATCACAATATGGTGTGGCAAAAAAAGGTAATGCTTTGTTTTCTTGATGAAGAAAATATTGCATACAGTGTGCTGGGTCGTGCGGGTGTTGTGCGTGCACCATCTTCTGTGCATCCATTGATGAATATTGTACGAATTGATATTATTGATATCAAAAGTGATCGTTCTGTGTTAAGCAAAGTAACATCAGGAGTTCGATGGGTATATACATCAAGTGAAGCAGAGGAATTATCTGTTGCATTGATGGATGAACTAAAAGAGCTTTCAAGAACATTATAAAAAACCGTGTTTTATAGGGGAGCAAAAATGAGCGCAAGAACTGTTTTGCAACGAGTAATTGTAATGATTATTGGCTGTATATTGTTGGTGCAGCAACCGGTTGCTATGCCTCCTTTAATGACCAGTTCTATGCCTATTGCTCCCAAACCAACAACGCCAGGTGCGGGGCCTATAATGCCGGTTCCTGGTGCCCAGCTGCCTGTTCAAAAGCCGATTGCTGTTCCAGTAGTTCCTGTTTTGCCTGCTTCTATGCCTGCGCAAACTTCTCCGGTTCCTGTAGCGCAAATGCCAACAAGTTCTGTTCCTGTGCAGTTGCCGCAAGTTCCAGCAACAGTTCCATCTGGGCCTCAATTAGCAATGCCTGTTCAGAGTTCATTGCCTGTTCCTGCGGTTATGCCACCAAAATTGCCAACACCAGTTCCTGTACCAATTCCACAAACTGCACCTTCGGTTGTTGTACCAACTCCTGGATTGCCAACACCTGTTCCGGTTGCTGCTATGCCAGCAAAATCTCCTGTGGCAGGTCCTGTTGTGCCGTTAAAATCAGATGCTGTTACAGCACAGCCAAAAGAAGATTCTTTGGATGGACTTGATGATGATTCGCAAGATATTGGTTTGAGTACTATAGAACTTGAAGAGCCGCAAGGAAATTGGTTATATAAACGTTTGTGGTGGGAGCGAGCGGAAAATAGATTTGAAAAAATAAGAGCATTGATTGATGCAATTTGGTCTTTACGATCTGATTTTTTTAGCAAACGAACTGAGCTTGATAAAACGGTTCTTGATCCTTTTTATTTGTTTATAGGGGCAGGGCAGGGCGAATTTCGTGAAATTGTGGCTGATATTATAAAAAGGCTCCAAAAAGCGCAACAAGTAGAAGGCGATCTTGATGAGCAAGAACGCGCATTGCTTGTTGATCTTCAAGATCAAAAAAGAGAACTTGATGCCATGCAAAAAAGCATTGATGCAATTCTAACGCTAGATCATGATGTTGATATAGCTCTTTCTCGATTGATGGAGCAATTAAATCGTGCACGTGATTATGAGCGAGAAGCATGGCAATCATTAAAAGATATTGCTCGTGAATTAAGTGATAAAAAAGCGCAAGAGATTTTTTATCATATGGAAACGATATGGAAAAACTTAAAAGGTGTGCATAAATATATTCAGGGTGAATTTGCAAATCATTTTAATACACTTATTAAAAAAGTGACCAATGAAGTAAATACAACCAAGCAGATTGTGCAAATATTTAAAACAAAAGGAATTGATCTTAAAGAGCGTGCAGATAAGCTTGAGCAGGCAGATAAAACAGCACATGATCGTGCGCTAGAAAAAAAAGCAAAAGAAGAAGCGGAACAAAAAGGAATAGAAGAAGCTCAAAAAAGACAGCAAGAAGAGGAAGAAGAACCATCTGAACAGGGTTGGATAGGATGGATACTTTCATTGCCTGGAGAAGCATGGAATACGATCCGTCTTTTGACAGGTTTATAAAATGAGTCTTACAGCGTAACAAAAAAGTTAAAAAAATAATGAACAATAGTTGCGCAATAGGCTTTGTTGTGGTACATTCTTGCATGTATTTTTACGTTGCCGAAGTGGTGAAATTGGCAGACACGCAGCCTTGAGGGGGCTGTGGGAGTATTCCTGTAGGGGTTCGAGTCCCCTCTTCGGCACCAAAATATCTAAAAAAAGGCAGAAGTCGGTAATTTTATCAGGAGATTTTATGGCTATTTCATTGCGTCGATATCTGTTTACAGAATTTAATTTTTGGATTTCGGTTGCCATTCTTGGAGTATATTTTTTATATCCGCTGCGTGATGCGATTAGGTTTGGGAGTGATTTGGTAGGTGGAACCTATCTTATGCTTGAAGTAAAAACTGATGAAGCTGTTCGCGCTGATCTGGTTAGTCGTATGCAAGATATTGATTCACTATTAAAGCGGTTAAAGAAAAATATTCCTACTTCAAAAGTAGTGCAGGATGGGAAAATAGAGTTATCGTTTAAATCCATTCAAGATGCACAAGAAGCGGCACAGGCAATAAAAGAACATGATGCGCAACTTGTTCAAAAGAGTGAAGGTTCTCAATTATTTCTTTCTTTGCCAGAAACAGTAGCGAAAAAAATTCGTTCTGATGCAGTGGAAAGAAATATTGATGTATTGCGACGTCGACTTGATCAGTTTAGTGTTGCAGAAATTCCTATTGCTGCTCAAGGTGAAAAAAATATTATTATTGAATTGCCAGATGTTGCTGATCCACAACGTGCAAAAGAAATGATTGGTCGTGCTGCACAGCTTGAATTTAGGCTTGTGTATGATACAGGGACATCCTCAGAAGATATTTTATATAAGTTTGATGGCGATATTCCTGCAGATCGAGAAATTATTTCTGGAAAAGAAGATTCACGACAATCGTTTTATTTAGTGGAGCGGTATGCTCGTGTTACCGGACGTATGCTTAAAGATGCAAGACCTGCATTTGGAGGACGAAGCGGTATTGAGCCAATGGTTCTCTTTTCTTTTAATACTGAAGGCGCTGAAAAATTTTATGAACTTACCAGTAAAAATTATGGCCGTGCGCTTGCTATTATTTTGGATGGTCAAGTTATTAGCGCGCCAGTGATTCATGCAGCAATTAAAGAAAGTGGCGAAATAAAGGGTGGCTTTACCGCAGAAGGTGCAAAAACACTTGCGATGTTACTTAAATCTGGATCGTTTGTAGCGCCAGTTTCATTTGAAGAAGAACGACAAATTGGGCCAAGCCTTGGTGAAGAATCTCGACAAAAAGGGTTAATTTCATGCGTCGCAGGTCTTGGGTTATTGTTTGTTTTTAGTATTTATTATTATAAATTATGTGGTTTTTTTGCCTTTCTTGCGCTTGTGTATAATTTGATTATGGTTCTTCTTGGGCTTGCGTGGTTACGTGCAACATTAACATTGCCTGGTATTGCAGGAATGGTGCTTACCATTGGTATGGCGATTGATGCGTCGATTTTAATTTATGAACACATTAAAGAGTTGCTTGCAGAAGGCGTAACGGTAAAAAAAGCGGTTAAAGAAGGCTTTTCTGGCGCGATGAAAGTTATTTTGGATGCAAATATTACAACATTTATTGTTGGTGTAGTGCTTTACTATTTTGGTACTGGTCCGATTCAAGGGTTTGCAGTTACTATGATGCTTGGTATTATAGCAACGCTTATCACAGGATTGTTCTTCTTGCGCTCACTTTTAATGTTTGTAATTGATGTTTTTGAAATTAAAAAATTGAGTATTTAAAAAATTGCGGTATAATTATTCGCATAATGGGGCGACGTAGCTCAGTTGGTTAGAGCGGCGGAATCATAATCCGTAGGTCCGGGGTTCAAGTCCCTGCGTCGCTACCACTTTTTTAGGGAGAAGCAGTGGTTTATTCAGATGTCATAACCGTTCCCAATGCATTAACATTAATACGACTTATCTGTTCTCCATTAATGCTTCCAATGGTGTTTGCCTATCTTCTTCCAATTAACAGTTTTGTAATTAATTTTTTACTTGCGATACTCTTTCTTTTATTTGGCGGCACAGACTTTCTTGATGGGTATTTGGCTCGCAAAAGAGATCAAGCGTCTGTTTTGGGTTCTATTCTTGATCCTATTGCCGATAAATTTTTAATTTATTCAGCACTTATTGGTGTGATGGCTGCGGGTAAAATTTATTTTTACTGGGTTATTATTTTGATTGGGCGTGAATTTTTTAT
Organism: uncultured Pseudomonadota bacterium; assembly: GCA_964440325.1. Lineage (GTDB taxonomy): Bacteria > Babelota > Babeliae > Babelales > Vermiphilaceae > CAYTRW01. The sequence continues at coordinate 81,231 of CAYTRW010000001.1, forward strand.
CATGGGAATTAGGCAGTTGGCAGCAGAGCGTGGATTTTTAATTCCCGTTTCTTTTTGGTCAAAATTAAAGACCGTTTTGCAGATGATGATGCTTGTGTACATTATTATAAATCCGTATCAACAAACTTCTCTTTTTGAGGCATTTTGGTGGCATTGTGGTGAATGGATTCTCTTATTGAGTACTATGATATTATCATTAGCAACAGCGCACTGGTATTATCAGGAATTTATTCAGCGTGCAGGTGGATATCAAGAGTTATTAAAACGCAAACCAACCAGTTCTTAACTTTATTTAATGACGATGTATCCTTTATATGTTTTTTCTTTTTTATACGGAGCTTTGTCATATCTTATTGGTTCAATTCCTACTGGATATCTGATTACACGTTTTTTTGCTGGGATTGATGTTCGGTTGCATGGTTCTGGAAACATTGGTGCTACTAATGTTTCTCGATTACTTGGTAAAAAGTTCTTTTTTTTAGTAATGCTTCTTGATGCATGCAAAAGTTTTGCTGTATTGCGATTTGTGCAGTCTCAAACAATGTCTGAATATATTATTATGTTTTGCGCACTAGCAGTTCTTGTAGGAAATTGTTATTCCATTTTCTTGCGCGGTGATGGCGGAAAAGGTGGCGCAACATTATTTGGCATTGCATGTGCAATATCAAGCCTCTTGGGAGTATGGTTTTTTATAGTTTGGTTTTTTGTTTATATAATCAGCAAAATAAATGCCGTGGCAACGCTCGTGGCTTCTTGTAGTCTACCATTTGTTGTGTGGTATTTTGATTTATGCCCATTTTTGTTTGTATGCGCATCTGTTTTGGTTTGTGTGCGGCATAAAGATAATATCCGTCAATTATATAACAATTACACATCTTCTTGTGTATAATCAATTGCAAGATTTTTGCTATCCAAATTAAAAAGGCCTACCAGTTTGATTGGCTTGTTACTTACAACATATCGTTTATGGCAGCATTTCTTTAATTTACTTGAGCGCTTCTTTAGCTATTTTTTTTGGGCAATCTCTTTTTAAGAACGTGTCTCATTCTTTTTGCATTTCCTGCAAAACTGATAAGGATTTGTCCATCATTGGCTTCTTTTATGTGTTGAGGTAATCCTGTTGCAAGTTTTCGAGCTATTGCTTCTGAAAGTATGGTTTCAGCCTCTAAATATTTTTCCATACAGTTAGGGTCATTGGATTCGCGCACATTTTGTGATGCACGTATAAGGTTATTATAGAGGAGCTTCCATGAATTTTTATAGGCAGGTCACTGGTTTGTGGATTATCCATAGCGGATATTTGTGTGCATATTGTTATGCAAAAAATTATAAAAATCTTGTTTAATGTATTCATAAAAAACCTTATCATTAGGGAATATATTGTGTGGTTAGAGATTTTTAGGTATTTTCCCAAAATGAGCTATTAAAATATCTTCAATCAATTGGCAGCGAGATGAATCTGTAGGGTGGGTATCGGAATCACTTTTTAAAAGATATTCAAGATTATCGTATGGAGATCGCCCTTGTTTTTTGCAGTTAAAATGTCTGTAATTTTGGATTGCAATTTGTGGATCACGAATTGAAGGGATACCGTCGGCGATTAATTCTTGGGTTTTTTTAAGAATAGGAACCATAGTTTTTAACTGTTCTTCTATAAGATATATAGAAAAATTTGTTTGACTGTCTGCCTCTAAAAGGTGTGTAGCTTCATGTTTTATAGAAGAGTCAAGTGTTGCAAGATCATTTTTTAAAGATTTACGATCTATAGTTATAGTTGGATGATTAGCAATGAGTTTTTCAGGGTGCTCTTTGCATTCATTCAGTTCAAGGGATGCTGTATACCTATTGGTTATTATAAGATGTATTCTGCTGGGATTTATGCCCATGCTTTTTAGTATGTTTTCTATGCGATTAATTATTTGAGGTGAAAGTTCAGGGTCTCTTTTAATTGGATAAGGACATGGATCAGGATTTGTGATAAATGAAACAAATTCTTTACGATTTTTTTCTGTTTGCTCGGGAACGGAACTTAATTTTTTATTAATCGTGTCTTCTACGATTTTCCGTTGGATATAAAGAATATTTTGTATGTACTCAAGTTTGGCCGAATCATGAGGTCTATGGGATTCTGTAGTCTCTCCGTATAAAGGCAAAGAGGTGATTAATAAAAGAAGAATTAGTTTTTTCATAACTATATAGCTCCATTTGATACTTTTTATATTCATGTATTATTTGTGCTTATTGTGCAAAGTAACAGTAAAAATAAAGAGTATAAGTTGGTCATAAAAATTTGTGCAAAAGATTTAAAACTAAAATCCCGGCTCAAAAAATCGGGATTTTTTTATCTATTTTTTAACGATTTTTACTTATTATTATTTTTTTTTGCATTTGCTATTTCGTTAAATTGTTCATACAGGCCGCATCGAGCGGTTGTTGCGTTCCCTTGTGTAAAATCAAGAGGAGCGGTACTTGCAGTTTTGCCCCCGAGTCGTGAAGTAGGGCAATTTGTTTGCATTAAATATTTTTTCATTTCAGGAGAAGCGGTAGCGTATATTTTTGCTTCTTCTTTTAAAAATTGAGCACGATTTCTTTTTTCCTGTATTATTTTTTCATTTTGTTGATGATATGCAGCTATTTCTGTATAAAAGGCATTTCTGATATTTTCATATGAGAGTATTTCTTCTGCGCTTTCTTCATCGGTAATGTCTGTGCCGATTTCAATAATCATGTTGTCAAAAATCGCTTTTGAGTCATATCCCCAGCCTTGAACAGTGTAGTTGCCTTTTAAGAATATCGCGAGATTATTAAAAGTAATTTTTGTTTTTTGGTTTGATGAAGTAAGTCGAATTTGATCAGGAGAAACCAGGCAGTTGCTTTTGTTTAAAGCTTTTGCAACATATGATATTTTTTTATGATTTATTTGTTCATGAGGTCGTAATAAATCCAAATTTTCAGTCGTATAAGCAGGGAAAAAGGTTCTTTTTGCGGTATAAAAGCTAGATAAGACAGGGTTTGAAATTTTATCTTTTATTTTTTCAGGATGTGGATTTAACATCAGAGATCCCATATTTTGGGCGCCGATGTTTTTTAGTTGAAATTTTTTTGGGTCAAGCGCTTTTTCTTGTTTAGAAAAAGACTCTTCTTGTCCTTTAAGGTTTTTAATAACGCTTCGCTCTTCTTTTGGAGCACCTTTGTACATTAAAATAAGATTTTCTTTCTGCCAACAAGTCGTTTGTTTTATGTATTCAAACATAGCAGGACCGATGTTCATTACTCTTTTTTGTGTTGATCCAAGCGTTAATCCTAGAGCTGTAACTATAAGCATTGAAGATATTGCCATATATTACTCCATTTTAATTTTTATAGTGGCACGTTAAAAATAGCGTACACTTATTTAATCTTATTGTAATTGTATAATATTATACTCTTTGTGCGCTTTTGGTCAAGACATGTTTCTAAACTTTTCAAAATAGAAATTTACTGATCTTGATAATAGGCCGTTATAGTGGCGCTTTAACGGGGTTTTGTTTTTTCTATGAATATCTGCTATTTCTTCCACAAGAGAACAGTATGATGCAGGGTTTGCCATTTGACTATCATTGTTTTTTTGATCAAATGAAAGCTTTGATATTTCATATGGTTTACGTTCAAGCACGTTTTTGCATTTTTTTTCTTGGGTAAAGGCATAAGAGGGATCATTAATAGCTTTTATTGCAAATCTGTTTATGTTGTATGCTTTAGCCAATTGGTTGTCATAAGGAGTCTTGCTAAAAAGTTCACCTATCGCTTTATTAAGGTCTTCTTTTTTTGTAGATCCTACAAATAAAACAATGCGGTTAAAACCAGTTTTTTGGTTATTTTTTAAAAACTCAATATATGTTTTATCATTAGGAGATTTGCGCAATTCTATTCTTTGTGGATTAATTCCAGACAAGTCTTTAACGCGAGAGTTTTTATATTCTTTTAAAAAGTTTTCTACTTCAGATACTTCTTCAGGGGTAAGTGACGGGTCTCGTAGAGCGGCTTCTTGGTAATAACCGTAAACATAGGGAAGTCTATCTATGTACTTAAAATGCCAAACTATTGTTTCACTTTGAGCTTTATTGAGCTCATCTGAAAGCGTTTCTAAGATTTCTTTAAATGTTTTTGGTTTTTGTTCTGCTGCTTGTTCTGGCTGAGTGATTGTTCCTATGAACAGGGAACATAAAAAAAATAACATATAATACATAAGTACTCCTCCATTTTCTGTAATTATTAAACCGTTTTTTCAAACTCTTTGGTAAAAAGATCGGTGTCGATTTCTAGCTTTGATCCATATATTTTATGCCATTCCCCGAGCGAAATAGGAAAATAAGGCATAGCAAGCTTGAGCATTCCTTGTGCATATTGCCTTATTTCAAACTGAGCTCCTGCATGGAGTCGAAGGCTCAAAAAGTGCATGAGTGAATGCAAGTTGCAGGTAAAAATAAATTGTGTGTAGGTGCACAGAGGAAGAACTCCGCGTGAAAGCTCACGGCAGACGCCTTGCTCAAGCATGGATTCATACGTTTTTGCTGCTGTTTCAAGAAACGTGTGATACTGTTTTGCCAAAGCATCATCCTGAAAAGCACCAACAGAAGCCTGTTTATTTACGGTATCTTGATAGCGCCAAAAGGGTGGAGTATAAAATTCAAGGGGTGCTTTAACATACCGATAACTGATTTCATTGTATGAATTCATGCGGTGTCTCATCCATTGCCGAACAACAAAAATAGGTGCTTTTACGCGAAACGACAGTTGATTATGTTCAAAAGGGCTTGTGTGCTTGTGTTCAATCAAAAATTGAATGAGCTTTTTATCCCGTTCGCTTACCGTTGTGGATACTTTTCCATATGAAACACGCGCTGCATTTACCACATCAATATCAGATCCTGATACTCGCACAAGATCAAGAGAGCTGATCCCATCTTGTAATGGGTCAAGATGAGCAAGTTGGTACGTTTCTTCGTGTTTTTTTTCATCGTGAATCATATGTATTCCTACTGACTTTGCTATTTTTATCTTCTTTAATACTAACAAAAAAGAAAAGGTTTAGCCATTGGGGGGTCAAAGATTTTTACAGATTTTTATGTCTAAAAGAAGTACTCTTTTAGAAAATATGCATACAAAGGAGCTATCCATGACAACACATCAACTTGCCAATGCATTTGAAGCGTTAGAAAAAACCGCAAGCAGATTAGAAATGACCCGTCTTTTGGCAGACCTTTTTTCTCAAGCTACCCCTTTTGAGGCAGAAATTATTGCGCATTTTGCGCTTGGAGAGCTTTGTGCACCGTATAAAACGGTTCAATTTAATCTAGCAGAAAAAAACGTAGTGCCGGCAATTGCACATTTTCTTGCTGTTCAAGCCTCAGATATAATGGCATATGCCAAAAAAAAGGGTGATCTGGGGCTTATTTTTATGGATTATGCATGGGAAAAAGAAAAGGATTTATCATTAGAAGAGCTGTATTCAGCGTTAATGGAGCTTGCTTTGATTGCTGGAACAGGATCACAAGAAAAGAAAAGTGACATGCTTCAAGATCTTTTTTCGTGTATTGAGCCGTTGTGTGCAAAGTTTGTGGTACGTATTATTATTGGAAAATTGCGACTAGGCTTTTCTGATATGACCATTATTGATGCGTTGTCCTGGATGGTTTCTGGGGATAAATCCCATCGTAATGACATTGAAAATGCCTATAATATCTGTGCGGATATTGGCTATATTGCGCGCTTGGTAAAAGAAAGAGGAATAGAAGGGGTTCGTGCGGCATCGATAGAGCTTGGGGTCCCTATACGGCCTGCAGCGGCAGAGCGATTGTCAACGGCACAAGCAATTTTTGAAAAACTGGGTCACTGTGTAGCGCAATTAAAACTTGATGGATTTCGTTTGCAAATTCATATTGATAAGCGCCAGAAAGAGCCTGTAGTACACTTTTTTTCGCGCAATCTTCTTGACATGTCTTTTATGTTTCCAGACTTAAAGGAGATAGTTTGTAATTTGGATGCTCAAACGCTCATTGTAGAAGGAGAGGCAATTTGTTTTGATCAAAATACGGGAAGTTTTTTGCCGTTTCAAGAAACGGTAAAGCGAAAAAGAAAGCATGGAATAGAAGAAGCTGCTCAGGATTTGCCGTTGAAGATTTATCTTTTTGATTTGTTGTATAAAAATGGACAAAGTTGGCTTGATAAAAATCATGAAGAGCGAAGAAAAGAGTTAATGCGTACTGTACAATCAGTTAATTCTGATTTGGTTCAGGTTGATGAAGAAAAAGTTATTAATACTGCACATGAGCTTGAAGAGTATTTTATCGGTGCAATTGATAAAGGATTGGAGGGACTTGTTGTAAAGCGTATAGATGCGCCATATAAACCGGGCAAAAGAAACTTTAATTGGATCAAGTTAAAGCGCCAGGAAGAAGGGCATCTTGAGGATACGCTTGACTGTGTAGTTCTTGGATACTATGCCGGCCAAGGAAAACGTGCAGCGTTTAAAATTGGGGCGTTTTTGGTAGGTATTTACAATAAAAAAGAAGACTGTTTTCAGACTGTTGCAAAAGTTGGGACCGGGCTTACCGATGATGAATGGAAAGAGCTAAAAAAACGGTGTGACAGCTTTGCAGTTTCTCATAAACCACATAATGTGATGTGCGCTAAAGAACTTGCTCCTGATGTTTGGGTTTCTCCAGAGATTATCGTGCTTATTCGAGCGGATGAAATAACTATTTCTCCAGTGCATTCGGCCAATAAAACAGAAGCTGAGCTTGGGTATGCATTGCGGTTTCCTCGATTTATGGGATATCGGCCTGATAAAAGCTCGTATGATGCAACAACTTCTGATGAAATAGTACATCTTTATCGTGATCAAAAAGCAAAGCTTCTTTAATACGATAAAAGCTTTTTGATAAACATTAATGCACTTTAAAATTGTAATATTTTGGTTCTTTTTTGCCGATTTCTTTTTTTACGGAGGCAAAAAAATGACCCAACGCTGTTACATATAAAGAATTTTCAATAACATTAATGCCTTTTTTTACATAAATATCGGGAAGCATTAAATTGGACGATTCTGAGGTTGCATATACGCCAACTGGTAAATAAATGTTAGTTGGTTTGGCAAAAATAACAATAGATTCGATTGGCAAAATGTTATTTACCGGAAGAGAGCTGATAGAAACTTCCCAGTATGCAATGTTTGTTTCTTTATCTTTTTTTTGTTCAAGCTGGTAGATGGTTGCGGGAAGTTTGGGATTAATTTCCCAGTGATGCACGGTATTGTAAAACATAGTTATGGGAATTATTTCTGTAGTTACAACTAAATAGAGAGAGTTGCCAGTATGTTTTCGCGGGAATGTTATCTCTCCATGGAGATCAGAAACTTGAATCATTCCTCCGTATGAGGCATATAAACCAGCCAATGGTTGGAGGTCAAGTTTGGAATGCATCTGAGAAGTTTGGCGCCATGGTTTTTTTATCTGTTTTAAATAATACTCTTGATCCGGGTAATGCCGCATAAAAAAAGAAATGATCGGATCAGCCAAAACATGGTTGATCAGGCAAAGAAATGGTACACTAAAATATAATATACGGTATTTCATAAGATAAACGTAGGTAAAAATACGGTAATGGCGTTGCAGTTTTACTGTACCATAGAGTTTTTTATAAAAGCTACGGTTAAGGAGGTTTCTTTTATATGGATCAAAAAGAATTACAAGAATTATGGGCTATATTTGCCGATACTCAAGGCCTTTCGGATAATCAGGTTCTTCAGTTTAAGCGGTATTTTGATTTGCTTAATGAATGGAAAGATCGGGTAAATCTTACTGCGATAGATGATCCTGCAAAGATTTTGGCGTATCATTTTGAGGATTCATTGGTGCTTGGTCAATTTATTGATATGCATTCACTTTCTATAACCGCAGATGTAGGTACAGGTGGTGGATTTCCGGGATTGCCGTTAAAAATAAAATATCCTCATTTGCAGATGATTTTGATAGAAGTTAATCAAAAAAAGCGTGATTTTCTTGCATGTGTGGTGCAAGAGCTTGATTTAAAAGAAGTGACCATATATCCGCATGATTGGCGAACATTTATTCGTAAAACCGACTTTGCAATAGATCTTTTTTGCTCGCGAGCATCCTTGCATCCTGATGAATTATTGCGTATTTATAAGCCATCATGCGTCTATCAAAAGGCTCAAATGGTTTATTGGGCGTCTGATCAGTGGAGTCCTCAAGCAAAAGAAAAAGAGTTTATACAAAGAGAAGAACGGTATATTGTGGGCCAAAGAAGCCGCAGGTTAATCTTCTTTGCGTTTGACTGATTGAAATTTTCACTTATACTATACTTTGTAGTATTGTACTAATAGTTAAAAATAAATTGTTTAAATGGAGAGGTTGTTTAAATGTCAAATTTTATAAAGATAGTGACGCTAAGTTCATTTTGTATATCGGCTGTATATGCAAATGTAGATTTTGCTATTATGAAAAAGCATTTTACCAGAGAGGATTGGCTTCTTTTTCATTCTGATTTGAGTTTTGAGCAATTTAAAGAAAGAAAAGATATTTTAAAATCTTTAAATATTTGTGATATGGATATTGAGATGCATCCAGATGTGCCGGGTGAGTTTTATATAGCTCTTTACAAAAAAGATGAAAAAAAAGCGCGAGATGTATTAATTAGCTATCTAGAAAAAAGACGAGTTTGGATAAATAATCTCAAGCCTGAAGATGTTAATGCTGCTGCTATAGCAAGAGTAAGAGGGATTGTGCAAGGTACTAAAATGGCAGCTGTTTTTGCAACAGCATCTGCTTTGTGTGCGACATTTTTTCCAGACAGTATAAAAAAAGCGGATGTTGCTAAAGCTGCAATGATATTTTTAATTGCAGGATATTTTAGTCAAGATAATCCCTTTTCAAGGCGTTCCTCTTTAGAATTTAAAAAACAATGTGCGCAAATGAGTTTAATAAGTCATTATGAGTATATGGATTCTCTCTTGGAAGAACTTGTAGAACAACTTGCTAAAGATCAAAATGTAGCTACAGATAAAAAACCTATAAGTCCAAGATCTGTAAGAAGATCTGGAGGATAAAATTGTGGTTTATTGGGCGTCTGATCAGTGGAGTCCTCAAGCAAAAGAAAAAGAGTTTATACAAAGAGAAGAACGGTATATTGTGGGCCAAAGAAGCCGCAGGTCAATTTTCTCTGTGTTTGATTAGTTGAAAATTTTGCTTGTACTATACTTTGCAGTATTGTACTAATAGTTAAAAATAAATTGTTTAAATGGAGAGATTGTTTATATGTCAAATTTTATAAAGATAGCCATGCTGGGATCGTTTTGTGTATCGGCTTTATATGCAGAAGTAGATCTTGAAAAAGATTGGTTGTGTTCTAATATAAGTTATAAACAATTTAAAAGTATAGAAAATGACTTAATATCTTTAGGAATTTCTGTTGAAGATATTAACAAGCATCCAAATGTGCCAGGTGAGTTTTATATCGCTCTTTGCAAGAAAGATAAAAAACAAGCAGAAGAAATCTTAGCAACTTTTTTGGCAGGAATACCAGAAAAAGCAAAAAAACTCGAGTCTGAAGTTAATGCTGAATTAAAAGTAAGAGGGATTGTTTTAGGTACTGAAATGGCCGCTTTTTTTGTTGCATTTTCCGGTTTGTATTCAATGTTTTTCCCAGAAAGTATAAATAAATTTGATGTAGCTAAAGATACAATAAAGCTTTTAATTTTAGGATATTTTAGCCTTAATAATCCTCTCATTAAGCGTGCATTTTTTGAACATAAAAACGAATGGCTAGGAATGTTTTTTAAAAGTGATTGTTGCTTTATGAAATTTCTTATAGAAAATAATCTATAAATCTAAAGATCGGCAAGAAGATCTTTAGCAAATAAAAAAATATGGATTGTGAATCAATATGGGATGATATATTTAGGGATATCTTCTTTGCTGTATCAAAAGGCTCAAATGGTTTATTGGGCGTCTGATCAGTGGAGTCCTCAAGCAAAAGAAAAAGAGTTTATACAAAGAGAAGAACGGTATATTGTGGGCCAAAGAAGCCGCAGGTTAATCTTCTTTGTTTTTGACTAATTGGATTTTATATGTATGCTGTATATTGTCTTCAAAAGAATTAAAAAAAATAATATAGAATGGATATGGTTATGAATATGTCACGTATTGTAAAAGTAGCGCTATTGAGCGTATTAAGTATATACGCATTAAATGCAGTAGCTACTTATGAGACTCAGATAGAGAGAGAAACGCAAGAAAGATTTATTGCTGCAAAAAGGTTTGCCCAATTTACTGGACTAGATCAAAACCAAGTTAGTGCGATAAGTAGCTATTTTTACGATAAAGGTGACGACGCAAGAAGCTTTTTCCTTGATCTTGTTATTGGAAAAAGAAAAGCGGCTATTTTGCATGCAAACACTTATATTCAAGAAAAAAAGACCCAGATAAACAAGCTTTCAGTCAATGATATTAGCGCTGCAGTAAAAACAAGAGCTATTCTTTTAGCGACTACTTTGGGATATTTTGCATTTTGTAAAGGTAGCACGCATGGTGAGGCTGCAATAAAAGGTCTTTTGGGAGCTACGGTAGGATATTTTGCATACAATAATCCTTTGATGAAAAACTGGTTTTTAAAAAGCAAAAAAGATCAAGAGATGAATCATTTGGTGAGAGAGTTTGAATGTATACATAATCTTGATCGTGCGCTTGATAACGCTCAAATAAATAAGCATGCGCAAGAACTGCAACAATTAGAAGAAATAAAAGATATTCCTATAAAAGACTTTTTCAAGAATATCTCCAAGGATGAACAAGAAGAAATAAAAATGTCTTCACTCTCTTATCAAGGCGAAATTATAGATCCAAGAGAGACTATTAAAAGATCAAAAATCTTGGCTATGGATGGATTATTGGGTGTTCAAAATATACCATGGGCTTCTGTTGATGAAAGCAGATAGAGACTTTTGATAAAGTATTGACTCTTTTATTTTTTTGAGATGTTTTTCAAAAAAAATCGTCGAATGGCTTGTGCAAACGGGTCTTAAAAAACGCTGTTATTAAAAATCGTCGGCTATTTTTTGCAGCTAAGAAATGGAAGTAGTGTCGGGAATTCTTTGTGTTTTCCAGCGTCTGATCTGATGTTGTATTCTTTGGTAATGAGTAGCAGGTGTTCTTTGGGCTATATCCAAAAACTGCTGTTCTTGAATTTGCTGAGGAATTTCTGTTTTACTGTGCTTGGTAAAGAGAACAATGCCTGGCGCCTCTGATATAGGTTGCGCAGTATACCATATAGGATCAATGTATAAAGAAATAGAGCTTTTTGGTCCTATATAAAGAATCGGATTTTCAGCAGCGATAGAAAGTATACACGTAACTATTGTTGTGCAAAATAGTAAACATTTTTTCATAAAAAAGGCTTTCTTAAAAAAAGTGTATGTATGATAATTGCGTAAAAGCTTTTTTGTCGACTTTTTTTTATCCGATTGAAATGGTATTCTGTATAAAGAAAAATGTATAGTAAATCTATCTTGCAGTGATAAAAACTATACAAAACCATACAAATAGTCTGAATATATTCATTCAATTTTGTGCTAAACGTATTTTGTAACAACAGTAAGAACGATTTCTTGCAGAAAGGGCATCACAATGAAACAATTGTTACATGATCTAAAGCAGGGAGAAAAGGTCTCTACAATTTTATACTACTTTTTTCCTGAGTTTATTATGAACTTTGTAGTATATGCAATGCCTATGTGGCTTGATGCAATATTTATTGGTTCGTTAGAATCTGTTTCTACGTATGCAACGCTTGGAGTAACGAGTAATATTATTCATTTTATTATTAAAATTGCTGAAGCGCTTTCTGTTGGAACGGTTGTCATGAGCGGCCAGTTTAATGGAAAAAATGATTATAAACAGGTTGGAAGAACCGCGTGTGATGCTTTTTGGGTTACCTGTTTGGTAGGGTTTTTCTTTTCAAGCCTTTTGTATTTTGGGGCATTCTGGATTTATAAATGGTATGGCGTTAACGAACAAATTATTCATTTGGGAGTTCCTTTTATTCGTTTGAGAGCACTTGGTGTTCTTTTTATGTTTATTTTTTTTGCATTAATCGGATTTTTGCGCGGCATAAAAAATACTCGATCTCCTATGAAGATGTTTATTTTTGGGGCCGTGCTCTTTATTTTTTTTGATTATGTATTGGTCTTTGGAAAATGGGGATTTCCCAAATTGGGATTTAATGGCTCTGCAATGGCAACGATTATCCAGTATGGATCAATGCTTGCTGTAGCGCTAGGGTATGTTGTTTGTAGCAAAAAAAATAGAAAATATGGTATTGAGCTGTTTTCTCCGTTTAAAGATTTTTCTTATGCGCGGCGATTAATTGCATTGAGTATTCCTGTTTTACTTGATAAGGCTGCCATTGCGTTAGCGTATGTTTGGCTTGGAAAAATGATTGCGCCGATGGGAACATCATCTATTGCAGCTTTTTGTGCAATAAAAGATATGGAACGGTTTGCTTTTTTACCGGCACTTGCTTTTGCTCAAGTAGTTACTTTTTTGGTAAGTAATGATTGTGGTGCACAAAATTGGGAAGGAATCAAAGGTAATATTAAAAAAATTTTACTCCTTTCATTTGGCATGGTTGCCGTTTTTTTGATTGCTTTTTCATGTTATCCAGGCAAAGTGTTGTGTTTGCTTGATAAAAATGGAGATTTTTCAGATTTAGTCATAAAAGTGTTTCCGCTTATGAGTTTGTTGGTCATGTTTGATCTTTTGCAGTTGATACTTTCAGGTGCATTGCGTGGTGCGGGAAATGTGCAGCTTGTTATGTTTGTGCGCATTGCGGTTTGTTTGTGTTATTTTGCGCCACTTTCTTATTTTATTGCACAAATGACTATTCAGGATGAAGTGGTAAAATTTTTACTTATTTATGGCTCATACTACATGGGCAGTGCGCTTATGAGTATTGCATATATTAATAGATTTCGTGGCGATTATTGGAAAATAGCATCATTATAGGGGCTTTTATGGCACACATTTCTCCCGAGGAGATCTTGAATATTGCACGGTTATCAATGATTACGGTGCATGAAGATGAAAAAGACGCATTGTGTAAACAGGTGATACAAATTTTGGAATATGCACAGATGGTGCAACAAGTTGCTTCTGAACATACAGACCTTGTAAGCGGTATTCCAAAGCAAAGTACCGTGGTTCGTGAAGATGTGGTTAATTCTTTTGATTCCACTCTACTTTTGGCGCAAGCACCGCAGCATGAAGGCAACTATTTTGTAGTACCCCTTATTTTAGATAGCACCGAATAACTATTCCAACGATTAGGTATCATGAAAGCATTTGAAACAATACGCAGTTTGCGTGAAAAATTAGAAAAAAAAGAAATATCTGCTCACGAAGTATTATCTTTTTATCATGAAAGATCAAAAAAGCACGATCAAACGATTCAGTCATATCTGGAAGTTTTTGATAAAGAATCCGTAGCAAACAGTGCTTCAAAAGATGAATCAATATTGGCAGGAATTCCTGGCGCAATCAAAGATAATATTTGCCAGAAAGATCGCATTGCTTCATGTAGTTCTCGTATTTTGCAAAACTATAAAGCTCCATATGATGCAACAGCAACTGCTCGGCTAAAAAGCGCGGGAGCTTTTATTGTGGGCAGAACAAATTGTGATGAATTTGCAATGGGAAGTTCCACAGAAACATCAGCGTATCAGTTAACCAAAAATCCGTGGGATACTACACGAGTTCCTGGTGGATCGGGTGGTGGATCAGCAGCAGCCGTTGCAGCAGGTCTTGTGCCATGGGCTCTTGGTTCAGAAACGGGTGGCTCAGTCAGAAATCCGGCAGCATTGTGTGGAATTGTGGGCTTAAAGCCTACGTATGGCCTTATTTCTCGCTATGGATTGGTTTCATATTGTTCTTCGATTGATCAAATTGGTATTAATACGCATACAGCATATGACGCGGCAATGGTTCTTTCTGTGATTGCAGGTAAAGATCAGTATGATTCTACTACGTTACCGGTAGAAAAAAAGGATTATACAAAATCGCTTGATAGAGGAATTTCAAAGGGATTGAGAATTGGTGTAGTAACCAATTTATTGTATGCCGAAGGAATGGATCCAGAAATTGTGCAGGCAAATGAAGAAGCAATTCGAGTGTTAGAATCTCTTGGTGCCGTTATTACTAACATAGAAATGCCTATTCTTTCTTACAGTGCGGCTGCATATTTTATTTTAAGTCGTGCAGAGGCAGCATCAAATCTTGCACGTTTTGATGGTGTTCGATATGGGTTGCGTTCAAAAGAAGCTGTATCATTGCAAGATATGTATTGCAATACGCGTCATGATGGATTTGGAAAAGAAGTTAAAGCCCGTATTTTAGTTGGAAACTATGTGCTTTCAGCAGGGCATGCAGGATCATTTTATGAAAATGCCAATAAAGTGTGTGCGTTAATGCGACAATCATTTATTGATACCTTTAAGAATGTTGATCTGCTTGTTATGCCTACCCATTCAATTCCTGCGTTTCAGATTGGATCGTTTAATGAAAATAAGTTGCAACTTGATTTACAAGATTTCTTTACCTGTCCTGCAAATTTAACGGGTATCCCTGCTCTTTCTATTCCAGGTGGGTTTACAAAAAATCGTTTGCCGATAGGGTTTCAGTTTGTTGGACCTGCGCTTTCTGATGAATTATTGCTTCGTGTAGCACATGCATATCAGCAAAAAACAGATTGGCATACACAGCATCCAAGCGGATTTTAAAGGATCTGTATAAGGATACAAAAAAACGCCCTTTTATTAAGGGCGTTTTTTTATAAAACATGTTCTTAAATGGGATAGTTGCGCACACTTTATTTTAATTCTTGAATTCTTTTTAAAAAATTTTATAGTTTTGTTTTCAAGATGAATAGATTAAAAATAAAAGTGCAGCGTAGAAAGGACACGTCGTGTATATAAAAAGTATACTTTTGCTTTGTTTTGTACAAAGCAGTCTTTTTGCGTCTCTTTTTGATACGGGTGGGATAGTCAGTGAATCATTAAAAAAAGACTGTTCATTTTATTCCGTAAAATCGTGGATTGAGCGCAGAAAAGAGCGACAATGTTGTTATTATAATCCCTGGCGAGTATCCGATGTTTTTGGATGGGTTTTAAAGGATGCTTTTTGTATAAATTGGAATCTGCTTACATGGGATAGTTTTAAGATTGTTACCACTATTTTTCCCTTTTATATTTCTGCGCGAATGGTTGATCAAAAATTACAGAACTGTTTTTTTGATTTTGATTGTATGAAAAATAAGCACTGTGTACCGCATTGGTGCAAAGAGGTTGCACGTGTTTCGGTAGCGCCCGTAATTGCATTTTTTGGTATAAATGCTTTTTTAAATCGAGATGATCGTCTGAGAACAACAAGTCAGGTTATGCTTATTGGCCTACCATTTGTGTTTTATGTGGCACAACTTGCAAAATATTGGCAATGTGATGCATCGTTGCGGCCATGGCATGAAAAATTTTGTAAAAATGGAAGTCGTTCAAATGGTGGATTGCCTTCTGGGCACACTGCAAAAGCATCATATTTAGCAGTGTTGTATGGACTTGAGTATGGCCCCAAAGCCGCAATTCCATTAGGGATATTGACAGCTTTTGTAGGGTCAGCGTTTGTTGCATGTAATCGTCATTATCTTTCTCAAGTTGTTGCAGGAGTTGGGTTTGGAGCATTATATGGAGCTGCAGCGCATAAAACAGTTCAAAAAGAGCTTGAAGATTTGTGGAGCTTTGATTTTTATACGGATGAATGTGCGCGTCCCGGATTTTGTGCGCGCTATCGATTCTAAGATACTTTGCTATTTTTTTTGGCATGATAGACTATCGATTAAGTCTAGGACATTATCGATATGGGAGAAAGAGTGGCCAAAAAACGTCCTGTAATTTTTTTTTGCTTTTTTCTTTTGCTTTGTGTTGGAGTGTATGGGAGTGAATACATAACAAACATAGCGCGTGCAGGATATTCTTTTTTTGTGACTTCATTTGTGACGGGTTATGTATATGCTACTGCACCTTTTTCTTTTTTATATGATCGTTTTTGTGCTAATCAACAACTATTCGCGCACGTAGATAGATTGCAAAAACAGTATGATATTCTTTTGCAAGAGCATATCTCTTTGATGGATTTTTGTGGATATACCAGAGAAACAAAAGAATTGCTCGATTTTAAAAAAAAACATTCACTGGATCATGCGATTTGTGCGCGCATTATGCTTCGTTCTCTTTCTGAACGTGGGCATTCAATTACGATTAATGCGGGAGCGGTTCATGGCGTAAAAGAGGATATGGTTGTATTTGTATACAATAATCTATTAGGAAAAGTAAGCACGGTGTATCCGTTTCATACTGTAGTTACTTTGATTACCGATCGATCGTGTAAAGTTGCATGCTCCTGTTTTACGACCAAAACAAAAGGTATCTATGAAGGAACAAATAGTACGTATGGAACGCTTTCATACGTGGATCCTCTGTCTTGTATAAAAAAGGGAGACTATGTGCTTTCAACAGGACAGGGAATGGTTTTTCCGCAGGGGCTTTTATTGGGAGTAATTATGTGGGAAGAGGATGATCAGGACATGCTTAATGTTGTGCGTCCGCTTGTTCAAATTGATGAGATTGACCATTGTTTGGTAGCATCGCGTGCAGACCTTGAAATAATTTTTCATTAATGCGCGTTTATTCTTTGACTTTTACCCGTTTTTTACGTACAATTTGGTGCGTGGGTGAGTAAATCATGCCTTTTTTTAAAAGGGCGGTTAGCTCAGCGGTAGAGCATCAGTCTTACAAACTGGGGGTCGCAGGTTCGAATCCTGCACCGCCCACCATCTTTGAAAATAATATAAAGAGTATTCCTCGGTAGCTCAGAGGCAGAGCAAATGACTGTTAATCATTGGGTCGCAGGTTCGAATCCTGCCCGGGGAGCCAAAATTTGGTAGGGGGCTGTAGCTCAGTTGGTTAGAGCGTCCGCCTGTCACGCGGAAGGTCGCGAGTTCAAGTCTCGTCAGTCCCGCCATCTTTTAGGGCTCTTTATTTTCTCGGTTTCTTTTTTAAAAATCGTTATAAATTCAAAAAAGCGTCCGCTCAAAATCATTCGACGACCTCTTTTTAGGGGGCATCTCAGGGCGAACGGACTTGCTTAATAATAATATGTCCTAGATCGAATTCATGTTGTCTTACAGTGCACGATCAGCAAAACAATGTATTGCTTTTACCAAAAAATCTGCAAGATCGGGATGATGTTTATTGCATGCATCTTTAAGATTTGAATTTAAAAGAAATATTGTGTGTACGGTATAAGATTCTTTGGTTGCCGTCCAAAAATTGCTTAACCACTTAAAATATT
>CAYTRW010000002.1:0-97766 GCA_964440325.1 uncultured Pseudomonadota bacterium
TGCAATCCAAAATCACTCGGTAAAAGCGATTGAAAAAATAATAAACATGCAAACAGAATCAGCTTTTTCAAAAATTATTCCCCATTTATGCTGCTTGTGACATATAAAAAACTTATTAATTTCTTATAGAATATCAATTTTGCGCATTTCTGCAAGTGGTCAGAGCTTTTATTTGGCTACTTTCTATTCATTAAACAAAAAACTTCTTGCGATCCTATTTGAAAAAAAAATTTATCTGATACACTCTTATAAAGAGTAAGCTTTTTATTTTTAAATAAAAAAGAAAGTTTTTTTAATGAAATATTTATTGTTTTTTTCTTTTTTCCCTTGCCTTCTTTTGACACCATCTCTTTTTGGGATGCAAGGATCATTTTATCGAAATAATAGTACAGGATATCTTCCTGCTTCTATGGAGCGTACCATTAAAACTTTAAGCGGAAACGTTGAGTTTTTATCTCAAGAAGAGTACGAACAAAAAGAAGAAGAAGCTCATGAAAATCCTATTCGTTCACTTGAAATAAGAGATAATTGTGTAAAATTTACCGTTTTGGTTCCCTATATTAATGAAGATACGGGATTGCCGCTTTATAAAAAAAGGTGGTTTGGACTGAGAAAAACAAGAATTGGTCTTATAGAAAAAGAATATTTTTGGAATCCAAAAGAAGAAGGAAAGTGGCCACGGATTTTAAAAGGCAAAGAGCAATCCAAACTAGATGATGTATTTTCTAGAAAATGTATTGATCAACTTAAAAAAAGACCCGAGCTTTGCAAATATGACAAAATGCCAAGTTTGGGGCAATTGGATCAAAACCTTGCTGATATAAATAGCAAACAAAATAAAGAATTGTTAACGGGCTTAACGCTTTCTGTTGTTGGCAGCACACTTGCAAGTGGAGTTGCGGGTAAAACTATTCCTATTCGACTTTCTGGTGCTGCAATGCTTGCATATTCCATGCTTTCAGCTGATTTTTATGGAAAAATCGATAGAGAAAGAAGCGAAATTAACAAACTGCGCATACAAAAACTATTCTTGCGCGATCTTTATAGTTTGCGATAAAAAGACTTATCTTATTATCAAAATTGCCCATATCATTGAAAGACTGTTTTTCTTTCTTGTATATTTTAAAAAAGCCATACAAGGGGAATTTTGTGATAAGTATAAAATGTCTTTCTAGATATAAAAATACCTTTAAGCGTTCAAAAATGCACTGTCTGGCCGGAGTGTTTTTTGTTGGGGTTGCTGCTTTTGTATGCGAAGAAGGCAAGTTAAAAAAAAATAACGATCTTGTGCAAGCTGTTTTTAGGGATGACGTATCACTGATAAAATCAATTCTTTTAAAAAATCCTGATCCAAATGTAATCAATGAAGAAGGTGATACGCCTTTGCATCAACTGTTCCAATCAGGAAATGATGTTGCACGGCATATAAAGGAAATACTTCAACTTCTTTTGGACAATTTTGTTGATGTTACTATGCCTAACAAGCAAGGCGAAGAGCCATTTGTTTATGTTGATCGTATTTCATCTTCTATCCCTAAAAAACTTTCATTTGCGGGGATAATGGTATTGCATGGTGCGTCTATGGATACTCGATCTTCTGTTAATATTACTAATGGAAGCTCTGTAACAACCGCAACGCTCTTTGATTTGGTGGTACAAACGGGCGGAACTCCCGGTGCAGAAGCTTTTCTTGCATGGTGGGGATGGCTTGTTTTACCTGAAACGCTACAATCTGCAAAAAATGTTGCCGCGTTGTTAAAGTATACAGATATAGTTACAGTACTTGAGAAAAAAGACGTTTTTATCACAGAGCATCACGTTGATACGCTTGATCCTGAATGGAGACATCCTCATACCGGGCTCGATTTGCTTTCCATGCTTGTCTTAAAAAAAGATATCCCTCTTATTCGTCGACTACTCAGTAGAAAAACGCGCACTTTTGATATAAACCAAAAAACAGAATCGCTTTTTTCAAAAGCGATAGATAATACCTATACTCCAAGTGATACTGAAGTGTTTGATTTTTCTCAAACAGGCGTTGCATCCTTTTCTGGTGGCATAAAGTTTGGTTATACTCCACTCCATTTAGCAATTCTTCAAAGAGATCTCTCTATGGTGCAATTTCTTATTGACCAAGGAGCAAAAACCACAATTATTGCCGATAATGGAAATACTCCTTTGCATTGCATTATGTATATCAATCCATTGTATTCTTCGGCTAATAACGATCTTATATTGAGACTTGCGCAAATTCTCCTAAGAAATGGAGCTGATATTAATGCAAAAAATAAAAAAGGGGAAACACTTTTTCATATCATTCTCCAGCGTGATGCAAAAAATCTCTTTGTTCCGTTGTGGTCTCAATACAAGCAAAAGCTTTCGCAAAATATTAAAAAAAGCATTCTGCAAAAGGCAAACAGTTGTCATCACATAAAAAATTATTTGGTGAGCACGGGAGAATTGATACGTAAATAACGCATTGCTGCTGACATAAATCCTGCTGCAATAACACGACTTAGTGCGATAGCAATAAGAATATGAATACCTGATGCTTCTTTTGGGTATATAAAAAAAAGAGTTATCAGATACATGCTTAAACAAAAGTACGGAATCAAAAGTATGCCAACTATATGTTTTTGTATAAGCCATCGTCGATAGGTAATAAATGCAACATCAAGAGAAGGAATGATGATGCACAGAGTGGTAATAAGCATGTTTTCAATTTGATAATTCCAGAGATAGAGCAGCGATCCAGAACAAAGCATAAAAATAGGAAGATAGACAATAAGTTGCATGCTTTGTGCAAACTGAATACTCGTTTTTTGGCGTGGAAAAAAGAAAAGACTAAGCGCGTCAGTAATACGTTTGATAATAAAAAGGATATTCATAACAAGAGAGGTTATCCATTTTGCTTCAGCTGCGTGAGTAAATCCATACCAAGAAGAAATGATAGGAATTATAATATTCGTAGAGGTAAAAGTGTTTCCTATAGAATACAAATATAAAACTAATCGCATGCGCCAAAATGAATACGTTTTACATAAGGCAATGTTTGAAGAAGGATAAAAAAATTGTTTTTGATGTTTTAGTTTGTAAATAAAAAAAATAAGCTCCGCTAATGAACACGTAAAAAGGGGTAAAAAAACATGCATGATACCAACAGGACCCATAAAAAGAATCCCGATCCATACTAGCATGGTATAGGCACTCATCATTCCCAATTCTCCAAGAATGGTTGTTTGAATATGTGCATAAAGTTGCAAAACAATCTTTATTGTTTTTTTGAGAGACTCAGTTGCAACAATAAGCCCAACAAGAAAGAGCTCGGGCATTGTTAATGAAAGTGGCTTAATCCAAAATAATACTGATAAAAAAATGATGTATAAAAAAATGTTCGGAAAAAAAAGAGTGCCAATATTTTTTTTAATAAATTCAGGTTCGGAAAAAAAGGGAGGGAGAGTGTCATCAAGTCCTGCATTAATAAGTGAAGCGACAAGATAGATAATGGAAAAAAGAACGCCCACTTTTCCATATAACATTTTAGGCATATAAAAGTAGAGAGCAGATAAGTTGCCTGCTAAAAGCACATGATAAGTTATTGATTCAATAGTTTGAAGATAAAAAAGCTTTTTTATAGATACAAACATAATTATTCTGTCGAGACTGGGTAATTAAAATAAAGATATTTTATAGTATAAAAACAAATATGTTTCTCGTATATTTTTTTCAAAAAACATGCGAGAAACAGCGTCTGAGCGCAGTTTTTGCGTTAAAGCTCAAAATTGGCATCAAAATTCGCCGCAATTGCACGTTTTAAATTTGATGGTTTGCAGTTCGGCTTAAGACGCAAAGCAACAAAAAAGAGCCTTTTTTGTTGGTCAAAAAAATTGTGAAAGAATAAGAGATTTTTTCTAATATGCTACATTATTTTTTTAAAAAGCTGCAAAAATCTTTTATGAAAAAATTTTGCAGCTTGCGCATAAAAATAAAACACAAGAGAAGAAATGCTTTCAACATAAAAATATTAAATGTTGGGTTAAAACATTTCTTGTATTTCATTTTTAGAAGAGCATTTTTTTTGTCGTATGAAAACATTTTTAACTGCATTTGGTTTTTATCTATTCAAATGATAAATTGGATTTGTTAGCCAAATGCGTTTTATTGTGTTAAGATAAACATTGAAAGAGTATCTGTTTTTCTAGGCAAAGTATATTTGTCAGGAAGGGACAGGCTCATGTTCAAAGAAAATGACAAGGTTGTCTATCCAGGTTATGGGGTTGCAACAATAGAAAGAGTTGTTACAAAAAATATAGCAGGAAAGTCTTCTCAGTTTTTTGAGTTAAAGTTTGTTAATAACGATATGACTGTCCTTGTACCAGTTGCACAAGCAGATTCTGTCGGACTTAGACCTTTAAGCTCCCAGCAGCAGGTTGTTGATCTTTTAGAGATGCTTTCACAGCCATCAGTATGCATTAAAAGCAGAGAAGGTGCTGCAATAAATTGGAATAAGCGAAATAAAGAGTATCAAGAAAAGTTGCGATCAGGAAATTTGTTTGAACTTTGCAGTGTATACAGAGATCTTAAGACAATGGAACAAAAAAAAGATCTTTCTTTTGGTGAACAGCGAATGCTTGTTGCTACAGAAAGTATCATTGTTGAAGAACTCTCATTGGTAACCAATATGACAAAGGAATCTATGATGGGTCAATTGCGTACCCTCATAACAGTTTCTTCTGGGCAACGCGAAAAACAAGGATAAAGGAAAAAGAAAAATATGCAGGTACTTTTGGTTTTTGGGCCAACTGCGGTTGGCAAAACAGACTTTGTTGATAACCTTGCTCTGTGCGGACCAATAGAAATAATCAATATGGATATGGGACAATTATATGCCCCGCTTTCAATTGGAACTGCAAAACCAAACTGGAAACAGGCAAAAACAGTTCATCATATGTTTGATATTGTTTCAAAGCCAGAAAATTTTTCTGTTGTTGCATATCGAACGATGGCGTTGCAAAAAATAAAAGAGATTCAAGAGAGGGGAGCCTTACCTGTATTGGTAGGGGGATCCTCTTTTTATCTTAAGTCATTATTGTTTCCAATTGATAATTCCCTTGAGTTTGATACATCGCATTATGTAGATTCTCAAAAAGATACTACTGAGTTATGGCAAGAGCTGAATGCTATTGATCATCAACGCGCAAGTGCTATTCATATGCATGATCGATTCCGCATTGAGCGTGCACTGGCTATATGGAAGGCTACAGGGAAAAAACCATCTTTGTATAAAAGTGAGTATGCACCACCATTTAGCTATAAACTTTTGTTTTTACACAGAGATCGATCAATTTTATATAAACGAATTAATGAGCGCGTTGATTTAATGTTGCATGAAGGATGGCTTGATGAAGTAAAAAATCTTGATCAATCTTGGCATTCTTTTTTGCAAAAAAAGAAACTAATCGGATACAATGAGCTTGTGTTGCATATAAAGGATTCTGCAACATATCCTCTTGAAAAAATTGTTCCAATAATAAAAAAAAGAACACGTGTTTATGCAAGAAAACAAGAAATGTTTTGGAATATGCTTGTATCTATGATTGAAGAAGAACATAAAAAGCGCGGGGAAGAAAATCCTGCGCAAATCGTTGACTTGACTTTCATAGATCTTCGTTTATACCTTAAACAGTTACTTGAGCAGGTTTCTTTATAAGGAAAATTTTTATGAATGCGTCATCTGAGAAAAACAACGTATGCACTATAACAGATAGGCAAGCCGCATTTATCGTATCAGGTATTGCTTTTTCATGCTTTCTTTCATTTGCTGCAGGATATTTTATGGGAGTATCTCATGAAACAGAAACTGTTATTACAGAAATAAGGGCAGATGCTTTTGCCGATGAAATTGCTTCAGCTTTATATGCACGTGAAACACCACAAGACAAGGTAGTAGACTTGTATGCTTCTGTGCCGGGAGAGATAGAGGCAATGTCTTTTGGTACACAAGAACAAAAAGAAGAAATAAATACAGAATATTATGCACAATTGATCGGATTCTCAAAACGAGAAGCGGCTATAGATTGTGTTGATAAGTGGAAGAAAAAAGGATTTGATGTACAGATTAAAAAAAGAGAAAGTAAGACAGCAAAAGGGAAAACTATCTATTGGTATCAGGTGATTACGCAAAGATATACAAGTAAAAAAGAGTTAGAACACGTTGTTGAATTATTAAAAAAACAAGAAAAATTAAAAGATGTTTGTATCATTACTTGTTGATGTAAGAATACAATTTTCAAAAGAGAGACGTCCATGATTACAGAAATACGAAGAAACTTAAAAACGTCAAAAGCTTTATCCGTTGTTGGTATTTTTACGGTACTCGCATTAGGAGGAGTTTTTTCTATTCCTATGCTTCTTCGTCAAGCATCTTCTAGCGGTCCTTGGGCAATAAATGTTTCTGGTTCAAAAATATCATATAAAGAATTTTCTCAAGAAGTTGCGCTTCAACAAGAGTTTATTAACCAAATACGCTCTCAATACGGGCAGTTTGCAGACATGCTTTTTGCAATGCATGGCATGACAGCAGATCCTAAAATGATTGCAAAAGATAAGCTTGTAAAGCAAGAACTTATTTTTCAATTAGCAGATGCATGCGGAGTGCAAGTCTCACATGATTACATTGTTGAAAAAATTAATGATAAAGAATTTGTATCAAAATATTTAACCGATATTATTCCACCGTTTGTTTTTGATCAAAATGGAAGTTTTAAGCGAGATACACTTCAGATCTATCTTAAAAAACAAGGTCTAAGTATGGCTTCTTTTGAAGAAAAAGTGGTACGAGGCCTTTATCGTGCCATTGTTTTGTCTTTTGTAGAAGCAACGCTATATACTCCATCCTATGATGTGGAATATGTTGCAAAAATGGAGCATGCAACAAAAAGATTCTCATTAGTAAGTATATCTTTGGATGATTATGTAAAAAAGATAGAAAAAAACACTCCTGCTTCCAAAGATGAGGTGCAAACTTACTTTGATGCATGCAATGCTTCTGCAAAAAAGTATTGGGTTCCGGAAAAAAGAAATGGGACTTCATGGACGTTTTCTCCAAAATCATATGATATTAACATAACGGATGATATGATTAATGGGTATTATGAAGATAATAAAACAACGCGCTTTGCAGGAAAACCGGCCCAAATTGAAATTCGCTATATTCTTATTCCAAAGGATTTTGGTAGCCAAGAAGGTATTGATCCAATTGATTACTTAAGAAAAAAACGTGAAGAATTGCTTGTAAAGCCTTCTTTATTTGCCGATATGGCAAAAGAGATTTCTATTGATTCATCTGCTCAAAATGGTGGGCTTCTTAAGCCATTTGCACGAGGAGAGCGAGAAGTTGCAGTAGAACGAGCAGCATTTGTTTTGCAACATGACGGAGATATCTCGGATGTGCTTACAACAAATGAAGGATACGCTCTTGTGCAGCGTGTTTCAAAAAAGCAACGTACTTTTAAGCCGCTTGAATCTGTTCGCTCCGATATTAAAAAAACGCTTGCAGAAGATATGTTTAAAGAGCTTTTTTTGCAAGAAGTAAAAGAGATACTCAAAAATGAGGACCCTGTACAACGTGCTGCAGCGTTGAAAGACTTTGTTGCGCAAAGAAAAGGATCAAAAGAACCGGTTTCTGTGCAGCTTGCCTCTGCAAATAGTACCACTAAAAGACTTTTTGATATTGGAATTGGCGATGTAACATTTGTTGCAGAAAAAGGAAAAGGAGTTTTGATACAGCTTGATTCAATTGAAAGCTCGTCCCTCCCTGCATTATCAACGATATACGATGTTGTTTCTCATGATTTCTATGAAGAACGTGCTCAAAAACATATGCAAGAAGATATTATTACTATTAAAAAACGTATGAAAGAAGAATCATTAGAGACTCTTTCAAAAGAATATCCTTTAGCGCATGTCCAAAGAGATTGGAGTGAAAAAACCACGAAAAAAGAAAAAGATTCACACAAGGGGCCTTTTTTTGATGAGTATGGGATTTCGTTAACAGAAATTAAAGATCTAGAGGTTGTTGGGGGGTCAATCATTCATCAAGAACCACGCATGATCACTATTCTTCGCTTGGATAGAATAGACTCTTCTAATGAAAAACCAACAGAAGAATCTTTAACAAAAACCAAACAGTCATTAAATCAGGAATATATGCGCCTTACAACAGAGGGTTTAGTTGCTTCTTTGTATAGAAATGCTACAATAGAGACAAACAAAGAAGTAACCTTTCAGGTAGAAGATTTACTATATGAATAAGCAAGTATCGATTTCCAAGTCTAAAAAGGGTACTGTTGATCAGGAAAATGGAGCAACTGATATCAATGCTAAACGTCGAGCCCTTGAAGTAACCTTTGCTCAAATTGACAAAGAGTACGGTCATGGCGCAGTGATGCTTCTTGGTGAAAGTAAGCATCATGACATTGAGGCTATTTCAACAGGATCTATTCTTATTGATGAAGCAATTGGTATTGGTGGTTTACCACGGGGACGTGTTGTAGAGATTTATGGTCCAGAAGCTTCTGGTAAAACAACACTCGCGCTTCATGCAATTGCTCAAGCGCAAAAAAATGGTGGTGTTTGTGCCTTTATTGACGCAGAACATGCCTTGAATGCTGAACAAGCACAACGTATTGGTGTTAATATTGATGATCTTATTGTTTCTCAGCCAGATTATGGTGAGCAAGCATTAGATATTGCAGAAATGCTTATTTGTTCAGGGGCTATTGATATAGTGGTGATAGATTCTGTTGCAGCACTTGTACCAAAAGCAGAGCTTGAAGGAGACATGGGAGATTCTCATATGGGACTCCAAGCCCGTTTAATGTCACAAGCATTGCGTAAACTTACTCCTATTGTTCATAAGTCAAAAACCGTATTGATTTTTATTAATCAGGTACGTCAAAATATTGGAGCAATGCCTTTTGCGCCCAAAGAAACAACAACTGGTGGGAATGCTTTAAAATTTTATGCATCACTTCGACTAGAAGTTCGCAGAGTTGCAAGCCTCAAAAAGAAAGAAGTGCATATAGGTAATAGAATTGCAGTAAAAATCGCAAAGAACAAGGTTGCACCACCCTTTAATCGGGTTGAAGTTGATCTTCTCTTTAGTGAAGGAATCAGTATGGAGCTTGATTTGCTTGATGCTGCACTTCATTACAATGTTATTACTCAATCTGGAGCATGGTTTGCGTATAATGGAAACAAAATTGCGCAAGGAAGAGAACAGGTTCTGCAATATTTAAAGGCAGAAAAAGAGTTTACACGACAAGTATACGCATCTGTAAAAGAAGCTTTGGCAGAATCGCGTACGCAAAAAGATGCGGAATCTAAAGGTACAGCAAATATAGAAGGTGAAGAAGAACTGTGACTGTTGAAAAAGAAAAAGAGAAAAAAGACAAAGAGCAAGCTCAGCAAGTAACTATCAATGAGAAAATACGCGCTGAAGAACTGCAACTTATTACCCAAGATGGGGAAAACATAGGGATTGTTCCTCGCCTACAAGCATTACGTATGGCTCGTGAAGCAGGATTGGATCTTGTTCTTATTGCTGAGCGGGGAAAAGACAATGTACCCGTTGCAAAAATAATGGACTTGGGTAAAGTTTTATATGAAAAAAAGAAAAAACTTGCTGAATCCAAGAAACATCAAAAAGTAATCGAAGTTAAAGAAGTAAAAATGCGCCCCAAGATTGGAGAGCATGATTATGAAACTAAGATTCGACAAATTTCACAGTTTTTAAGCGCGGGTAAAAAGGTAAAAATCACGCTTTCATTTAAAGGCCGTGAAAATGTGCAAAAAGATGAGCGTGGTGCTGAGTTTTTTGACAAAGTCCAACAAACACTTCAAAATGGTGGCTTTGGAGATTCTTTGTTACAAGAAAAAGATATGAAGCTTGGAAAGTTTTGGTCACGTATTTATTATCTAAAAAGCAGTAAAAAGTAGAACGGATTTAAAGATGCCTAAAGTAAAAACACGCTCAGCAGCAAAAAAGCGATTTAAAAAAACAAATGGTTCAAATGTTTTGATTAAGCATGCAAAAGCAGGAAGACGCCATCTTTTAACCAAAAAAGGTGAAAAAAGAAAACGTCATCTTAGGTCTGGCGCATATGTACATGCAAGCCAACATGCTACCATTTTGGGCATGATGCCGTATTAATACTGTTTACTAGATATCATTTTTATTAAGAATAGGACTTAGTATGTCACGCGTAAAACGTGGTACCGTTACAAAAAAACGTCATAAACGTTTATTAAGTTATACCAAAGGTTTTTGGGGACAAAGAAGCAATGTGTTTCGTCGTGCAAAAGAAACATTATTGCGTTCATGGGCAAAAGCATTTACTGGGCGTAAGCTTAAGAAACGTGATATGAGAAAACTATTTATCACTCGTATTCGTGCAGCTGCGCGTAAAGAAGGAATGTCTTACAGCGTGTTCATGTATGGACTTAAAAAACAAAATATCCTTTTAAATCGAAAAATGCTGAGTCAATTAGCTATTTTTGAACCTGCAGCTTTCTCTCAACTTGTTTCTTTGGCAAAGCAATAACAGAGTATTGACTTTGTACATATCCGATTACTAATATGGTGCCAAAGTATTAGAGCGCAAAAACATATGAGTAAGGGGTATAGTATGAGCATACTTATAGGTCTTGAAGAAAAAGTTCAAACTCTTGTTCTTCTTTCAAAGCGCTTGAAAGAAGAACAAGTAGTATTAAGAGAAGAAAATGATTCCTTGAAAAAAGAGATTATTTCTTTAAAAAACGATAATGCAGAGCTTGTTGATGAAGTAATGAAGTTAGAAGCAGAACTCAAAGCAGTTCAGGTGTGCTTGGAAGAAGAAACGCGATCTTTATCTGCTTTACATCAAGAAAAAAGTGCTGCAAAAGTTGCTGTTGATGATCTAATAAAAAGCATAAATTTTCTTGTTGAGAGCGAGTGTTCTCAATGAATACTGGCATAAAAACGTATACGGTAACCATTTTTAATGAACGGTATACGCTCGCAACTGATCAATCAGAAAAACGCATAAAAGATGCTGTTGCTATGATCGATGGCGCAATGCATTCTATTGCAAAACAGTTTTGTATTGCTGACAGTAAAAAAGTTGCAGTTCTTGTTGCACTTAAAATAGCTGAAGATCTTCTTGTTATGCAATCGGATCAAGAGCAAATGCATGGTATAATAGAAAACCTTTCTTTACAGGTAGAGCAAATAATTAAATATCTTTGAAAATATCTTTGATACGTAATTAGGCTGCTTTTTTATCTTCTGCTAATTATAAAATTGCTTTAAAATGGGTACTCATTAGTAGTACCCATTTTGTTTTGTGTGCAAAATAATTACTTTGTATGTCATTGAAAGAACAGAGTGATATGCTAAGAAAGATAGATGTATTAATGATTGTAAGAATAGGATATTTTCATGATAGAAGTAGGCATTTTATTATTAGGAGCAAGCATATGCATACTCCTGATTGGATTATTAATAGTAGCAGCCAAAAGAGCATCATTAGCAAAACAAACGCTTCATGATGCACAGGGACAATTGCAAGCAATTAAACAGACTATAGAGCAAGAGCGAAAAGAAGCATATGTTAAGTTAAAGGATGAGCTTTATCGAAAGCGAAAAGAGTTTGAACTTGAGCTCAAAAGAGATAGGTTGGAACTGGATCGAGTACAAACACGTCTCTTAACGCAACATGAATCTCTTGAAAAGAAAGAACAGCAAATAGAACAAACTAAACGTGATTTGCAGCAAAAAGAACGTGCTTTGTCTCGCATGGAAGACTCTTTGCGTACCAACGAAGAGCGTTTTAAGTCTCTTTATAATGAATTACTTGGAAAGCTAGAAATGATTGGAGGAATGAGTCGCGATGAGGCGCGCATAAGCTTGATGGAAACGATGGAAAAAGAGGTCTATCTTTCGGGTCAAAAATGGATTCAAAAAATAGAAGATGATGCAAAACAAAGTGCAAAAGAACGATCTGTTCGCATTTTAGCAACCGCTATGCAACGATATGCTGCAGATTATGTTTCTGTTTATTCATCAGGTGTAGTTCATTTACCTAATGAAGAAATGAAGGGCCGAATTATTGGTAAAGAGGGTCGTAATATTAAGTCATTGGAAATGGCAACAGGAATGGAGTTTATTATTGAAGACACTCCAGATATTAAAATCTCTGGATTTAATCCTATTCGACGTGAAGTTGCGCGCAGAACACTTGAAAAGCTAATCTTGGATGGCAGAATTAATCCAACTCGCATTGAAGAAACTGTAGAGCAATGCGAAAAAGATATTGAAGAAATGATTCAAGAGCATGGAAAAGAGATAGTTCTTGATTTTAACTTGCAGGGAGTGAGTGATGAAATGATTACTCTTCTTGGAAAGCTTCATTTTAGAACCAGTTTTTCACAAAATGTACTTATTCATTGCAAAGAAGTAGGGTACTTTTCACGTATGATAGCAGAAGAACTAGGTCTTGATGGTGCTCTTGCTCTGAGAGCAGGACTATTGCATGATATTGGAAAAGCAATTACGGCAGAGGTTGAAGGTCCCCATGCTATTATTGGAAGTGATCTTGCAAAACGATATGGTGAAGACCCTATTGTTGTAAATGCTATTGCAGCGCATCATGAAGAAGTTCCTTTTATATCGATTTATGGTCCAATAGTATGTATAGCTGATACTATTTCAGCATCCAGACCTGGAGCACGAAGAGAAACATTAACAACATATATTAAACGACTTGAAAAGCTTGAAGAAATAGCAATGTCATTTAACGGGGTTAAGAAATCGTATGCATTACAAGCGGGAAGAGAGTTGCGTATTATAGTGCAAGAAGATGAGCTTAATGATGAAATGGCGCTCGCTCTCGCACGTGATGTAGCACGTAAGATAGAAAAAGAAATGAATTTCCCAGGACAAATAAAGGTTAATGTTATTAGGGAAAGACGTGTTATTGAGTATGCACGCTAAAGAAAATAGTAAAGGGAGGATTATTCCTCCCTTTAAAAGTGGATGGTTCTTTATTATATAAATAGAACAAGGAATATTATGAATGAAATACGAATTGCCTGTATAGGTGATGTAGTTGGCATTACAGGAAGGGCAATGTTTCGTAAACATAGTGCTCGATTGCGACAAGCAGAACGGCTGGATGCTTTAATTGTAAATGGTGAAAATAGCTCGCAACAGGGAAGAGGGATTACACCATCTATTGTAAAATTTTTTAAAGAACATGGTGCTGATGTTATTACTTCTGGTAACCATATTTGGTACAAAAAAGAGATTTATTCATACCTTCAAACGCATCAAGATCTTTTAAGACCTGCAAATTTCCCTTCCGGTACTCCAGGTGTTGGGGTTACTACTTTTTTGTGCAATAATCACACAATTGGTGTAATTAACGTGCAAGGAAGAACCTTTATGCGTGAAAACCTTGATGATCCATTTAGAACCGTTGAATCATTATTGACGTATTTAAAGCATAAAACTTCAATCATTCTCGTTGATATGCATGCTGAAACAACTTCTGAAAAAATGGCCATGGGGCATTTTTTAGATGGAAAAGTTTCTGCCGTTTTTGGAACCCATACGCACGTGCAAACAGCAGATCTAAGGATATTGCCTGGAGGTACAGCGTTTATGACAGATTTGGGGATGACAGGATCATTAAATGGTATGTTAGGAATGAAAAAAGAATCTGTAATACAATCATTTCTCACTCAGATGCCAGCTCATTTTTCTGTAGATACCTCTTTGCCTGCCGTTATGTCTGGAATGGTAGTAACTATTGATGCAGCAACTGGAAAAGCACAAGATATAAAGCCTCTTCGTATTGTTGACCATGAACTAGTTATTGAAGGCTTTGGAGACGAATAATTTATGAATCTCTTTTTTATTGTTTTAACGCATATTTTTTTTGCATCAACGTTTACCGTAACCAAAATGGCATTATGGTATGGAAATCCTTTTGTTCTTGTAACATTTCGTCTTATTTTGGGCGCTATTATTTTGTTGAGCATGTATGCAGTCAAATATAATAATTGGACATATCTTAAAGAACAAACATTTTGGAAGGATGTTATCTTACTAAGTTTTTGTATGGCGTATATTCCCTATGTAGGAGAATATTGGGCTATGGATTATCTGTCTTCTATTAAAACCGTTCTTCTTTATAATATGTCTCCCTTTATTACCGCAATTATGTCTTTTATATTGTTGCGTGAAAAAATAACTATAAAGCAGACCATTGGTATGATTATAGGATTTATTGGATCAATACCTCTTTTATTAGAAACTATCTCTCCTACAAAAGTTTTTGGATTATTGAGTACATTAACCTTTGGATCACTTCCAGAATATGTGATGTTTGGTGTTATGATGATTGCAGCACTTGGATGGATTATTATGCAACAATCTCAAATAAAACGTGGATATCCACTTCTTTTATTAAATGGCATGGCAATGCTTGGAGGTGGTATATTCGCGGTTGTTCATAGTGGTCTACAAGGATACCTAACTCCTCTTAGCACAGTATCTGCAATGCAATCTTTTCTTTTTATGGGATACGCCTCTATTCTTACTTTTTTATCAACCGCAGGGCATACGTTATATAGTTATATTTTAACAGGATTTAGTGCAACATTTGTTTCATTAACCGGTTTAAGTATTCCAATCTTTACCGTTATATTTAGTAGTGTTTTGCTCAAAGAAACACTGAGCATGCCTTCATTGGTTTCATTTTTTATTGTTTCTATAGGACTGATACTCTTTTATAGTGATGAACAATAAAAAAAGGCTTCTTTAAAAGAAGCCTTTTTTTATATAATTGTGTGCGGTGCTTACCCTTGGTGTCTTTTAACTACACGGCGGGGGCGCATAGGACGCTTTCCAGCTTCAGCACCCGCTTCATGTCCTGCGGTATGCTGAGGATGAGCTACATGATGTTTTTTATGTGCAGATGAACGTTTTGCTGCAGATCTCTTTGGAGCCGTACGTTTTGCTGCAGCTTTTTTTGGAGCAGCACGACGACTTGAAGCTGTCTTGCGAGCAGGGGTTCTCTTTTTAGCGGTAGCTCTGTGACGAGCAGTTGCTCTTTTTGGAGCAGCTTTTTTGCGAGCTGTTGTGCGTTTTGGCGCAGCTTTTTTGCCTGCAGCAGCACGACGTGGAGCAGCTTTTTTTACCGTTTTTCGTTTTGTAGCCGCATGACGAGCTGGACGTTTTTTTGTAGCTGCTTTACGAGTAGTAGTACGTTTAGGCGCTACACGTTTTTTAGCCGCTGCTCTTTTTGCAGGCTTTCTTTTTTTTGCTGTTGCCATGTTCACTCTCCTTTTTTGATTATGGAACCGCTTCTTTTTCCTTCCTCTTCACTGTACAGGATTATATTTTTTAAATGCAATAATTCAGGATGTTTTTTAAAAAAAAAGAAGACCATTAGTCTTGTTTGTATTAAAAAATTATCAAAAAAAGATATTAAAAAGCTTTTTTTATTAGCCTATATCTTTTTTTAGTATTCCGATGATACACATTTTTTAAAAAATATTTTAAGAGTGTTTTTATACATTTCAGAATCAGGTTGAGTATGTATAATTTTTGAATGCTTGGCATTATGCGCAACAAAAAGTGAAACATTTGTAAAAGAATAATTTATGCATTGTTCATATAAAAAAAGTGTACTTTCTTTGGGGATAAGAGAATCTTTTTCTGAATATACAAAAAGCATGGGAATATTCCTTGGAAGAGCAAATACAAAATCTCGCGGTGCAGCAAATGTACGTGTATATTTACCAAAAATAAATTCAAGTGCTGTTTGCCCAAAATCAAAAGAAAAGAAAGATATAGATTTGATTTTATTTTTGATAATCGTTTCTACAGAATCAAAAGGGGATTCAAGTATAATACAAGAGATATGAGTCAGTTTTTCTGGGAATAATGCAAGAAACAAAAGTATCACTGACGCGCCACGTGATACCCCGTACAGGACAATTTGATAATCATTTTTGTATTGTAATTGTAAAAGAGATTCGAGCAACTCAAATTCGCGAACAAAACAAATAAGTTCATTGTATTGAGCAAGACTTACCTGGCTTATCTTAGGAATTTTTGAAGGAAAAGAGCGTGCATCATTATAATTAAAGGTATAAATAGGAAACGGGATAAAGTCAGGGGCATAACGATACGCCTGACTGCCTGTATCGGCTAATCCATGAGAAAAAAAACAAACAGTTTTTGAGTTTTTCATAGCACAAGTAATTTTTATAGGTAATATTCCTAATAATACCCAAATAAATAAAAACCACATTGAATTTTTACGAATCTTCAACAGAGAGTGCTATTTAATAAAGGAAAATCTTCGTTTTTTTGATAAATATATTTTGCTAAGAATTGACGAACAACTTCACGGTATATATTTCCTTCTTTTGAATCCAAGCTTAGTAAAGATGCATGCTTACCTTTTTCTAAAACAAGAAGATATACATTTTTATTTCCTGTTTTTTTGAGAGCGGCAGCAAGATCTTTTGATTCTTCCCATGATACAATTTCATCTGTTTTTGAACAAATAATGAGAGTTGGAGTTTGATCATTAGGAAACTGAGAAGCTGCTTCTATAGGCATTATTCCATTAATATTAGCATTTGGCGCTGCTATTTTTATAAAAAGCTTTTTTGTTAACCAAACGGGAAGCCATCCATATAAAGGATGTCTTTTCAAAAGACTTTCAAATGAACTAAAAGGCGCTTCTATAATACGAGCAGCAACCTTTTTATGCAGTTGCGGATCATATGTTTTACTGGTAAGAACTGTCGCAGCCCCGCGAGACACTCCGCATAAAATAATTGGCTGATTATCTTGGACACATGCACCTTTAAGAGCATCATTAAATATACAAGCTTCTGGCTTTTGGCATAAACTTACCTGATTTGTATCATAATTTTCTGGAAAGTCTTGTCCAAGAAATGAATAATCTCCCTGAGTCGCAAAATCAAACAGCAATTTTTTATAGTATTTTCCTTGCCCTGTGTATGATCCACCAAGGCCGTGTGCAAAAACAATTTGAATAGGATATTCTTTTGCAAAAAGAAACTTAAAAGAAAACCCTAAGAATAAAATAATTGTTTTTATACTTTGCTTCATTGCACAATCTCAGAAATAAATTTTTGAACGGTTTCCTTATAGCGATTACCTTCAGGGCCCCATAAAATACCACCATGCGTACCTTTTTCGCATTCAAGGTAAGAAAGCTTGGTATGACGCGCGCGTCGCAAAGCAAGATACAGATTTTTGCTATTTTTGTAACAAATAACAGTATCCGTTTTTGACCATATAAATAAAATAGGAATGTTTTTGCGTTGAATATTTTTTATAGCATAAATAGGTTGTAAACCATTTTCATCATATGCGCCGCATGCTACTCTTTTTACAAGCCAGCGGATAATTGGTTTTGGGACAAAGGTTCCAAGGCCTTTCATTTGATTAATCAAATGTTCAAAAACACTTTCTACTGAATCAAATGGTGATTCTAGAATAACACCTAAGACATATTTTAAGGATTCTGGGTGACGAGACATCCAGTTTATAATGGTCGAAGCACCACGCGATACGCCACATAAAATAAGGTGAATATTTTCATCTTTATATCCACGGGCTTTTATAGAATTGATTGTAGCATTAAATGCATTATCAAAAATGGCAATTTCATCATCTTGGCCAAGAGATATAAAATCTGTCACTCCATCAGTGATTTCACGATAATTAAAAGAGAAAAGTTCATATGGAATAAGTCGTGGGACTACGATAGAACCATCACCAAGTCCATAAAATCCTGCATACCAGTCACCT
The DNA here is from genome assembly GCA_964440325.1 of uncultured Pseudomonadota bacterium. Classification (GTDB taxonomy): domain Bacteria; phylum Babelota; class Babeliae; order Babelales; family Vermiphilaceae; genus CAYTRW01. The sequence continues at coordinate 17,900 of CAYTRW010000002.1, forward strand.
TGAGCAGCGGATCCACCAAGGCCATGAGAAAAAAAACATCCGATAAAAGTAGGTTCAAGATTTTTTGTTTTATTTTTTTTTGCAAAGAGATCAGTTGCTGAAAAAAGCGTTATTGCTAGCATGAACCATTTTATTTTATTCATAAAAACCTCCAAATTGACTCTTAGCCAGCTTTTATAGACAGCTTAAATCAAATATGTATACTAGTTATAATTTATAACTATAGCATGATTCAAAAATAATACAATCATAGCCAAAATGCCCACCTGGAAACGTTTTGGTTTTAAAAAAGATAGGCTTTTTTGCGATGTCACATCAAAAACAATTACCCGATATAAAAACACACTTTGCTGACTGGTATAATGAAGTCATTTATAAAGCAGAACTTGTTGATCAATCTCCTGTAAGAGGGGCAATGGTTATCAGGCCATATGGTTATGCTATTTGGGAACATATAAAAGGAGTACTTGATGACCGCATTAAAGCTACAGGCCATCATAATGCTGCTTTTCCACTTTTTATTCCTGAATCATTTCTCAAAAGAGAAGCTGAGCATGTAGAGGGATTTGCGCCCGAACTTGCGGTGGTAACGCATGCAGGGGGAAAAGAGCTTGAAGAACCACTTGTTGTTAGGCCAACTTCTGAAACAATGATTCATTATATGTTTGCTAAATGGATTCATTCATGGCGCGATTTACCTCTCAAAATTAATCAGTGGGCAAACGTTGTTCGCTGGGAAATGCGCCCAAGGCCATTTTTGCGCACAACTGAGTTTTTTTGGCAAGAAGGCCATACCGCACATGAAACCAAAGAAGAAGCGATTAAAGAAGTAGAAATGATGCTTGCAGAATATGTTTCATTAGCTACTCATTATCTTGCTATCCCAGTAATTACGGGACGCAAAACAGCACAAGAAAAGTTTCCAGGTGCTGAAATGACCTTAACCTTTGAATCTCTTATGCAGGATGGAAAAGCTTTACAAATGGGAACTTCTCATCTTCTTTCTGGGCAATTTGCGATTTCATTTGATATGACATTTCAAGATAAAGAAGGAAAAACGGCATACCCTTATTTAACAAGCTGGGGAGCAACAACACGCTTAATTGGTGCTACAATTATGGTTCATGGTGATCAAAAGGGCCTTGTTCTTCCTCCTAAAGTTGCCCCAACCCAAGTTGTTATTATTCCTATTTTAAAAGCAGGGACAGAAAATGAAGCAGTTTTGAACGAGGCGCATCTTTTTGCTAAAAACCTTACAAAAGAAGGTATTCGAGTATTAGTAGATGATGAATCTACAAAAAGCCCAGGAAATAAATTTTATCACTGGGAGTTGCGGGGTGTTCCAGTACGCATAGAAATTGGACCACGCGATCTTGAAAATAATCAATATATAGCAGTTGATCGTATATATGGAGAGAAGCGTATTTTTCATAAAGATCATGCAATAACTGATACCATTGATTTACTCAACACTCTTCAACAAGCCTTATTTGAACGCGCAAAAACCCGTCTTAAAGAGCAGTGGCATTTTGGGAAAAAACTTGCTGAATTTGGTCCTGAGCTTGATAAAAATGGTGGGTTTTATCAAGTTGGATGGTGTGCAAAAAATGAGTGCGAAGATCTTTTAAAACAGTATAAAGCAACAATACGTTGTGTTCTTGATGAACAGGTTAATGCTGATTGTTTTGCATGTGGACAGCCATCCCCATCCGATGTACTTGTTGCCAAATCATATTAATACTAGTTTATTAAATACGTATATTTGAAAAACGATTGATCGGGCTTATATAAAGCCCGATCTTTAGTCATATGCATAAAAAAGGAGCATAATATGACACAAAAAATAGGGCTTAATTATGAAAAAATAACCGCTTTTTTTGCTCACTTGCTTACAGAAAAGCGTTGTTCGCGTAATACCTATATGTCATATAAAACGGACATTGTACAATTTAATTTGTATTTAGATGAGCAAAATATTTCCCTTGAGCTTGTTAAAGAAGCGGATATTGTTTCTTTTTTGGCATCTTTATACAAACAAGGAATCAACTCACGAAGTGTTGCGCGGAAAATATCTGCAATAAAATTATTGTTTCAGTTTTGTCATCGTGCATATGCAATAACAAATGTTGCAACACATTTGCTTTTTCCCAAAATAGAGCATAAACTTCCACGCTATCTTTCTGAAGATGAGATTCAATCGTTACTTAAACAAGCAAGTATTGATCAATCACCACTTGGGGTACGTAATAAAATAATGATTTATGTATTGTATGTCTCAGGGGTACGCATTAGTGAACTTGTACAACTAAAAAAACAGGATCTTTTCTTTGATAATCAAGCGATAAGTGTGTATGGAAAAGGGGGGAAACAACGCATGATTCCTATTCCGGATTCGGTTATTCAAGCTATAAAAAAATATCTAGAAAATGAATATCTTTATCTTACTCGAAATATAGAAACTCCCTACCTTTTTCCTGTTCGCTATAAAAATGTGTTAAAACCGCTATCTCGTCAAGCGTTTTGGATTTTATTAAAAACAATTTGCAAACAAGCTGGTATTGATAAAGTTGTTTCACCCCATCAGTTAAGACATTCGTTTGCTACGCACATGCTTAAACGTGGTGCTGATTTGCGATCATTACAAGTATTATTAGGACATGAAACAATTTCAACGGTTCAAATTTATACACATGTTGAAAAAAGTCATTTGCGCGATGTATATGACAAGAAGCATCCGCGTTCATAAGGATGCTTCTTGCTTTTTTAAAAGATTATGAGGTAAAGATAATACCAACTCTTTTTGGACCTGTTTGAAATACAGAAAAGGGACGTCCAAGTTTTTTTGATACTACAACCATGGCATCATATACCGTTTTTACATTTACATCATCAAAGATAATAGGTACATCTTGTCTGAATAATTCAAAATAGGCTGCAAATCCAAAACGTTCTTCAGGCCAGTATGGTCCATCAACAAGGATCAAGTCATATTCAACAGGAAGCTGGTCCATGAGAGCGTTTACATCATACCATCCATTTATAAACGGGGCATATATATAGGTAGATTCATATTTTCCTAGCCATCGCTTATCATGCTCAATAGAATACATAGTATAACGTTTTGCAAGTTCTCCCGTACCAAAACCGGATCCAAGTTCTAAGATTGTTTTTCCTTCTTCAAGGACTGCACAGATATAATCATAGAGTTCCTTTTCTATAGAAAAACCGCCAAATGTTCCAAAGGCATTAAGACCACAATTAACCATTATTCCTAGACAAAAGATAGTCCACACTTTTTTTATGTACGACTTGTTCATTATTAATCTCCTCAGAGTTGTATATATTGTCTGTATGATAGGTATCTCAAACTTAGTATAATTTTTTAAAAAGACAAGGGCTTGACAACAGCACTAGTCTATTGTTTAGTACATCCTATAAAATTTTCTTTTTATAGAGTAGGACATTTGATGAAGCAACAACGTTTTATTTTTTTTCTATGTATTTTTTTTGTAGCAACATTGTTAGCAGAGATTCCAAAATCATTTGTACTTATAACTATGTTATATAATGAAGAAAATAGTACACGCATCCAGGAATATAAAACCTGCTTTGAGTACAATAAAAATCATCCTCTTATTGAAAAAATACATGTTTTATATGATACAACGCGTGATATTCCTGGTATAAAAAGTATCATTAAGCAGTATCTTGAACATCAAAATTGCCAAATATCATTGATTGAAAGACGTCCCTCTTATAAAGAAATTATAGAATTTGCTAATGCACAGTACCCAGATTCATATGTTATTATTGCAAACGGAGATATTTTTTTTAATGATACACTTTTCAAACTAACGCATTACGAACAATGGAAGTCCGTTTTTTTTGCACTTACTCGATGGAATGTTCAGGATGACAATACGACATTGCTTTTGGAAGGATTTGGTCCCTATATGCCAAATCCTATGAGTGCAGATTGTTGGATATTCAAAACTCCATTTAGTGCGCCATTAGATTCAGGCTCTATTTATTTAGGATCTGAAGGATGTGATAATAAATTAGCAAATGTGATGCAAAAAGCTGGATATGTGGTAAAAAATCCATGTCTTTCTCTTCAGACGTGTCACTTGCATCAATCACAAATTAGGCATTATAAAGATCAAAAAGCACAATCTAATACGTCTTTTAAGGGCGCTCCCATAAAATGGGATTGTCTTGATGGTTTTGAAGAGGATAGAGAAAATTATAAGTCTCAAGCTCATTTGTTAAAACCATATACACATACCCATAATGGCCAAGTAAAAGAATTTTATTTACCAACAACATATGTCCTTATAACAATGCTTTATAATGAACAAGATCCTATTCGTATAAAAGAATATAAATTAGCATTACAAGCCAATAAAGATAACGAACGGATCAGTAAGATTCATGTTTTTTATGATATCTCAAAGGATTCTCTGGATGAAACAAAGAATGAAATGTTAAACTTTATAAAAAAAATGGGGTGTTCTATTACCTATATTAAAGACAGAATATCCTTTGGTGAACTTTTTTTAAAAGCCAATAAACAATATTTAGATTCGTTTGTTATTTTTGCCAATGCGGATATCTTTTTTGATAAAAGTATTGAAAAACTAGATTCATGTAAAAATTGGGGGAAAAAATGTTTTGCGCTTACTCGTTGGAATATACAATCTGATGACAATTATTTTTTAGAAGGTATTCAAGGAGGTTTTCCTAATTTTGCAAGTCAGGATGCATGGATTTTTAAAACACCCATCTCTGTTTCGGAGACCATGAAAAATATCAAAATGGGAGTTCTTGAATGTGATGGCGGTATTGCGCATGCACTTTTACAAGAAGGGTATGACGTATCTAATCCATGTGCTTCGGTTCGCGCTTATCATTTACATGCATCTCAAAAAAGAATGCATGATGTCAAAAAATCATATCGAGGTGAAAGAGTATTGCTTCCCTGGAGTTTTCTTGAAACGCATACAGAGGATCGTTTGATTTTAGAATATGAATTAAAACGCGTACAGATGTATGATTTTTTTAAAATTCCTAAAAAAGAGGATGGTATTTCGCTTGTTGTACTGATGACAGAAGAAAGAAATTTGTATAAACGCCTTGAAATACAATTATCTTTACTAAAAAACAAAATAAATCCGTATATTAAAAATATTTTTGTTTTATACAAGGAAGAAGATTTTTCAAAAGCAGAAGCCGATGCCTTGTTAGATTTTTTGTATAGAGAAAAAATAACAGTTATCAAAATAAAGAATGATTTTTCAACAAAAGAGGTTTCTGATAGATGCGCCTCCCTGCATAATATGCAAAATTTTATAGCCATTGCCTATGCAGGAACTTTTTTAGAAATAAGCGTATTAGCCGAACTACTTTCAAAAAAAGATGAATTAACTTCTGAGTACGAAAAAAATAAAAAATGTATTCTATTTTGCAAAGATATGCTGATCAATATGCCTACATTTTTAGAACAGTACGAAGATTCTTTTTTTACAAAATAAAGACGTATATTGTGAAATAACAGGACTTTATTATACTAAATTCAGCACACTATTTGTGTAAAAATAAGACATTTGAACATTAAAGGCATTTTTATGATAAAAACGACTTTTGTAGTTGAGCAAAAGCCTTTGCTTTCTATTATTGCTTCCATGCAACCTATTTGCACAAAGCGAACATCTTTAGATTCTACAACATTTCTTTTGTTTCAAGTTAGTCACAAAGAAATGGTTATCAAGAGTACTGATTTAGAAGTAAGTTTGCAAGCAAGTTATACGTTAAAAGAAGGTATGATTGACGAACCATGCACTTTTTTGGTTTCTGGTAGACGTATTTTTGAACTCTTAAAAGAGCTTGATGGTGACATTACGTTTACTTTGCAGGAAAATCAGCTTCTTTTATCTTGTGGATTTGTAAGTCTTTCATTAAATACGCGTGATGCTCAAGATTTTCCTCCCTTTCCAGAGCGCATAGAAAACTTGATGCAGTTTGAGACCTCTTTTTTACTTGAGCTTCTTAATAAAGTTTCTTTTTTAATTCCACAAAACAATGCAAATCAAGCATTAAATGGTCTTTTTATTGAAATAAATGATAAAGAAATAAAAATGACCGCAACAGATGGACATTGTTTGGCTCAAGTTGTTTCAGCAAAATATACTCTTGAAGCTCAAAAGCAGTGGCTTATACCACGAAGAGCTATTTTTGAAATTAAAAAATTACTTGAAGGTTCTTTTGATAAATCTATATTTTTAGGAATTTGTGGGAATCAACTTGTTTTTTCAGGATTAACATTTAATTTCTTTACCAAATTACTTGCAGATCCTTTTCCTAATTATGCTACTATACTTGATCGCAATGAATTTTTGCCTGCTCGTGTTGATCGAGCTCATTTAATAAAAACATTGCGTCGATCAGCGTGTTTGCTTTCTGGTCAATTTATTGCTACGCATTTTTCATTTGATACAGAAAATATAAAAGTTATGATGCAAAACAAGGAAGTTGGATCATTGCAAGAAGAGATTCCATTGCATGAATTTGAAGGTGCAAAATTGGATATTCGTTTTTATGCACCGTATTTATTAAGTGGATTACAGGTTTTTCCCCATGAACAAGTTACCTTTTACTTAAAAAATGGTTCTCGTCCAATCATGTTTGAAACACGCGAAGAAGGATACCATCTTCTGTATCTAGTAATGCCTGTGGCTCCTTCCCATGCATAATCTTATTGTTTCTGAAATAGAATTACATAATTTTAGATGCTTTACGCATAAAAAAATGTCGTTTCTAGAACCAATAACATGGATTATTGGTCCAAATGGAACGGGAAAAACGTCATTATTTGAAGCACTGCATTATGCTTGTTATTTACGTTCATTTCGCGCGCTTCATACGCGCGAAATGATTCAAGTTGGTAATGATTCTTTCTTTATTAAAGCTACGATACATACTGGGACAGACTTGCTCCTCTCTCATCAATTGCAGGTAGGTTTTTCAGGGAAAAAAAGAATTGTTAAAATTGATCAAAAGCCGGTTTCTTCTCATAAAGAACTCATGGATTATTTACGTGTAGTGACGATTACAGAAGATGATTTAGCCTTGGTTCAAGATGGCCCGCAACAAAGACGATCATTTCTTGATCAAACAATTGCAATACAAAACCAGGAATATGCAAAAACGTTAAAAGAACTAAAAAATGCAGTTGAACATAAACATGCGTTGCTTGGTCATTATCGTATTGAAAAAGAATTGTATACGGTTTGGACAGAACAAATTCGTCAAAAAAGTGAATACATACAAAAAGAGCGAATTGCTTTGCTAGAAAAAATGCAGGTACGTATAGCAGAGTTATTTGTTATATGTGGCGAGCCTCACCTTACGGTTGATTTTGAATATCTTTTACGTTCAAAAGAGGATTCAATGGATCAGCTTTTTCAAAAAGAAATACGATATAAAAGAGTATTACAAGGTGCGCATCTTGATGATATTAAGATAGCATTTCAAGGAAAATCTTCACGTATATATGCTTCACGAGGACAACAAAAACTTACATTATTTCTTATGAAAATATGTCAAATTGAAATAATACAACAAAGCCGAGGACCTGTTCTTGTTCTTGTTGATGATTTTATTACGGATTTTGATTATGACAGGCAGCAAAAGATAACGCAACTTTTTGCATTAATAAAAGGTCAAATAATATATACAGTCCCTCAGCAACAAACAATACCATCAATTATTCATTCTGCAGCTGCAATTGAATTGTCTTATTGAGAATTCAAAAGTTAATTTCAAAAAGCCAATATTTCACATTGAAATTTAATTAAGCTGAATTGCGAATTAAAATTTGTTATTTGTTAATAAAAATGGAATTTTACTTTTAAACACGATATTTTTTCATTTTTATTTTGACTTTATACGAAAAAGATTTACAATAATAACCAGTAATAAACAACTGATTTTAACGAATCGTTTTTATTACCTTTAACTTAGGCTTCATTACTACTCTCCTTTTTTCCAATGCACTGATCGCAAGATCGGTGCATTGGTTTTTTAAATAAATTTTTGAGAATCTCGCGAAATCATAAAACAGCTATTATACTCATTCTATAGTTTTTCAAAAGAAGCAGAAAAAGGAGTTTGATGCATATGAATAAGGTTCTCTTATTGATGCTCATAATGAGTAGCAATTTTTTTATAAAAACAACAACGTATAAATACAATCTTCCTCTTGTATATGACGATACAACTAAAAAAGTATATCTCTTAAAAGAAAAAGACAATCAAGAACGCTCTCTTTATATAAAAAAAACATATGAAGAAGGCGATGAAGAATCTTGTCTTTCTATTATGTATTCCCCATCTTATGTTTCATTTTTTCCCGACAAAGAAGGCTTTAGCTTTGTGCAGGATGATATTTTATACATCAAAACTCCAGAACTTCGCCTTGCTCGTGCCGTAGAGCTTACTCAATCCCTGTATCAAATAATGGAGGTGCAATGGCAAACTGCGCAAAATGGTATTATTGTAGCTAAAAAAGGATATACTACGGGCATATTTTCTTTAGATGCACAGGGCACGGTGACAACCATTAAATGGTATAATGACAGAGATTGTTACTTTCCAATGTTGCATGGAGAAGAACTTTTTTATGTTGAACGCAAGCCAAATGGCCAGGGTTATTGGAATTATGCAATAAAAAGGGCAATTTCTCAAAAAGAAGAGGAGCTTATTTATGAGCAAACTGATCCTCTTGGTTTTTTACTTATAAAAGATTCCCAGACCCTTTTTTATGTTACAAGCTCTAATAATCATATTGATTTATATGATGGTATTACCCAAATTCGTTTTTTTTGTGTTTGTTTATCGTTAATTAAGGCATATAATTGGGAAAAGAATATACTTTTTGATTTTTACATACCAAAAGATCTTTTAGAGGCATATCAAGCTGTTAATCTAAAGCTTTTAATGCCAAGACTATCTGAAGATGTTATTTTTTATTCTGATTATTTAGATAATGAAGATGATGAAAATATTTTTAAAAAATATCTTCTCAAAACAAAACGTAACATTATGCAAGAAAACACATTGGAAGTACTTCTAAAAGGATATGCTCACATATTTCAAAAAAAGTACCCTCTCTTTTTAACATAATACCCATTATTTTCCGTAAATACTAAAGAAGGAAAAGATATCCTCCATTAAAAAATTTATTGCCCTTGAATCTGCCACATGCCACAAAGCATTACAGCAAGAGCATCAGTAACGTCATATTTTTCAGGAAGAGTAAGACTAGGAAGCAAAAGTAAGATTGCGCGAGCAACTTGATCTTTTTGTGCACCACCAAAACCGGTAACTGCTTGTTTTACTTGTCGCGGTGAAAATTCGTGCAAAGAAGTCTTTTTTTGTTCTGAAAGTAAATAAAGAATACCTCTTAAATAGCCTAATTTTAGAAAGTTTTGGGCATTTTTCCCTAAAAAAGGCGTCTCTAGTGCTATGTTAGTTACACCATAGGTATCAATTTTTTCTGCAAAAAAGGAATAAAAAAGAGAAATGCGTTCAGCTAATGTTTTTTGTGGATTGAGGGGCAAATAACCATAATCCAAGAGACGAGCATTTTTTTGATTTCTTTCCATAACGCCGTATCCAGATAATCGCAAACCTGGATCAATACCCAATATTACCATATTACTACTCCCCTTTTTTTATTGTGTAATTACATTACTGAAAACTTGTTGTTCAGAAATACACAATAAATGAATGCCTCGACCAAATAATCCAGTAATAATACATATAGCAAGAGCTACAACAGCGAAAGGAGCATTTTTCATATGTTTGACGTCCGTATCTCTAATAATGTTATTGTTCATACTCTTGTGCGTAATCTTCAAACTTAGTAAGTTCTTTGACAAAGTGAAGGTTTAAAGTCCCTGTAGGACCATTTCTTTGTTTTCCAATAATAAGTTCTGCTCGATCAGGTTGTTCAGTATCCTGATTGTATACAATATCTCGATATAAGAACATAATTAAATCAGCATCCTGTTCAATTGCACCAGATTCTCGTAAGTCAGAAAGCATCGGTCTTTTATCCATACGAGTTTCTACCGCACGAGAAAGCTGAGAAAGCGCTAAAATAGGAATATTTAATTCTTTTGCCAACGCTTTTAAAGCACGGGATATTGCAGAAACTTCTTGGTGTCTATTCTCATACCGCTTTTCTGTATGAATAAGCTGTAAATAATCGATAACAAGAAGTTGCAAATTATGTTCAGCTTTTAATTTTCTGGCTTTTGCGCGAAGCTCCATAACCGTAATTGTTGCGGTATCATCAATAAAAAATTTTCGTTCTGCAAGCTGTGCTGCAGCATTGGTAAGCTCAATCCATTCTTCAGATGAAATCGTAGCATTTCTAATATTATGATGCGCAACGCCTGAATCTGCAGAAAGAATACGAATAGTAAGCTGTTCAGCTGACATTTCAAGCGAAAAAATACCTACGGTATACCCTTGCCGTGCAGCATGTGATCCAATACACAATGCAAGCGCGGTCTTCCCCATAGAAGGACGCGCTGCTAGTATCATGAGATCACCATTTTGAAAACCAGATGTCATCTGATCAAGTACACGAAAGCCAGAAGATATTCCGGTAATTCCCTTTTTATTGCTTTTGATATTGGATAAATGTTGAAATGTTTTTCTAAGCCAAATATCAATTTGTACAAAATGTTGAGATGTTCTTTTATTGGCAATTTCAAAAACAACCTTTTCCGCTTGGTCAAGTACTTCATCAATCTGAGTATCAGATTGATTATAACAGTTGTTAATAATAGATGCTGCAGACTCAACCAGTTGTCGCAAAATTGCTTTTTCTTTTACGATGGATGCATGCTGTTCTATAAGACCCATTGCAGGAATATCTTCTTGCAAGGACATCAAATAAACAAGCCCACCTGCCAATTCAAGTTCATTCTTTTTGGAAAGTTCATCTTGCAAAGTAACCAAATCAACTCTTTTTTGCTGAGAAATGAGCGCAATAATTGATTGGTAAATAATCCTATGATTTTTAAAATAAAAATCGTGAGGCGTAATTATTTCAGAGACACGATGCGCTAACTCATCATTAAGAAGAAGCGCGCTGAGCACTGACTTTTCTGCTTCAGGACTTGAAGGTAGATGTTTTCCCAAAAGAGTTTCAGTCTTTTGATGCGGATCAGAATATTTTGAAAAAGAATCTTTTTGATAAGGGCTTGCCATACGTTTTATTCAGAAACAACCGTAACGGTTACTTGAGTTTGTATTTTTGCCGTTAACTTTATACCGACAGAGTATGATCCTTTTGCTTTGATAGATTTATCAAAAAGAACCTGACTTTTTGAAATGCTTACGCCATGTGTTGCAAGCGCAGATGAAATATCGCTTGCACTGAGTGCGCCATACAATTTGCCATCATCATGTGTTTTCTTTTTAATAACAAGCTTTAAAGCGCTTATTTTATCCGCAAGAAGAGAAGTTTTGCTTGCAACTACTTCTTTTCTGTTTTCGATTTGTCGTGTGCGTTGAGCATAAAATTGTTCATTGTCTGGTGTTATTTCAACCGCCAAATTTTTGGGAAACAAAAAGTTTCGCGCATATCCTTCACTTACTTTTATAATTTCCCCTTTAAGGCCAACTCGTTCAATACTTTCGCGAAGAAATACTTTCATGGAAAATCCTTTTGGTTACGGATAGTTACACTTTAAAATGGTTCCTCATTATACCGCAGAAAGAGAGAGTTTAAAAGCTTCTTCTTTATGTCTTTTTGACACTTCCTTTGCAAGAAATAGCTTGTTCTTTGTTTTTACTTACACTTGCAATAATAATTATATCTTCTTCTTCTTGATATATCTGTAAGTATCCTATCCATTCTTTAGTATCTGGCCACCAAGCACCATGCCAGAAAATAGTTTCAATAGAATTGTTTTTATCATTTTCTTGGGAAACCCATTGTTTTCCATATTCTAATAATGCGGTTACTGCAGCTATTTGCGCATGCCCTTCCTTTCTTTTTTGTGCAGAAAGAAGTGCATAAAGACACGTTTTTGAAATCAAGAGAGTCAAACAACTGCCCAAAAAAACCATTAATACAAAGAATAAAAGAATTGTACCTTCTTTTACTCTAAACATATATACACTCCTTGTTCTGTACGCGTAGCACCTTTTATTAAAAGGGAATCTGTCATTTCTATATTAAAATGTAATTGAAGTATTCTTTCATTCTTTATGGTATAGAGACAATCAAAATGGGATACCATTAATAAAACAACGACTTGAGAAAAATCTTTCCATTTTTTTTCATCTTTATCGTAGTGTCCTTCATTTCTTATTAATAAATCATCTTTTAGAGACCATCCTATACAGATATCTCCTTGCATACGTTCAAAAATAAAGGCCTTATCTTGTAAAACATGCCAATGATTGTTATGTGATCTGGCAGATTTTATATCGCGTACGAGTAAGTCATGTACAACATGAAGTTCTATCATTGCTTGATTATGAGCAAGTTGTTTAATTATTGTTTTATGCATACAAATAAACCACTGAATAGCCGTGCACAAAACAAAAAGAGAGCAGAGAGAGTACACCAAGAACGATATTAAGCAGAATCCTTTTTGTTTATGCATCATAAGATCCTGCACGCAAATAAACTTTTTTATATACTTCCCCTTTTTGTACGGTTACTTGAATATCCCGTGCAACAAAAGGCTTATCAAGGGGCAAGTCTGGAATACTAATACTGCATAACGATAATGACGTATGTATAGTATAATTATCACAGGTTGATGATATAGGAATATTAGTTTCTGAAACCATGAGAGCCGTAGTAACTGCTTTTAAGTGACATTCTACAAGGCAGTGCGTTTTTGAAATATCGTATGTAATCCGTACCATAATAGAACTTATTAAAAGTAAAATTGTTGATACTACCGTTAGTTCAATTAATAAAAAACCGTTTTTTTTAGTCATTTATTTTTACATACATTGTTGAAAAGCTGTTAAGATTGTATCATAACTATACAGAGTACGTTGCGCTCTCTACAATATTGTCTTTACAAAATTGTTTATTGAAGGATTTTTATGAAATTACATTATGGACACATACTTTTTTCCATACTTCTTGTATGGAGTTCTGCACTTTTTTGCATGGGATTTCAACCTAAAACACCTATGGATGAAGCTCAGATGCTCCAAGAATATGAACAGCTCCAAAAAAGCATAGATGAGTATATAGCAGGGCTTTCTCCTCAAGAGCAGCAGGAATTTTATGAAGCACAAAAAATGTATGAAGATATGTTCAACCAGATGACAGAGGAAGAACGTAATCAATACATGGAAGAACTTTATAAAGCTGCTGAAGAAGAGATGGCTCAATACTATGCAAGTCTTCAGGGAGATGAGGCAATACAGCCCGTAGAGATCCTAAAAGAAAATATATCAGAAAAAGAAGAACCAATTGTTGAGATTGAATACACAAAATATTCAGAAATTATCAGTATTGTAGAAAAAATATTAAATCGAACAGAATCATTTTTAATAAAAATAAATAGTATTCCTGATATTGAAACGCGTGTTGTTAAATGGGCAGAATCAAATGATATTAAAAATTGGTTACCTACTACAACATGGGGTAGTTTTTTGCATACTATAGAGTTGCATTATGAATCTATTGCAAAGTTACTTGAAAAAAATAATAAAACAGGTCTTTTTAAGTATCTCGATGGCGTTCTTGAAAGCAAACCATTAGTAGAACTTCTCAAAGAACTTAGTGTAGAAGTTGACATGCAAGAACCTATTATAAAAATTGCATCTTTTGGTCTTGAACCAATGACTAAAGATACCAAAAATGCATTAAAAAAAATTATTACTGCATATCTTACATTTGATCAAAAAATACAAGCTTCAAACGAATTACAGCAGGCCATTGCAAAATTTGATCCTGAAGCTGCACGATTAAAACAAGAAGAACAAGCTGCAATACAAGCAGCTCAGGCAGGATCAATTGGCATAGCTCCAGCTGCAGGAACTACCACAGTTCCCGGAGGAATGTATAGTCCTTCTTCAGCATATCCAAGCTATCAAGGCGGCAGTGGATATTCGCCATATTCTGGGGGGTATCAACCATACAATCCAACAACTCCGACTACAGGAAGTACAACTCCGACAACACAATCTGGAAATGCAACTCCTGGAGGAGGATCGGGAGGAACAGGTGATGCGGCAAAAAATCAACAACAAGCAAAAGTTCCAAAAGAAAAAGATAGCGATTCAGAAAGAGTTTTTGGTCGAATAGAACTTCTTTTTACTGAATTAAATGATGTTATTAAAAATACAAAAGAGCTTTCAGCTTCCAATTTAAAAACTCGATTAACCGATGTTACTGGTTTAACTGATTCAGATACTGAGCTTGTTAAATTTAAACTTCCTTCTATATCCCGTCTTATTACCAGTTGCACTAATGAACTGAGTGCAATGGGGCGTCGTGTAAGGGGGTTGCAGAATAAAGATAGTCAAAAAGCATATATTGATGATGTAAAAAGTTTGTTTAGTTCTGCAGGATCACCGTTAAAACAACTTTTTTCGGATATCAAAAATACTTCAAGTTATTGGATAAGCATCCCAAATGATAAACGAAAACTCTTTTTTGGTGCCGTTGATTTACCAGCTGATTTTTCAGCTTCCCTAGGATCATCTGGTATACAGCAGCAAAATATTCCAGCAACACCAGTCGTACAACCAACTACCCCTGCTGTTGTTCCTGCGCAAGAAAAAGGTGTTGAACAAAATCAATCATTGCCAGTAGTGCCAACAACTACTATTCCTGATGTTGTTACTCCTCCAACTGGAGTTCCTGTAGTTTCTGATCAAACTCAACTTTCAGTAGAAACCTTATTTGATGTTTCTGGTGTACCAATAGTACCAACTATACCAAATGTTCCTGAGACTTCAGCAATTCCTAGTGCTCCCGCAATACCAGGAGTTGTGTCAGTTCCACAAGTACCAGTGGTACAAACAGCGCAACCAGAAGCTTCTCAGCCGGTAGGTGTTCCTGCGGGAACACAACCAACTCCTTCTGTACCACAAGAAGAGGTTGCTCCAGTGAGTTTGCCGCCAGTTGAATCTACTATTACACTTATTGATTTATATCGTAAGATAAATCGATTGATAGATATGTTTAACGGTTTCCCTGCGGTATAGCAATATAAAGAAAAACTATATAAAAAGAGCGGAGCAAAAATTAATTTTTGCTCCGCTCTTTTTATATTTATAACACTTGTTTAACGGACAATAGTCAAGCATCTATTGCATAGATGATCTAAATTATTGTTTTCTTCCCATTGCCAACATCGAGGACATTTATTCCCTTGCGCATGTTCTACCGCTATATATACCTTTTTGAGTAAATCGCTTTCTTGCAAATCAGTATCTATTAGTAAAAGCTCAAATTGTGAAACAATGAGATACTCTTTCATAAATGATTCATACGATTGGTCATGTGCATTCAAAAGATCCTGTAGTTTTTTTATAGATTCTACGAGAGAACTTTCCGGTGATATGAAGATACGCACTTTTGCTTCTAAAGAATGTTTTATTAGACCAGTTTCTCGCACTTGTTCTATTGCTTTAAGAATAGCAGATCTCAAAAGACTCAATTCTTCCCACATCTTTTCTTGTGAATGATCAACAATAATACCAGAAAGGTCTGAAAAACATTGTAAATGAATAGAATCAAACTCCTCTCTTTGATACAATTGCGCAATTTGCTCAGCAGTAATAGACATAATTGGCGCAATTAATCGTACTAACCCATCAAGAATATACCAACAAACTGTTTGCGCTGAGCGTCGTGCGTGCCCATCAGCTTTTTCTACATATAATCTATCTTTAATAATATCAAGATATGTTGCACTTAACGTATTGGTACAATAATCAACAAGTGCATGAAAAACTTGAGCTGTTCCAAATTCTTTATAGGCATCAATTACGGCATTTTGAAGTAATGCAAATTTTTCTAATGCACGACGATCAAAAACACGCAAGGATTTAAGCGTAATCGCATCTTTTGTTATATCAAAATCATATAAGTTGGAAAGAAGAAAACGGCATGTATTGCGAATTTTTCGCAATGATTCTTGAATATTCTGCAAAATAACATCAGACATAACAATATCGCCACCTGAACAGTCAACACTTGCTACCCATAAACGCAATCCATCAACGCCTATTTTTTCTATTACTTCCCCAGGAGTCACTACATTGCCCAGAGATTTTGACATCTTTCTTCCCTGTTTATCAACGGTATAACCATGGGTAAGAATCGCCTTCATTGGAGGTGTGTCATTTGCAATCATACTCAAGAGCAATGAACTTTGAAACCATCCTCTGTGCTGATCGCGACCTTCAAGATATAAGTTTGCGGGAAATGTAAGTTCTTTATTTTTTTGCAACACTGCATAAAAACTTGATCCTGCATCAAACCAAACATCAAGAATATCTTGTTCCTTTTGCCAAGAAGTACCGTTGCATGTTGCACAAAAAAAATCTTTAGCTATCTCTGCAACAGAAACTTGATCCCACCATTCAATGCCCATTTCTGCAATATTTTTTGCGACCATCAAAATTAAATCTGGAGAAATATACTCACCATTACAGTCTTTGCATAACAGTGCTGGAATCGGAACACCCCAAACCCGTTGTCGTGAGATACACCATTCAAGTCGACTTCCAATAGTTGCTTTAAAATGATTTGCCGATTTTTCTGGGAAGTGTGCTATTGTATCAATTGCTTTAAGCGACTCTTCTTTTAAATTATTTTTTTCAAGATTACAAAACCACTGTTTTGTTGCACGGAAGATAAGTCCGTTACGACAACGCCAACAATGCGGATACGAGTGAGAGATTGTTGTTTTATGGAATAAACGATTTTGCTGCACTAAAAAGTTAATTACTTTTCCTTGTGCTTCATCAATAACAAGCCCCGTCCATTCTGATGGTTCAATCTGATTTGTATATCTTCCTGCACTGTCAACAGGAGAAAAAATCTCAAGACCATGCTTTAACCCTATTTCATAGTCAATAGGGCCGGCACCAGGTGCGATATGTACAAATGCTGTTCCTTCAGAAAGTTCAACCGATTGATCTGCAACTACAGGAACAAAGCGATCTTCTTTAATAGGATGATGCAACTGTGCTTCATTTTTTATAAAATCATGAGCAGAACAGGTAGCAAGAATATGCTTTTCTGCTCCTATTAATGAGCAAATAAAATCTGCACGTTCTTGTGCTGTTATAATATGTTGTCCATTTATATCAAGCAACACATAGTTTGTATCTGGATTTATAGCAACAGCTCTATTTAAAGGCAACGTCCAAGGAGTTGTTGTCCAAACAACGGCATGAATGTCTCTTGTTGCGTGCAAAGGATATAGTTTTTTTGCAACGTCTTCCTTTACTTTAAATAGTACATAGATTGAAGGGTCTTTGCGTTGTGCATATTCTATCTCAGCAGCAGCAAGCACTGTTTGACAATGGTAACACCAGGCTACTGTTTTATTTTTTCGCTCAATAAACCCTTTTTTACAAAGAGTTGCAAGAACTTCCAAAATAGAACCTTCATAAGCAGGTTGCATCGTTGTATATGGCCGATCCCAGTCCATTAAGACACCTAGTTCTTGAAATTCGCGGCGCTGAACATTAATCCATTCAGCCGCATAATCTCGGCATGCCTTTTTTAAAGAAACACGATCAAGACCAGGTTTTTCTTTAACAACCTTATGCTCAATAGGTAAACCATGACAATCCCAGCCAGGCGTAATTGGAACATGCAAACCCATCATACGATGCGCTTTTGCATTAATATCCTTTAAAATTTTATTGTATCCACTGCCCAAATGAATATGTCCATTTGCATACGGAGGACCATCATGCAATATAAATTTTTTATTACCTTGATTAGCGTAAAAAGTTTTTGTGTATATATTTAAAGCACGCCATTTCTCAATCATCGCGGCATCATCAACCTTTGTATTGGGCCTGATCGGAAACTCAGTTTTTGGTAAATTAAGCGTATCTTTAAATTGGGGCGTATCTTTTTTTTGCTCTTTCATACCCAATCCTCACTAAAGGGTTTTAGACAATAATTCACAAAAAGTGTATCATTTTTTCTCGTTTATGTCCGTTTTTATAAGGGAATTTTATATGAAAGCATGTGTTGGAATCTGGGGTTTTGGAGTCACAGGAAAAGCGGCTGCACACTTTTTTAAAAAAAAAGGATATGACATCTGGGTCATGGATTCTAAAACACAAGCATTACAAGAAGCTCAGTCACTTGGACTACGAGTGACAACTCAGGAAAACATATGTTCTTTTTTGCAACAAAGTGACTTGCTTTTTGCATCGGGTGGAATAAACGTAAAGGAGCATTATGCGCCATATAAGACAAAGTGGATTACAGAAGTTGATCTCTTTGCGCAAGAATGGCGCCAAAATTTTCCCCAAAAGCCTATCATTGCTATTACGGGTACTGTTGGTAAAACTACGGTAACTCATTTGCTACACAAACTTTTAAATACATTGTCAGGTTCGGAACATGCATGGCTTGTTGGAGGCAATATCGGAACACCACTCTTTTCTCTTCTTGAACAAGCAACCAGTCAAACCATCGGAGTTGTATTAGAACTATCGAGCTTTCAACTTGAATACGTAAAAACGTTTTATCCTGACGTAGGCATTATAACTAATATTTATCCTAATCATCTTGATAGGCATGGATCAGTGCAAGAGTATCTTGCTGCTAAAATTAATCTCTTAAAAAAAATACCACAAGAAGGCCATATAATTGCGCCATATTCTTTATACGATCAAATATTAGATTTAAAAAGTCCTGCAAAGACTTGTTTTTTTAATGAGGATGATACTTTTTTAAAAGACTTCTTTTTTGACAAAGCGGATGCATATTTTTTGCATAAAAATTGCATTATGCGAAAACTCAAAACCTTACAAGATCTTTCTTTGATAAATCTCACTTCTCTTGCTCCACTTACCTTTAATATAAATTGGTTGACTCTATTTCTTGGTGCACATGCACTTGGGTTTGATATGAACACTATATTAAACGCAGCACAATCTCTCTCTGATATCCCTAAACATCGCGTTGCTTATCTTGGATCTCATAAAGGACTTTCTTTTTATAATGATTCAAAAGCAACCGTCCCTGAATCAACCCTTGCTGCGGTAAACAAACTCTCTTTACAGTTTTCTTCTATCCACTTATTACTTGGTGGAGAAAGCAAAGGAATTGACCGATCTGTATTAATCTCAAAACTACAGGGCTCAGTAACACATATTCATTGCTTTGGAAAAGAAGCAGTACATTTATATATCTTTTGCAATAGGCTTAATATCCCTGCTTCTTTTTATGCTACTTTGGATGATGCTTTTCATGCTTGCGTAAAACAAGCTCCTGATCAAAGCTGTGTACTTCTATCACCTGCTGGAAGTAGTTACGATCTGTTTAAAAATTACCAAGAACGTGGTGATTATTTTACATATCTGACAAAACAGTTTATGACTGAATCATAGCTACAAAAAGGAGAAAAGAATGTTTGCATGTCGTTATACACAGATTAGAAAAGATCTTACCAAAATAAATATCCTTGCTTTTACACTAATCATCTTTGGATTACTCTTTGTGTATTCTGCAAGTTCAGTATATGCACTTACACTTCATGCTGATCCACATTTTTTTGTAAAAAAACAGCTTTTTGGACTTTTGATTGGTTTTTTTGCGTTTGGAATTATACAAAGCTTTACGGCCGAGTTTTTTAAAAAACATGCCTATCATTTTCTTTTGATTGCGATAATACTAACATCGTTAACTCTTTTTTCTTCACTTGCAAGACATATTCATGGATCAAGTCGCTGGGTAGTTTTAAAAGGATTTGCTTTTCAGCCAAGTGAAATATTAAAAATAATGTGGATATTAGCGCTTTCACGCTTTTTTTCACAACCAACAAAAATGATATCCAAAGAAAAAATCTGCTTGGCTCTCGGCACAACCGGATTTATCAGCATAATACTTCTTTTGCAACCGGACTTTGGCTCAACAATGACTCTTTGGATAATGACTTTAATGCTTTTTTTTATAGCGTATGGAAAATGGCAATCAATACTTGTTTGTTTATCTGCAACCATCCCTTTTGTTGGATATCTTATTATTCGTTACCCTTATCGATTGCAACGGGTATTAACATTTCTTAATCCTTGGGATGATGCAAAAGGAACGGGTTTTCAAATTATTCAATCATTGGTTGCAGTAGGATCTGGAGGCTTATTTGGTGTTGGTATAGCTCATTCCAAGCAAAAGCTTTTTTATTTACCTATGCAACATACCGATTTTATTTTTTCAATAATTGCAGAAGAAACAGGTTTTATAGGAAGTA
This sequence comes from uncultured Pseudomonadota bacterium, assembly GCA_964440325.1. Lineage (GTDB taxonomy): Bacteria > Babelota > Babeliae > Babelales > Vermiphilaceae > CAYTRW01. Next base: position 38,401 of record CAYTRW010000002.1, read on the forward strand.
TCATAGTATGTACACTTTTTATGGCATTTCTTTATTATGGCCTAAAAATAGCTTTTCAAATTAATGATTCATTTTTTCATTTAGCAGTTTGTGGACTTACTCTTTTAATTTCACTGCAAGCAACGTTAAATATCGCTGTTTGTATTGGCCTGCTCCCAACAAAAGGCTTGGGTCTCCCTTTTATCAGCTATGGAAACAGCGCCTTGCTCTCAAACTGTATTCTTATGGGCCTTATTAACTGCTTTGCAAAACAAGATGCATAAAAAAAGAAGTAGAATTTTTTCCATTCTACTTCTTTTAAAGACTTACATATTTGCTTAAATTAACTATGTTGTAATCAACATATACAAAAAGTATTCAGTTATATTTTTGCATCACCAATTCATAGCCAATTCAATCAGCAGTCTAATACCATATCCGGTAGCTCCTGGTCTAAAATATGGAATATTTGGTACATCATATGCGGTACCTGCAATATCCAAATGAGCCCATGGTGTTTCACCTACAAAATGCTGTAAAAAATGGGCTGCTGTTGTTGCACCTGCACGAATCGATTCATTACCGATATTACAAATATCTGCAACAGAAGAAATAATTGCTTGTTTATAATCATCACTCATCGGTAGATGCCAAACTGGATCACCCGCATATTCAGCAGCATCATAGATACGATCAATAAGTTCATCATGTTGACTAAATAATCCGGCATAAAAAGGTCCTAGTGCATACGAACATGCTCCGGTCAACGTTGCCAAATCAATAATCGCATCAGGATTGTAATGTTTTACTGCATAAGAAAGCGCATCTGCTAATATCAAGCGCCCTTCTGCATCAGTATTTTTAACTTCTGCCGTTTTTCCATTATAAAAAGTAATAATATCACCAGGCTTTAATGCAGTGCCACTCGGAAGATTTTCACTAATTGGAGCAAGCCCAACAATATTAATATCAGGTTTTAACTGTGCTAGAGCTTTCATCGTGGCAATAACGGCAGCAGCACCTGACATATCTTCTTTCATACTTTCCATAGATTTAGCAGGCTTTAAGCTTAATCCGCCTGAATCGAAAGTTATTCCTTTTCCTACAAATGCAACAGTTGGCGCTGTTTTTTTCTTTGCCTTATATTCCATGATTACAAGCTTACAATCAAGTTCTGAGCCACGAGATACACCTGAAAGACCACCCATTCCCATTTTATTGATCTGTTCTTCAGAAAAAACCGTAACTTTTAGCCCTTGTTCTTTTCCTATTTTTTGCGCTTCTTTTGCCAAATAATCCGGTGTTAGATCAATCGGTGGCATATCGATCCAATGTCGCGCTTGATCAACTGCTTGCGAGATACAAACTGCCTCTTTTAGTACAGCATGTGCTGCTTTATACCCTTTTTCTTCAACAACAAAAACAATATCTCTTTGCACTTCTGATGTTTTACGTGTTGTATCGGTAATATACGTATCAAAATGATATGAAGCCATATCTGCAATAATTACAGCTTGCTTTGTAAGATATTCTATTGAAACATCAAACCAGCTAGCAGCCGGAAGTTCGCAAGCAACTGTTTTTGCCTTTAAATCTATTGCCGCACGCACTACTTTGCCAAGCGCACGACGAAATGTCTCTATAGAAATATTCTTTTTTTCTTTACTTCCCAATCCTACACACAAAAGCGTACTTACCATATCTTTTTCTGTTACAAAAGGAAGCGCAAGCAACTCAGAAGCATTACCTAAAAAATTTCTTTTTTGACACAACAAAGAAAGGTGTGGAAATAATTGTTTTTGTACTGAGGTCAATTGCTTTGCAATATCTCCTGTATGAAAAAAGAGTACATGACAATCAGCGTTTATCTCAAAAAGTTTTTTTACACTTATTGACGGCGTAAACATAATACATCTCCAATACTTTATCAAAGCGATTTTAAAACCGTACGTATATTGGCAGATAGTTTATCATAATAAAAAAACAATGCGTAAAATTATAATAAAAAAGACTCCCAAAAATGAGAGTCTTTTTTATTACGCGAAAAACATAATCCTAACGTCTTCTTCCCCCTCCACGTCCTCCAAATCCTCCACGTCTACCTCCTCCAAAGCTTCGTGAGCGAGATCCACCACCATAACTTCTTGTTCGGCTACCTGATCCACTTGAACGCCTTGATGATCCACTGGCCATTCTTGCAGATCGTTCTCCGCCACCACGACCAGATCTACGACCTGATCCTCCATGTCTACCACCATGATGTCCTCCACCATGACGACCGCCTCCTCCATGTCGATAATAACCGCCTCGCCCACGACCATGATAGTGATAGTGGCCCCATCCCCACCATCCACCGCCCCAAAAGACACCCATTCCCCAACCCCAACCCCATGGCCAGAAGAAAGGCCATGCTATTCCTGGATTGTACATTTGATATGAATTATCTTCATAATTATAGTAATAATAATTATTAACTACGGTTTTTTCATCAATATCTTCAGATTCATCAGCTTCTTTTGCATATTTTTTTACCTGTTCAGCTTCATCTTTTAAGTCATCTTCTAATCGATCATTAATAAAATCAATAATCTCTTTTTTTGAAGAAGGATTAATCAATTGAGCAACCTGTTTTCCCTTTTTTACAGGCTTTCCAAGTTGAAAAAGAACAACAACCGGAAACTTGGTAAATGGAACATTAAATTCATCACTCAACTCTTCATTTGATCGTTTTGCTTTGTCAACAATGATAAAAACAAGTCCAGCATTTTTATAAAGATCTTCTGTGCTTGCATCAAGAAAATATTTTGCTGTTTTAGCACTTGGAGAATCTTTTTTACCACCACCTGAATCAACAAACAAGAGGGCAGCATTTGGATATCGCTTAATCGCTTTGTTTAATTCTACAGTCTTTTTTTCTTCTTCTGGTTCATCTTTTTTAGCCAAGCTCATGGTGTTTGGATAAAAAACGATTAATACCCCAACCCATAGAAGTATTTTTATTACATTACTCTTTTTTTTCATACTCTTCCCTTTTTATACAAAATCCTCTGCATCTTCTATTGAATCTTCTATGATTCCTTCTTTTTCTTCTTTTTCAAATTTTCTTGTCAAAACACGCTTTAAAAAATCACGTACCATCTCACTGTATCTATCAGGATGATAAAAAAAAGAATCATAATGTCTTCTTCCATTGGTAAGCCAAAGTCGTTTATACCCTAAAGCTCCTTGATATACTGATTTTACGGATTCATAAGTAATGCGATCATCATTTCGACAGTGAATAAAAAAACACGGAACATCAACTTTTTTTATAGACTCTACCGGATATAAAGGCTGTAATTTAGTCCTAATATATTTAGTATCCATTCGCGCAACGGCTTTTAGGGCCATTTTAACTAATGATTGCACATATGGATGAAACGCATATTTTTCCAAAAAACGTTTCCCTGGGACATCAAATTCATACCCAAAAAGTGAAAACTTTAAATTTGCAAGACCACGTTTAATAATAGTTTCACTTGAATCAAATGGACAATCAAGAATCATTCCATCAAAAAGATTCGGCTTTTTTGCCTGAGCTTCTATCGCAGAAACAGCACCCATTGAAAATCCATATACAAATACAGGTTTTTTCTTAATATAAGGATGATGACGTATAAATTTTGCCGCTGCAATTAAATCATACGCTTCATCTTTTCCAAACGTACAATCTTGGTCTTGAGTAAGCTCTCCATGAGCACGATAATCAAAATAAATAACGTTATATTCACCGGAAGGGAATAACCACTTCAAAAAACCAATATCATACTTATCACACATAAATCCATGCGATATTACTATTGTTGCACGAGCATTTTTGTACCATACAAAATAACCTTTACGAACAATTTTTTTGAGCGATTGATCATTTTCACGAGAAAACAAACGTATTTTTTCTACTACCGCACCATTTGTTTTTTGTTGCTGAAAAAGCGTTTTACCATACTTTCCATAACGACCATATTCCATAGATCGCGCAAAACAACTATTTATGACTATAGTTACACCAAAAAAAACAAATGAGTAATATAGCCTTTTCATCGCTTTTCCTATTTTGATCTTTTATTCAGAGTCCCCATTAATAAAAGAAATCAACTCTTCTTGCTTCATAACTCCTTCTTTTTTCCGCAACAACTCTCCTTTATGAAAAATACAAAAAAGAGGCACTCCATCAATATTTAGCAACTGAATAAAGTCACTTACGCTTTGCACATCTGCCAAATAAAAACTTGTTGGAATCTCTTTTGTATTATAAGAAGATGCAATAGTTTGAAAAATAGGCATCATTTCATGACAATAATGACAACCATGCGCATGAAACATAACAACTACATATTCATCTGCGTGTTGTTTTTTTACCCGCTCTAATTGATCAACCGATTCTAGATGTGGCGTAAGTTCATGTTCAATCTTTGCTTGCACTAACGGATGCAAGATTGTTTTTATTTCTTTGAGTTTTGCATAATCAACTCCAAGATTTTCAAGAAATTGAATAGCCTCAATTGCTGCTTTAATTCCATCTCCTGCCGCAACTGCCGCTTGTTTATATTGACTGTCTTGAACTTCACCTGCAACATACACACCTTTATACGCCTCTTGCGTACGCCCATCAGGTTGAATATATCCATTTTTATCTATACGTAAGACATCGGAAAAAAGATCAGAATTTCCTTTTCGCGTACTACTTACAAAAAGTATATCAACAGGAATTGTACGCTTTTCATTCTCTGAAGAATGCACCACAAGATCTTTGATCCATACACCATCCCCATCTACTTTCTCTACCTGCGCGTTATATTGAATAGAAATATCTTTGTATCGAGCTAGTCGCTCTTTTTGCTTTGCATTAAGCACGATATCCTGAGGAACACAAGAAAGAACAACTGTAATGTTTCGGGCATAAGGAGCTATGTTAAGCGCTTCCAATAATGCATGTACCCCATCGCCACACACAACTACATCTTTCCCCTGCGCTCTGGGTGCATCACAATAAGAACAAGGCGCAATTCCTTTACCCCAATACTGTTCTTCATTTTTAATAGGCGAATGACTAAGACTTGACCCTGTCGCTATAATAATAGAAAGAGCTTTAAACTCATTTCCCGATTGCGTCAAAACAACATATGGCCATACAGAAAAATCAACTTGTTTAACAGTATCATATATAATAGTAGCTCCAAAACCCTCAGCTTGGCCTTTAAGCCGAGCAAACAAGTCTTTTCTTTTAATCGGATAAATCCCTGGCCAATTTTCAACTATGGAAGATCCACCTTTTACTACCTCATGATCATCAAGTAAAACGGTAGGCATTTTTGATCGTGCTGCATAAATAGCTGCACTCATACCTGCTGGACCACCACCAATAATCAAAAATGGAACAACATTTGTTTGGCCATCAATATCTTTTTCAAAACCTACAACTTTTTTAGCTTTTTTTTGCTTCCAAAAAGAAGATATCTGAGCTGATCGAGCTATCCAATCTTTATTTGTTGAAAACATCGTGCCTGTAATAGTTATTACAACAAATCCAATCAAAAGCATCATCTCGACGTATTTTTTATTTTTTGCCAAAATAGCAGTCATTTGGTATCCTTTTTTGTGATATATCAATCATTAGTCTAATAAACAATTTTTTCTAGCTGCAATAAATGGAGTTGTTTTCTGCAAAAAAATCTTCTAGATAATGCTTTTGAGAAGATTTTCCTTAAAAAGCCACCTCTACAGGATACTACTTGTAATTATCGCAAATGATGATAGACTTAAAATTAAATATTATAAAAACAACATGCTTCTCTGTGGATAAAAATTTTGGAGGTTATTTATGAATCGGCTTTTCTCCCTTTTGGTTGCAAATTTTATCTTTTTTACATTTTCACTTTTTGCAAATCCATTAGAAAAAGACTCAAAAGTCACTCAATCTCAAGAGCAAGCAGTTAGTCCATCTTCTAACACTCCCCTTCCTATTCGATCTAAGCTTGAAGCCCTTTTTGATGAAACTTTTAATATAAATCTTTCATTATTGCCTCAAGAGCAAGCTATGATGGCAAAAATTGAATTTATACAATCTATAAATGAAGGCATGTTGGGGCAAATTGCCGTTTTAATAAGAAGTATGGGAAGAGCTCTCTCAAAAGGGCAAGGCAGCCTTTCAATAAAAAACAGGACTTTAGCTATTCAAAATCTTGCTGAACTTCAAAATTCATTTGTTCCTATTATGTCATCCATTCAAAATAAAGTACTACAAGATAACTCAAAAGAATCTTCTTTGGACGACACGCTGATTTCAATTGCAGAAAAAACAGTCTATTTTATTGATAAAATAGCAGATTATTTGATTACTCAACTTTCGTGTAATTTTTCAAAGCCAGAAAACTTTGATTTTAGTGTTATTTTAAAGCAAAAATCCGTCCCTTCCTTAAGTAAAAAGTACTTAATATCCGTAGATAATAAAATAAAAAAACTTGAAAGGCTTTCTCTCAAAGTAGGTCTTACTGCTTTAAATAAAACATTACGTCTTTTAGGTAGATGGAAAAATACTTTTGAAAAAATACATAGCATGTTCCCTATTGGAAATATCGCTATAATTGGCGCAACATTGGGAACGTATTATTTATGGAAAAATGCCTCTGCAGATTCTTTTTTAACAAAAGTACTCGGAGTATATCCAAAAATAAAAACTATAGATCCTAATAAACTCTATAATGACCCAACCATTGATAAAACAGAACCTACACGACTCGGTCATCTTGTTGATATAATACAAAGCGGCTTTACTCAAGACGCCATTATCAATATAACAGGAGCTTCTTTAATAAGTCTTACTCCTACCTTTATAAAAAATATTTATCAAGCAGTACGACCGCATGCTGTTCGCATATGGAACAAAGCACGCGGAGGATTGTATGGTGAACTTTCAGTAGAAGGACTATTTGTAATGCAACCTCGTCACACTCTGGATGATGTTGTTGGATACAATAATATCAAAGCTGTTATGCGTGAAGTTGTGCAATGTCTTACAAATCCTGAACAATTTATGGCTGCATCAGAAAAACGTAATATGCGATATCTTTTTTCAGGTGTAAGTAGAGCCGGAAAAACCTACATGGTAGAAGCATTATGTGGATCAGTACAACAGTTTAATCCAAAGTGCAACCTCTTTGTTATTGACTATCAAATTATTCAAATGGTTGGGGTAAAAAACATCTTTGCGCAGGCAAAGCTCAATGCTCCAACAATTATATTCTTTGATGAAGCTCATTTGTTAAATCTTAAGGAAGATGGTGATAGCAAATTGCTCCAAGAATTTCTTACGGCAATGGGTGGACAAAATGACTTTGATCCAAGTAACCCTGTTGTTGTTATTATGGCAACAACCAATCCAGAATCATTGGCAACTCCTTTAAGAAATCGTTTGCAAAATATCTCTTTTGGATTGCCTAATATGGATGAACGCGCACAGTATATTCAAAAAGAGTTGCAACAAAATTTATTAGATCCTGCTCAATTTGACATTGAAAAAATAGCACAAAAATCTGAAGATCTTGCGTTTTCTGATCTTTCTGACCTGTTCTCTCATGGTTCAATAAAAGCATGGATTGAATCTCGACTCTTTACACAAGATTTTTTGGATGAAATTTTTGATCAAATACTACGAAAAATTGTACCTCAAAGTTATCAAGAAATAACGGATAAAAATGTATTAAATGAACTTGCTGTTTATATTGCAGGAAAAGCTATTGCAACAACACTTCTTGATACAAATCGTCCACTTGATATCTGTACGATTAATAAAGTAGAAGTAAAAGCAAAAGATAATCAAACTCAAGACATCCTTGATCCAAACAGCCAATTTGGTGCTCTCTTTAGAAAAGCAACAACACAGACTCAAGGAATTACATCATCTATTGAAGCTCAAAATAACATAAAAATCCTTCTTGCAGGAAGAGCTTCTCAAAAAATTATGTTTGGCACAACACACTATGGAATTCATAAACAAGACGATATTGATGCATATAATTTAATAAAAAAATGGTTTGTTTCGTCATTTTCTTTTGACGCACCAGAAATGAAAAATAATACAGAAAAAGCAATTCATAAAACATATATTGAGCTCTTTTCAGAAACAGAAAAACTACTTAGCGAAAATAAGGCAGCCATCAATCTTCTTGCAAAAGTTTTACAAGCATACGGAACAGTCCCTGGAGAATATATCGCATGGCTTCTTGCAATAATAAAAGAAAAGAAAACATTGTCAGAACAAGAAGAAAATGAATTATTAAGCAATCATCCAAAACTTATTGTTCAACAACTCATGCATGAAATGATGCAAGCACAGCAACAATAAACAAGAATACCCCTATTTATAGATAGCCCCCATAAAACGAGTTATTCGTCTTATGGGGGCTATCTGTTTGCCAATAGTTCTTATTTTTTTATACTGTCTACATACTTCATTATAATCTTGCTTTTATCCAGAGATTGCCATGACACATATGCCTCAAAGCCCTAAATCATTTTTACTTCTTGTGGTATCTGTTTTGGCAATACCTTTTTTTTATGTAAATCAAACATCACCAGCAGAAATTAATTTCCTTGATCCGACAACCATTATTCTTAATAATTCATATGAAAACGCACTTTCTATCATTCAAATTACACAACAAATTTCATTACTTATTCATAACAATCAAGTAAAAGTACCTGCCCATAAACAAGAACTTCTTAACATGTTACGAACTATTCAAGGAGTATTGGGAGTAATTCTTGAAGAACAAATAATTGCTTCAAATATTAAAGATGAAGAAACTAAGCTTATTTGCAGCATCAATATAGTAAATATATCCTATGAATTTACAGAATTATTGGAGTTTTTACTCGATAATAAATTTAAAAAAATTCCACAATTTGAGCTTAATTCTCTTTTAAAACGGAATACTATTATTGAGCCATCATTATGTGAGTGTCAAAAAAAATATACTTTACTGTGCAAAAAAATATATGATATCCAAATAAAAACTCACCATGCGGGGCTCAATTGGTATAACATTGCAACACGAAATTTTGAAAAAAATCTTCTTGATCCTGCTCTTAAATACAATCTTTTTAAAATATGTAAATATGGATCCCTAGCAACTTTTTTTATTTGTGTCGTTTTATGGTCACAAAGCAGTGATCACCTTTATAAAAAGATAGCAACAATAACATCATTTGAATCACCTGAAAACCCTTATAGCCATAATGCTATTAATGATGCATACACCTTTTTAATGAAAAATGATTTTATTTGCCAAATCATGGGTAATCTTCAAAAGCATTTTGGCGTTCCCAAATCAAAAGGCAATGGAGGTTCTTTTGATTTAACAATAGAAAGCTGTCCTATACATTTATTTCTTGAAAATCAAGCAGCAACACAATACCAAATAATTCCATTAAGAGATCTTTGCGTTCTTATTGATGGATGCATATCAGACTTGGGACTTGGCCGTATTCCTACGGCTATGATTATAGGTGGATTTCTTGCTTCAGAATACAAGCAATTATGGATTCAAGAAGTAAGTCAATGGATACACAAAAAAAAAGAAATTATTTGGAACTTTTTACGTGGTGGTGCATATACACAAAATCATGTTTCTGGCGTTTGGGATATGCAACCATCAATTCGATTTAAAGATGTTGTTGGTATGGATGAAGTTAAAGATCAGTTAACGTTTGTCATAAAATTTATTGAAAATCCAGAACAATATATCCGCGTTAACGCTGCTCCTCCACGTGGATATTTATTAACCGGGCCAACTCGTACAGGAAAAACGTATATTGTTGATGCATTTTGCGGCGAAATTCAACATATGCTTGAAAAAAACGGTCGCAAAGATGAAATGAAATTCTGGCGGATTAATTCTCAAATAATTGGCACTCATGGATTAGAACAGGTTCTTAATTTTGCCAAAGAAAATGCACCTATCGTTCTTTTTATTGATGAAATAGATTTGCATGGTCTGCAACGTGTAACAAACAATCGAATGCTTGAACAATTTTTAACTGCATTAGGAAGTACCCTTGATAACAACCCTCGTAAACAAGTTATTCTTATTACTGCAACCAACAAACCTGAAACTCTTGATAAAGCGCTTAGACAACCCGATCGACTTGGAAAAGAGATTCGTTTTGAATATCCAAGTCTTGAAAACAGAGAACGCTTTTTACGAATACATTTAGAAAACATGGGGATTGATACTTCATCATTTGATCTCCATACTCTTGCACAAAAAACATCCGGAAAATCATTTGCTGATCTAGGAAGTATGCTTAATAACGCAATCATGAAATCATGGGTCCAAGGAAAACAATTATCACAAATACTTCTTGAAGAGAGTATAGATTCTGAAATAAGACACATTATTTTTGAAGACCGAAAACAGCTTACCCAAAAAGAACTCTTAATTATTGCAACACATTTATCAGGCAAAGCTCTTGTTTCTCTTTTAACCGAAAATCGCTTTACTTTTGACAAGGCAACTATCAAAGCAGTTATGCCAGATTTACAAGAAGAACTTCCATATGAAGAATTTATGAAACGTGACGAAAAAGAAATTCAACAAAAAATAAAGCATGGTGATATTTTCCGCTATGTTTCACATGATACAATACACATTGGGTCATATGAAGAAAAACTCAATGAAATCAAATTTTTGATTGCAGGATCCATTGCTGAAGAAGTTATACTTGGTGGAACAAGTTATGAATATCGCCATGAAGATATACAAAAAGCATACACATACGCACAAGACCTTGCCTTTGAAGGACTTAATCCTAAATTAATCGGCGAAAATGAATTTAATATCCTTTCTCAAAAAGCCTACTCTCTTCTTTCTGAATGCAAAGAATGGACTCGCGAATTTATTAGCACACATAAAGAAGTTATTGAAAAAATTTCACAGCTTTTATTAACACAAAAAGTGGTAAATGCTCACGATATTTATAGTATTCTTGTTGAATATACTAAAAAATAAAAGTGTAACGTTTCTTTAAGATTAACTTTTTATTTAAACAACATATCAATAAGATCCAAACGTTCTTGATACCGACCTCCGCGGTAGGTTGCAGTAATCCAGGCATGCACCATTATACATGCCTGTTCTGTAGTAATATAATCAGCGGGAAGCACAAGAATCGTTACATTATCATCTTCTTTGGCTCGCCTTGCAACTTCCTGGTTCCAAGCAAGCCCTGCATAAATACCTTTATAACGATTTGCCGCAATTGCCATTCCAATCCCGGTCCCACACAACAAAACTCCATTTTGCGTTTTATTTTGAACAATATTCTGTGCAACAAGATGCGCATAAAGAGGATAATCAGATCGTTCTGTTGAATATGACCCTACATCAACCCAATCAATTGTATCAAAAAAAGTTTTTATTTTTTCTTTATGTTCAAAACCACGATGATCCGAACCTATTGAAAATTTCATACGTCTGCCTCACAGCACTTGTCTGACTCAGGTTTTTCTGGTGCACCATGTTGTTTAGGTGCACATGCTGCTTCTTTTGTGCACGCATTAACAGGAAGAGTCCATGATAATGAAACTTCTTTGCGCAATGATCTAAAATATAATACCAAGCAGGTTGTTTCATCACGAATAATAGGTATGTTATCAACATCTTGAGCATCAAACTTTACCTGATATGCTTTTTTGAAAACAGAAAGCCTTTTACCAAAGAATTCTTTATATAAAGGAGCAAGATCTACTTCTTTTATTTCAATAGGAGAGTAGCGAACACCATCTATTTCAAGAAACAAATGCCACATAGATTCAGGTTTTCCAAGAATATCTTTATATGGAGAAAGAACATAAAACATAACAAAATGATTGTTTTCTTCAAGTTGGCGACGTTCAATCATATGCTTGTATTCATCGCCTTTTCCAATAAGACGGGTATAAAAATAAGCATACAACTCCCTTACTTGAGACGATAACCATAATGCATCAAATTGAGCAACGGTATCAAATTGATCATACGCGGTAATAGATCTAATATGATTTTGAATAGTAGAAAGATTGGTCTCCTGATTTTCTCCTTGATAAAAAGTACGTTTTCCCCAATCTACCATTCTTCCACATCCTGATAGACCCAAAACACAGACAGTTATTACAAGCACATTTAACACATTTTTTTGCATACGATCCATTTGCAATTCCTTGCATCTCAATTTTACAATTATGAAGTCAGTAGTATCCTAAGAGAAACAGTAGTACTTTACAAGTATCAATATAAAAGGATTAGCTATGAAAAGTCTCCCCTTTTTTATCGCGTATCGTTATTTATTTAAAACAGCATACGAACAAAACATTGGTACCATGGTTATAATAAGTTTTCTTGGTATTTTTATTGGAACCGTTGCTCTTACACTTGTTGCCGCAATAACAAAAGGTTTTGAAACAGAAATACATAAAAAAATACAGGGGGTACACGCACAAATTATTATACGAGGAAATTCAAAAGACCTTGAATATTCTGCACTTTCTACTATTTTAAAAAATGAATTTCCCGAAGTTTCATGGGCTAGCCCAAGTAGCACAAAACATGGGATTATCAGATCTACAAACAAACAATATAATGAAAATTCATCAGTAGTTTTAATACGTGCAATTGATCCTGATTTAGATGAAAAAGTAACTGTTTTTTATAAAAAAATTATTGCTTCCCAAAAAGAAAAAAACAAAAAACATCTTTTTGATTTTTTAAAAGATGATCAAATACTTATCGGATCAGGCATTGCAGAAATGCTAAGTTTATCTATTGGAGATGAAATTGAACTTCTTGTCCCCGAAGATACACAAAAAAATAGCAAAAAAGTTTCTTTTACTACTCAAAAAGCCATAATCAGCGGCATATTTAAAACCGGCATTGATGACGCAGACATGGGGATGATTGTATGTAGTTTTTCTTTTCTTGAAGATATTTTTGGAGAAACTCCGATAGATCAAGTTAATCTCAAACTTGCTCCATCAGCTTCAGAGCAAGAAGTTATCAGTAGATTAATACATCGTACCAATTTGGATGTACATGCATGGCGCGATTTATATCCTGCTCTTGTTTCTGCTCTTACGCTCGAAAAATATGTATCTTTTGCAATACTTGCTCTTGTCGCACTAGTCGCAAGTATGAATATGATTTCTCTTATCTTTATGCTTATCACTCAAAAACGTGCGGATATTGCTATTTTAAAAGCATGTGGCGCATCAACAAGTACTGTTTCTTTTATCTTTTTAACAGTAGGAATGTTTATAACAACAACAGCTACTCTTTTAGGCTTAGGCGTTTCATTCTTTATCTGCAAGTTTTTAAAAACACACCCTTTTATCAAACTTCCTGATGCATATCTCGTTACACATCTTCCTACTGATTTAACTCCTTCTATTATTATTGCTGTTTTTTGCCTTGTTTGCACACTAGGTTTTTTTGCAGCATGCTTTCCAGTACGAAAGATTAAAGCATTAAATATTGCAGAAGTTTTACGCTTTGAGGCGTAACATGACACAGTATGAAAAACCTCTCATTTCAGAATGGGCTCTTAATAAAAAGCGTGTTTTTTTAAGAACAGACTTTAATGTTCCTTTTTTTGAGAATCAAATCCTTGATGATTTTAGGCTAAAAAATGGAATAGAAACGCTTGAATATCTCATACAAAAAGGCGCTACAGTCTTTGTGATAACACATTTATCAAGGCCAAAAGGCACTGATCCAAAATATTCAACAAAGATATTGCTTTCCTGGTTTAAAAAAGCAGGTTTTGAACCTTTATTTATAGAAAATCCACTTCAGGATTCTGTCCTCCCTCTTCTTGACAATTCAAACCAAAAGCAATTTTATCTTTTTGAAAATGTACGTTTTTACAAAGAAGAAACAGATGAAACCCTTCCTCTTGAAGTTCGTACACACTTTGCAAAAAAGCTCATTCAAAATGCAACATTTTATATAAACGATGCATTTTCTGTATCACATAGAGACAATGCTTCAGTAACCATAGCTGCCAATTTATTTTCACCTCTTAATCGTTCGCTAGGTTTTTCATGTTATAAAGAAATTATAGCTTTAGAAAAAGTTATTTCTTATAAACAAAAGCCATGCGCACTTATTATTGCTGGGGCAAAAATTGAGGATAAAATACTCCTCGTTAAACACTTACTTAAAAAAATAGATCTGCTGCTTCTTTGTCCTGCAATTGTTCACCCTTTTTTATCAGCAACACACACAGAAATAGGCCTTTCATTAACAGAGCAAAAGGCAAATGATCTCGCGTTAGAAATTATAAAAACAGCCCAAGAAAATTCGATAAAATTAGTATTTCCTGTTGATTATGTAGTTTCTACGATTAATAATCGTGAATCTTTTTTTATAAAAAAAAGATCTTCAATCCTCAAAACGGACACTATTATCTCTATAGGACCAGAAACCGTATCTCTTTTTGATACCTATTTAAATTCTATGCATACCATTTTTATGAATGGCATTTGTGGCTTTTTGGAAAAACCAGACAGCATGCTTTGGATGAATAATTTATTCAAAATAATAGCAAAAAAACATGCTTACCGCATAGTATGCGGAGGCGACTCGCTTGCCGCACTTAAAAAAATTGGACTTGAGCATGCATTCGATTTTTTATCTCCAGGAGGAGGGGCAACATTAGCATTTTTAAGTAATAATAAAATGCCAGGGATTTCTCTATTTAAAGCTCCTTAAAAATGTGCCCATTACTTTTCAAAAAATAATGGGCCTATTTTAATTAATAGGGCAAAGACCTAAAACGGTCAACCAATTAAGCATATCCTCTTGATCATACTCATCATCAAGCTTGTTGCATAAAAAAATTCCATGATTATCATGCTTTAAATCAAATATATAAAGAGAGGGATCTTGAATTGCAAGCTCATTTGCAAGAGAAAAGGCTGTTGATTTCCAATGCTCCCCATTCTTTTTAACGCTAGGCCTAACAATACTACGGACTTGATTATTAAATGCAGCACTTTTCATATATTCAGAAAAACCACATGGATCTGCCCAAATATCATTTAAAGGGCATAACTCTTTTTGAGAAAAACCTGCAATTCCTTTGCAATGGTCAAAATCAGGACTATCAACAAAATATGCTGCTTTTTCCATATTAAAACAGTTTTTGTTGCATAAATCATGAAGAATAAATTCAGTAATATTGTCTTGATTATAAAAAGAAACAATATTTTTTGGCAGGGTGCTTAAATGATAAAGCAGGTCCTGACGGTAAGGGATGTTATCGCGCTTCATACTCATCCTTCCTTCCTTGTATTTGTTAACGAGTAAACAGAGTTACATTTTACTCTATTCCTTTCTAGTGATAAATATACAATCTTTGGGGTAGTATAAATAACACTTTTTTTTTATTCAATAGTATAGTGACCACTAGAAGGCAAAACATTCATTGAAGAATGTATAATATATGTATATAATTTGTACGTTAAATATCTTTTATTTCTATGTCCTCCCATGCATATGATTCTAAACTTTTTTTGTATTCTCTCCCTTTTGTGTTTTCAGATAACATACCCCAAAAGATCGGTCTTGCGAAAAAAAGAAAAAAATGATCCGTATATAACAATTGGTTGGGAAAATACCCCAATACAATCACATCAAAAACATTATGATTCTCACTATGAAGAACACCCTATTTTTACGGTGTTTGATCCCGAATATTTTAAAAAATATTATCTACCTCAGGCCCAATTGCGTGATGATTGTCCCCTTACAGGGAAAGAGTTAAATATTCTTATAGAAAATCTTATTAAAGAAATAAAAAATCGAAGAAAAAAATTTAAGGATTTTATTCTCCTTCAAAACAAAAATTTTAATAACAAAAAACAATGTGGGCTTATCGTTTTAAAATGTAAAAAATATCCTTTTGTAGTAAAACTTTTTCTTGAAACCCCAAAAACATTTATCAACCCGTATTGCAAAGGTATTGAATCAATAGCTTTTTTTTATATGTCTGGAGGAACCAATAGACATATGACAGGTTTTACTCGCATAAAAAACTTACACTATATTCAATCTGTTCTTTGCAACAATCCAGCATTTTCATATATTTCTTGGCAATTTCCACAAAAATGGTTTTGGGCTCCAGAGTCAGTCCCCTGGATCCATATTGCCGGTTATAATTTGGGCTCAGAACAAGTTCTCCATACAACTTTTCCTGGTACGTACGCTATAATAGCTGATTACATTGATACCAAAGAAACAGTCCCTTTGGAACATAAAAAAAGAAATACATTTATTATGGACTTGTGCAACAGACTACATGTTGCTATAGATCCACATACTACTAATTTTATTATTAATAAAACAGAAGAAGAAGGTAAAAAAATTTCAGTAAAGATCATAGATACGGAATTTTTTCCCAGTTTAGTAGGATTAAAAAAAAGTAAAAACTTTAGAAACTACAATTCATGGTATCAATATTTAACGGGAAAATGTATTGGTGACATGTATTTTAGGCCAAAAAGTACTCGCAAATTTGCACAGGCAAAAAAGATTATGAGCAATGCATAGCATCATTTCCAAGAATAGCTGTCTCAATAAGAGATATTTTTGATTGAAATAGCAGGTCATGTTCGCGAGCTATTTCTATTTTTTCAAGCGCATGAAGGATTGTTGCATGATTGCGATCCCCAAGCATTGATCCAATATCTCGCAAAGATTTTTGCATTAACTTTTTCATAAAATAAATAACGAGATGTCGCGCAATAACAAGATCTTTTGTCCGTGTCTTTGATCGCAATTCTGAAAACGTACACGGATAAAAATTAGATACTACCTTCACGATCCGCTCAAGAGAAATAATTTGTGACTGTTTTTTAGCCCCTTGCAACAATACAGATCTGGCAAGATCAAGAGAAACTAATTGATTAGTAAGCGCAGAAAGAGCCATAATTCTAACCAGAGCACCCTCAAGATCGCGTACACTATAAAAAGATGGAGATGAGGCTATAAAATAGGCAACTTCATCTGGAAGACTCTTTCCAGACAATGCTGCTTTTTTTTGCAGAATAGCTATTTTTGTTTCAAGCGATGGTCCAGAAATATCTGCAACAAGTCCACTTACAAGTCGCGAACGCAATCGCATGCCAAGTCCATCCATTTCTCCTGGTAATGAATCCCCAGAAAAAACAATCTGTTTCCCTGCATTATAAAAGTTATTAAATATGTTATAAAAAGCTTCTTGCGTTTGCTCTTTTCGAGAAATAACTTGAATATCATCGATAAGTAATACATCTGCAGATTGATATTTTTTATTAAATCGATGCATGCCATTTGATCGCACAGCAGTAATAAAATCATCTGTAAATCGTTCAGCTGGTTGATATAATACTGCCATATTCTGATTCATCTGAGAAATATCATTACCTATAGCATGCAATAAATGTGTCTTTCCAAGTCCTGAACCACCGTGAATAAACAAAGGATTATATAATTTCCCTGGCTTTTGGGTAACTGCATGCGCTGCTGCATATGCTAAAGAATTACTTGGTCCAACAATAAATGTATCAAATCGATATGCAGTATTTACAATTGCAGCAGACCGTCTTGACTCTTGCTTAGACAAAAATTTGGGTGCATTTTCATCAAAACATGCTTCAATAGGAACAACTGATGCCGCTTGAATACGCGACTTTTTTTCATTTTCAAAAGAAGTCGTTTTTTCATCCGTAAAAGAATCCTCAAAAATAATTTTTGGGGATTGCATATTTAAAAGTCTTCCTAAATGGAATTGAAAAAGTGAAAGATAGTTATTAGAAAGCCAATTTTTAATAAACGTATTAGGCGTAACCAAATAAACCGTTTGATGAGTTATATCCCAACGTTTAAGCGTTACCGCTTTAAACCAAGTCTCAACCACACGACTACCGGCCTCTTGGCGGCTAATATCTAAAAATTGAGACCAGATATCATCTATCACTGCCATACATTTTCTTTTAAACTACATATTTTCTGACCAAAGGTTAGAATATCAGTTTTAAAAAATTTGAACAATCAGTCAAAATAGATTTTGCTGTTTTTTACAAAAGAAAGCACCCCAGTTGCCAGCGCAGAAGCTATATTTTTTTGATATTCGGAATCATTCAAAAGAAGCGCTTCTTTTTCATTTGAAACAAAGCCAACCTCTACCAATATTACCGGTGCATTTATACCCAATAAAAACTGTGATGATGCAGGCTTGATGGTATTTTTTTTAAAAAGGAGATTTAACGCTTCCATTTTAGCGTTAAGATTTTTTAAAACAAGACTTGCAAGCTGTTTACATTGCTCTTGTTGTACTATAATCCATTCTGTTAAAATAGGATTATGTTTCTCAATTGTTGAAAAAAGCGGATCATTTTTATAGATATCTGGATAATAAATTTCAATACCAAAAAGATTTTTATCATATGATCCATTAGCATGCAATGAAATAACACAATCCGGATCAAAATAATTTGCTAAATAGGTTCTATCTGATAAATAAATATAACTATCATCATGTCGAGTTAAACATACATCGGCATTATGCGAAATAAGTTCATTTTTAAGAAAAAAAGATATTGCAAGCACAACGTCTTTTTCATATATTCCATGCATACCGCATGCGCCAGGATCTTTTCCTCCATGTCCAGCATCAATAACAATTTTTGGTTTTTTTGCAAACGCAATTTTTGTAGCACGTTTTTGTGAAAGCTGTTTCTCTGCAACAGTAATAGCGCTTTTATTAATAAGTCTAAATTCAATCCCCGGTTGGCCCTTAATAGATGTTAATGGCCATTCTTGCAATACAATAATTTGAGGATTAAAGGTAAAAACAATAGAAAAAAGATTATTTTTTTCATCGTGTTTAATTTTTATTGAATAGAGGTTATGTGCATACGCATTAATAGTATCAATATTCTTTTTAACCTTATTTGCCTTAATTATAGAATCAGCAACTACAAAGGTATATTCATAAAAATCACCTCTTTTTTTAGTATGCAAAGACGGCTTTATTTTTTCAGAAGAATAAAGAATAAGTTTTGCAAGAATAACATTATCAATAGGAGTATCTTTTATATGTGGCGCAAATTGATGGTGATTAAGATCAACTATTTCAACTACTGCTTGAATGCCAATGCTCCAAAAAAGAGCTACACTCAAAAAAAGTACTTTAATAATTATCATAAGAATCCTTTTTATTTTCCATAATCAACAATATAAGCAAGACGATGAGATCGTTCCCACGCTCGCAAAAAACTTTCTAACGGATATTTTTGAAACACAGAATCTTGGGATATCACTGCTGGATCATGACATAAAACAGTCTTTGTTGTATCGTCAAACCCTACCACTACAAGAAGATGTCCATTCATATACTCTTTTGGCGCACCCTGAAGTACACCCCTTACACTTACTACAATAGGAAGTTTTTTTAATAATTGTTGATGCAGATACCAAAAAGAATGAAGTCGAGTTACATACCACCTATATTTACCTTCTGCCATATGATAGGCTTGGGCCATATTGTAAGACCAGTTTCCATACGTATCCAAACCTTCATCATATACCGCATTTGCAAAATCAAGAGGAGCAATTTTATTTTTTAATAAAAAACCAAGAACCATACTGCAAGAAGTAGGAGAACAGATTCTATTGTTATCTGCATGTTGCAATAAAAATTGCGAATAATGAGGAAGTCCTTCAATATGTACAGAATCAAGCGCCTGATAACAATCTATTGATTCAGAAACAAAAGCAGATAATGTTGAAGTGCAAACATAACAACTCGTTATAGATTGCAACGTGGCTCCTTTATGCGCTTTTATACGTACATCAAACGCATCGGCTGATCTCTGTTTTTCCATTTCAAGTCGCACATATTGAACGTGAGCTATTCCATCAGATGGCCCATAAAATGATTTTTGCATTTCGCTTCCCCATTCATGCATCTTTTTCCAACCACTCCATGTTTTTGAGATCTTATCCCGAACTCTTACATCAAACGTAAAAAACCCTTTTTTAGGTCGAAAAGCATTCCAAGATAAAATTAATTGTGAAAAAGGCTGCACCTCTTCTTTTTGAAAAAAAAGCGCTACTTTGTTTCCATTTTTTAATCGCTGAGAAGATGTATATTGAATAGCATGCAACCATGTCCAATCAGAAACATTTTTAAAAACAGAAGGTTGTTGTACACAAAATGATGCACCTGTTATTAATGCACAATAAAATGAAAAACCGAGCATGCGCAGCTTACTGATTGTCATAATACACTTCCTAACAACTGATCAATATTACAAATATAATAAATATCATTGCATGAAAATGTCAATCATCGTGTTATCAAGTTATAATAAACAGTGAATTTAGGAAGTTTTTATGTACATATTACAAATTTGAATCAAAAAATCCTAATTCTTGCAATGCACAGCGCACCTCAAATAATGGCAATCCAACAATACAAGAATAAGAACCATGTACCTTTTGTAAAAAAGCCTGCGCATTCTCAACCTGCATTGCTCCAGCACACTGCTCTGCTATTGTATTATCAAGATACCATGCAATATATGCATCAGGAACATCAAAAAAAAGCTCAGTCGAAACAACCTGCTCTTTTTGAATAATTGTTTCCCAAAATTTTCCATTCCATCTTTTTTTTGAAAGACAAAAAGCCGAAGAAACAATATTTTTTCCTCTTGATTGCTTTATCATACGAATTGCATCATCTCTATCAATAGGTTTACCAAGAATAGCACCTGTAGGATCTAGGCATAACGTATCTGCAGTCAAAACAAATAATAATTCATTCTCAAAAAGACCATTTTCTAACACAACATGATTCATTTTGTGTTTTGCGATAGAAAGCACTACCTCTTCTATCGGCTTACTCCAATCACAATTTTTCTCATCCGCATCCTGCTCAATAAGAATATGCGGAATTTTTGCTGTTTCAAGCAATAATCGACGAGACGGAGACTTTGATGCTAATCTAAGAACATTAATCATACAGTATTTTTAAAAAATGAAATGGCTGGGGCGGCAGGATTCGAACCTACGCATCACGGGACCAAAACCCGTTGCCTTACCGCTTGGCCACGCCCCAAAGATGAGCTTCCCTCTTCTTCCTTTTGACAGAGAAAAGAGTACTATATTTTGTTAAATATAACAACAAATTATTTAAAAAATTTAACTTTAAAGATCATCTTCGGAAGTAGCCCCACCACCATGCTCAAGTACGCGTTGATATTCAGCCAAAATAGCATCTTCAATCATTTGTCTTGTTTCAGCATTTAGTGGATGAACAAGATCTCTGAATGTTCCATCTTTTCTCTTTCGAGAAGGCATGGAAATAAAAAGTCCTTTTGCGCCTTCGATGACTTTTAAATCACGGATGATAAAACTATCATCAAATACAATAGTTGCATATGCTTTAAGTTTTCCTTCTTCTCGCGCAAGAAAAACTTTAACTTCTGTTATCTTCATGGTGTGCCCTTATTAAGATAGACATTCCCCTTTTTGATACTACTCTACCTAACATACATGGTACAAACCTTTTCATACAAGATCGTGCCATTTAGACAAAGACATATTATATCCCTGCCTTGTAATTTTACTATTAGCATGAAATCATTATAGACTAAAAGTCAATAGTCTCTTAATCTTATATCCGCTCAGCAACGCGCAAGCAAGCGGATCTTGCAGAAGGATTAGCTCTGATCTCTTCATCTGAAGGGCTAATCATATGTTTTGTTATTATTTTTAAAATTCCTTTTTGTTCGCCTTCTTGGAACGCTTGTTTTACCATACGATCTTCAAGCGAATGAAAACTAATACATGCCAAGCGACCACCCTTGTTTAAAAAGGAAGGAGCAATTTGTAAAAAAGAATGAATATTTTCAAGCTCTTTATTTACGCAAATTCTTAGCGCTTGAAACACCTTAGTTGCAGGATGTACGCGTCGGCCTTTTGGAGAAATAATGCTTTCTATAATAAGAGCAAGATCTCTTGTTGTACGAATACGCTTTTTTTTGCGCTCTTCAACAATTTTTTTTGCAATAGTACGCGCTTTGGCCTCTTGTCCATAGCGCCAAAAAATTTCAGCTAATTCTTCAGCTGATGCTTCATTTACAATACGTTCTGCAGTCACGGTATAATGAGAATGCGACATGCGCATATCAAGACGCGTTTCACGAGAAAAAGAAAAACCTTCTCTTTCAAGAATTTGCATCTGAGAAGTCCCAAAGTCAGCTAATATGCCATCTACCTTCGTTACTTTTTCTTTCTTTAACAATTTATACAAGTGAGCAAAGTTACCCCATAAAAAGGTAACTCTGTCACCATACTGTTCTTCAAATGCTTCTTTGTATGTTTCTAATGAAATTTTATCCCAATCAACCGCAATCACAGAGCATTTTTTTTCACGCTCCAAAATTCCTCTTGTATGGCCTCCAGAACCAAATGTAACATCTACATATATCTTACCTGGCTTTGGATCAAGATACTCAAGAACTTCCTGTAATAATACTGTTTTATGAAATAAAAGTTCAGACATACACTTTCTACTTTGTAAGAGAATCAACTAAATTATAAAGCCCTGTTCCATTGGAGCCTTTTACCAAAACAATTGAATCTTTGTTTAATTCTGTTTCAAGCACTGTTTTGGCGTCCTGCCATGTAGCTACGCTGCTTACGGAAACATACATAGGAACGGTTTTTTGAACCCATGACACATGGCTTCCTACCAAAATTACTCTTCTGACTGAAGGCACTTTTCTTAAAAATCTACCTATTTGTCGATGCCAAAATGGACTATTAACTCCTAGTCCAAGCATATCCCCAATAACAGCAATTTTACGCGCATTCTCTCTATTAATATGACCAAATGCAAGTAAAGAAGACTTCATACTTTCAGGGCTTGCATTATAACAATCATTAATAACAATACCGCCAGTCTTTATCATACGTTCTTCAAATCGCCCTTCAACCACGAGCGGTTCTTTTATGGCTTCCACAATAATAGCATGCGGTATAGAAAGATGACATGCAACAGCGGTTGCGGCAAGAATATTAAAAAGTTGCCCAACATGCGGCTTTTCTAATGTTATTGGATATTTTTCTCCATACATTTTAAGAACAAACGAAACTTTGTTTGCACTGTATCTTATTTTACGAGCCTGTATTTGATTGGTTGTTTTCATACCAAATTTAATAACCGGATGAAGGTATGAAACATCCGCAAGAAGCGGTTGATCTCCATTAACAATCCCAATACTCGTCTCATCAAAATATTTAAAAATAGCACGCTTTTCTAACGCGATATCAGAAATAAGACCAAGACCATCCATATGCTGATGTCCAACATTAGTGATAACTGCACTCGTCGGTCTTGTTAATGCAACAAGCTCTGCCATTTCACCACGTTTACTAATTCCTAACTCAAAAACGGCTACTTTATGCTCTTTACGTAAACGTAATATATTAAGCGCAACACCAATCTTAGTATTTTGATTAGCAAATGAAATAATATGAGGGATATTTGCTTTAGATAAAATTTTGCCTACATACTGCTTTGTTGTTGTTTTTCCAACTGATCCCGTTATTCCTATAACCGTACCAAAAAATTGCGATCTCCATGCAGATGCTAACTCAAAAAGCGCTTTAGTTGTATCTTCAACAATCACCACTAATTTATCAGCAATACTACTTTGCAATTCATTAATACATGTTTTTTTTGATTCAGCAATAATACACCCTGATGCACCCTTTGCAAATGCTTCCTTTACAAATGTGTGTCCATCCTGTTGTGCACCTTGAATAGCAATAAAAATATCTCCTTTTTCCAAGGTTCTTGTATCAATAGAAAAAGAAAATTCTTTAGGAAAATTTTTATAAGGAATAGATACATTGGCCAAAGCGGCTTCTATAAATCGCTCATCAAGTTGCATAAAAGTCTCCGTATTTGATTTCATTACTACACCAATTCAGTTCTTCCTGTATTACACTGCTGCTTAAAATTTCGTTCTATTGTTATTAAACAAAATTTTTGATATACCAATAGAACGACTTGCAGAACAAGATGTATCTTTTATGAACATTTGTCAAGCAACAAAACTTTTTATTTAATTACTTTTCTCGTTTTTGATCCATCAGGCGGCATAATAATTCCTTGAGATTCCAAGCGCTCTATCAAACGTGCAGATCTATTATATCCTATACGGAATTTACGCTGCAAAAGAGAAATAGAAATTTCTGATGTCTGCTTAACAAAGGTAAGCACTTCTTGATACAATTCATCATAATCACTCGGCTCCTGATTTTGGCAAAACTGCACAAGTTCATTTTGCAAATCCAAGTATACAACAGGCTCCTGATTTTTTATTGAGTCAATCACTTCTTTTATTTCTTTATCAGAAACATATGCACCATGCACACGAGATATCACTGCAGATGTTGCATCAAGAAAAAGCATATCTCCTCGTCCAAGCAAACGCTCTGCTCCACAATTATCCAAAATAGTGCGAGAATCACCTCGTGATGTTACTCTAAATGAAATGCGACTTGGAAAATTAACCTTTATTAAACCTGTAATAACATCAACTGATGGTCGCTGTGTTGCAACAATAAGATGAATCCCTGCAGCACGAGCCATTTGAGCAATTCGTGTAATGGCAACTTCTACTTCTCTTCCCGCTGTCATCATAAGATCAGAAAGCTCATCAATACATACCACAATGTATGGCATCTCTTGAAAATTTTGCGCGCTTTTTATGCCTTTTTTTACTGCATTATTATAATCATTAATATTACGAACCCCACACTCTGCCATTTTCTGATACCGTTCTTCCATAGTTCTTGAAACCCACTGCAAAACAAGGACGGCTTTTTTAGGATCAACAACAATAGGAAATAAAAGATGTGCAATATCTGCATATGCTGAAAACTCTAATCGTTTAGGATCTATTAAAATAAGTTTCATTTCTTGCGGTGTTTTTTTGCAAAGCAAACTGATTAACATTGCATTTAAAGCAACCGATTTTCCAGATCCTGTTGAACCCGCTACCAATAAATGTGGCATACGCGCTAAGTCTACAATAACCATTGATCCTACCGTGCTTTCACCAAGCAAAATAGGTAATTGTCCTACAAATGATTGGTACTCTTTACTTGTAGCAAGTACTGAAAAAAGCACATCGTCTCTCTTTACATTTGCAACTTCAAACCCTACTACTGATGTTCCTGGAATCGGCGCAATAATGCGTACCGATAATGCTGAAAGCGCAAGCGCTAAATCATCTTCTAATGAAAGAATCTTACTTAACTTTGTATCAATAGCAGGTTGATATTCAAAAACAGTTACAACTGGTCCTGACTTTACCGAAACTACAGAACCTGATACGCCAAAATGCTTTAATTTTTCCTCTAACAAAATAATCTTTCGCTCTTGTTCTGCAATACGAGCCTTTTGCTCATTTGCTTTTTTTTGCGGAACATTAAAACTGGGCAATTGATATATTTTTTTTATTCCTTGATCAATCGTTTGACAAATATCATGCTCATCATTTACATACTGAATAGATGATATATGTAAAGATTCTTGTTCAAATGCAGAAACTTTTCCCGATACTGAACTAATATCGTCTAGATACTCCTTTAATACATGCGCGCACGTAATTCTTTTTTGCATAACAATACTTTGCCCTTTTTTCCAAATAAGATATTGTTCCTTTACAAAAGAAAAGGCACCACAGAAAAGCTTTAATCCGTTATCAAAAATAATCCAAATATTTGCAAGCGATCGATACAAAAAAATCTTCATACCAAGAGCATGCAGCATAATGGCTGCTTTTTTTATCAAAACAGCAAACCAAAAACGTTCCAATATAATAAGAGAACAAAATAAAAGAGTAGAAAAAAAGATCCCACACAAAAAAGTATGTTTATAAAAGGAAAAACAGGATATTAATAAAAATCCTAATATACCTCCTGGCTGACCAGACCATATAATATCTTGTTTATAAAATGCTGCTAATGCAGAGAAAGAAAAAAATGCTATAAAACCAGCAACAAGTCTTTCCCACTCAAAAACCCATGACTTTTTTGTGCAAAGAAGATACAGTACAAAAAAAAGAAATAATACAAGCCAAACTGAAGCAACTCCTCCTACTATGTATAAAATCCATGATGCAATAGATGCTCCTATTTTCCCTGCATAATTATGAGTAACATTACTGTTTGTTGAATAAAAAAAAGATGAATGATCCAAAGCATGATATGAAGCAAGAGCTACAATTAAAAAAAAATTTATTCCCACTAATATTGCGTTACATAAAAGATATATCAACATACAAGACTCTCCGTTTTAACAAAACACACTAACAGAACATTGATCATTAGAATCAGAAGAACAAAAAGAACAGGTAAAAGCAAGATACACTGCATAAAATAATGGCTTATATTAACTAAAAAGTCGATCCAGGGCTTATGATGTTGATTGATTCTCTTTACAATCGCTTAAAAGGAGATATATAGTATAGAAAACATCTGGAGAGAAATATAAAAAGGAGAAAGGAGGCGCTCAAATAAAAAGGATTGTGTCTATTATAACAAATATCTAATTGTATTCCTTCCGAATATAAAAAGGAGCTAAGGAGTTAGTTTATGCAAAATATTAAAAAATGCGCGTCTTTACTCGCGCTTACAGCTGTCAGCAATCTTTTTGCTGGTGAGTCTGTTGCTACTTTTCTAAGTTTTCGTTCACAATCAAGCAACACTGCTGCCAAAATAATGGGTAACACTGTATATGATTACGCGCTTAATGGCATGGAATCATTTTATGGTACCTTCTGGATTCGTCCTGCATACTACCAATCATTCCGCGGAGGCAGAATTGCTGAAGCATTGTTTGGTGATGCATTAGTAAACTCTGGAACAGGAACAGGTTGCGACAATTCTTGTGGTGACACTATTGCAATTAGTGGTACTGGTGTATCCATAACGGATGGCACTCCACTTGTTACTCGTGGCTCACATGACTTGATGGCAGAAAACTTCTACCTTGCACGTGACTACAAAGGAACAGTATCCTTTAGTCCAAAAGTAAAAACCTTCCTAATCGACTTCCACTTCTATATGGGACTTGATGAATGGGTTGAAGGTCTTTACTTCAGACTTTATGGACCTTTTGTTCATACCAATTACAACTTGCATATGTCAGAAGACTTTGCTAATACTGGTACAGAAGCTGGTGACTATATAGCTGGTTATTTTGATGATGCACCTGTTCTTTCTGAACAGTTGCTTAAATCATTTGGTGCATATGCATGTGGCCAAACGCCTAGCTTAACAGGATCCACATTAGCTGTTCAAGGCTTAAAGAACGCAAAAATTTGCTGCGGTTCTGAATCCAAGAACGGATTTGGTGACCTTCGTTTTGAACTTGGTTACAACTTCTTGCTTGATGAAGATTACCACCTTGGCTTGAACTTACAATTTGCTGCTCCAACAGGAAACAAGCCATCTCCAGAAAATCTATTCTCACCACAAGTGGGTAACGGACATCACTGGGAATTTGGTGGCGGTCTTACCAGCCATTACACCTTCTGGCGTTCTGAAGATGAAGAACAACGCTTTGATGGTGCATTGGAAGCAAACATTACTCACATGTTTGGTGCAAAAGTGTGCCGCACATTTGACCTTGTAGGCAAACCATTAAGCCGTTACATGCTTGCTGCTAAATACAGCACCACTGCTCCGGTAAATGATACAGCTCCAGGAACAGGTACCTTGACCCTTTCCGGTGATGGTGCTCCTGATGCTACATTTGATCCAACAGGTGCTCTTTCTATCCCAACCGCTTCATTTGCATATGAATATGCTCCTGTTGCAAATATCTCAACACGTGAAGTTAAAGTTACCGCAGCGGTACAAGCTGATATAACCTTAATGTTCACCTATGTATGCAAAGGCTTTACATGGGATCTTGGATGGAACTTGTGGGTACGCAGCTGTGAAAACATTGATTTGACTTGCGGTGAATGCAATTCAGAATTCCCAGAAAACACTTGGGTTCTCAAAGGTGACGCATATCAATTTGGTTTTTCAAACATAGCAAACACCCCTGCGACAACTCCTCCTGCATTAGTTATCGTTTCTAATGAAGTAGGAAACCAAGGCACAGGAGCTGGTAAAGAACCTGTAGTTGTGCCTCTTTCAGCATCAGAATCACAAGCAACTATTTACAGCGGTACAAACTATGCTGCATACATTAATAGCAATCAAGATGTAAATTTTGATCCTATTTACAATGCATCTGTCGACAATCCTCAATATGCATATTTTGATACTACCCCAACAGATGCAAATGACTCACGTGTTGGTTCTACCGTAAACAATGCAATCAGTGGAACAACATCACCTCAAGACTTAGTAAATCAGATGTCTATATCCGTAGACCCTGTGTTTATCAAGCAATCAGATCTTGCTCTTTGCAGCGCAGGAACAAAAGGCTTGTCTAACAAACTATTTACACACCTTGAATATCACTGGTTAGATTGCGAAGACTGGATGCCATATGCTGGTATCGGTGCTGAGGTTGAATTTGGTAATGGCGGAAATGGCAGCGACAGCGGAAGCGGTTGCGGCAACAATGCTGTTTCAACAAACGGTTCAAGCAACTGTTCCTCAAGCGGATGCCATAAAGTCGCTCTATCACAATGGGGTGTATGGCTCAAAGCCGGATTGTCATTTAACTAAGAGACTTATTCTCTGAAATGACATACATAAATAGCACAAAAGAGCTCGTTTTAAAAGACGGGCTCTTTTATTTTTTTATGCGGCATAAAAACTATTTAATTCCTTGCATTTATTGCGATAAAAAATAAGTATATTGCTATTGCATGTTCCATACAAAGAAGGAGTACATATGTACAGATTAAAACACAAACTTATACTTGGAATTCTTCTTATGCGGAGCACTTTTTTGTGTGCCGACTCTGTAGTTCCCAGCATGCTTAACTTTAGATCACAGTCTCGAGATACTGCTGCAAAGATATATGGTTCAACCTACCAAATGCATTTATATAGTGACTGCCAAGATGATACCTGTCACGGTACGCTTTTTATTAGACCTGCTTATTTCCGATCGTTTCAAGCAAGCAAATTAGCACGCGATCTGTTTGGTGATGTACTCGTATCTTCACAAACAACTAACAACTGTAGTACTTCATGTTCTGAAGGAATGTTTATTACCGGAACCCCAGTTGATGAAACCGGAGCATTTATTATTGCACGGGGAGAAAAAGATTTAATGGCAGAAAATTTTTATCTGCCCCAAGATTTTGAAAGTTTTGTTTCTTTTGACCCTGTAGTAACTAATTTTATTGTTGATTTTCATCTTTTTTTAGCACTCGATCAATGGTGCCCTGGACTTTATTTTAGATTATATGGTCCCTTTGCACATGCAAAATACAATTTAGGATTTTCTGAAAATGTTATTAATCCCGGAACAATAGCAAACGGATTTTATCCTCCAGGATATTTTAATGATACTTATGTTGAAGCAGATCAACTACTCAGAAGTTTTGAAGAATATGCACGTGGCGACACTCCACCAATAAATAATCCCGGTGTTACCATTCAAGGACTTGTATACAGCAAAATTTTATGCGGCGCTCAAACAGAAAATGGTTTTGCCGACTTACGCTGCGAAATCGGATACGATTTTTTACTTGAAGAATGCTATCACTTTGGTTTTAACATTCAATTTGCAGCACCAACAGGTCCAAAACAAAAACCTGATCTTTTATTTCCGCCTCAAATTGGAAACGGACATCACTGGGAACTAGGAGCAGGACTGACAGGTCATATTAGCTGCTGGCAATCAGAAGATGAACTCAGTCATTTGGAACTTGCGCTTGAAGCCGATGTTACTCATATGTTTGGCGTAAAAATGTACCGCACTCTAGATCTTGTTGATAAAGGATTAAGCAGATACATGCTTGCTGCACGTTTTAATGAATCTAGTGCTGCTAATTCTGGACTTCATGAAGAAGGAAACGATGCAGTTGTTCCTAATCGTGCATTTGCGTACGAATACACTCCCCTTGCAAACATAACCACTCAACAAGTCAAAGTTTCAGCCGCAGTACAAGCTGATGTAACAATAATGGCAAACTATACCTGCGGAGGACTTGGTATTGATCTTGGGTATAACTTTTGGTACAGAAGTTGTGAAAAGATAGAACTTGATCCCTGCAATCCATTCCCTAGTGAAACGTGGGGACTAAAAGGTGATGCAAGCATGTTTGGATTTACTACAGAAACTATAACAAACCCAAATCCGCCACCTGCAAATATTATTGTCCCTAACTTGAATGATCCTATTGCATTATCCGCTACAGAAATTAATGCTACAATTCACTCAGGAACTAACATCTTAGATACCACTGTAGACCCTTTAACTAATCCAAACATAGATAATCCTGTACTTGCAGCAACCTTTGATTCTACAGGAACTGAACAAATACTTGTAATGGGAACAGAATTAACGCCCGATCCAACAAGTGGTATTGCATATGCTCAAATTTATACATCAGTCCAGCCATTTTTGCTTACACAAGATGATCTTGATGTAAAAGGTGCTGCCACAAAAGGACTTTCTAATAAATTTTTTGCACATGTTAGTTACACATGGATAGATTGTGAAGGATGGATTCCCTATGTAGGGATTGGTGCACAAGCTGAAATAGGGAAAAATAGCTCTAGCGGTTCATCAAGTTGCAACTCTACCATAACCAACACCGGTAACAACTGCCCTTCATGCAAATATGCTTCTCTTACGCAATGGGGTGTATGGATTAAAGCTGGTATTTCCTGGGAATAAAAAATAACACAAATAAAAAAGGGAAGGACTTCTTTTTTAAAGAGGTTCTTCCCTTTTGATTTAACAACAAAACATCGGTTAAAGTACTTGTGCATTTTGGCAAACTTTGTTACGTTCCAACAAAATTATAGGTAAGCGAGCAAGTCTTTCTGAAGCATTAAAAAGGAGTCGGTTATGAAACCAAAGCACCTATGTATCCCCCTTATCTTATTGGCATTTACGTCTGTTCTAACTCTTACAGAAAGCAGTACTGTTCCAGTTCACGCTGAATTTAGAGATCCTGCACAAGATACGGTTGCACAAATTGTAGGAACCGTTCCCTATCATATGCATGTATGCGATTCAGACAAAGAAATTTATACTAATTTTTTTATTAATACGCGATATAAACAATCATTTCGTTCACGCGCAATATCTCAACTTTTTTTTGGAAGTTCACTTGTTGAAGTTCCCAGTTGCGGTAAAAACTGCTCAAATGACTACGCAATGATCATTGCAGGAAGCGATATAAAAAGTGATGACAATGCATTAATGGCACAAAATTTTTATCTTCCACCGGATTTTAAAAGTGAAGTTCGCTTTGATCCTTCGGTAAAAATATTTGTTGCCGATCTCCATTTTTTTGCAGGGCTCAACTGCATTCTTGATGGACTGTATTTTCAAATCTACGGACCGATAGTTTATTGTTCACAAAATCTTGGATTTTGTGAACGAGTTATTAATCCTGGAACAAAAGGATACGAAGCAGGATATTTTGATCGGGTCTCTATTCCTCGCAGTAGTCTTCTTGAAAATTTTACTGCATATATGAATGCATATATTCCTGGAAATTTTCCTAACAATGAAATTATATTGCCTGCTCAAGCCGGAGTTCCTGTAAATACAGGTCGCGCTGGAGATGCAATTGATATTCCTTCTTTAACAATTCCTGCTACAAAAGCCTTAACTGTTGAACCTCTTGAATATGCACGCATTGATCCATGCGGTCTTTCAGCATGCCATTTTGCAGACTTGCGTGTAGAAATTGGATACAACTGGCTTTGCGATGAAAAATATCATATCGGATTTAGCGGACTAATTGTTATTCCTACATCTCCTGTTCCTTCTCCCGATTTTTTATTTGAACCACAATGCGGCAACGACCATCACTGGGAACTTGGCGGAACATTTCAAGGTCATTACACATTATGGCACGCAATCGATGAATGTTGCTCTTTTGATGTAACAGTAGATTTAGAAGTCGTCCACCAATTTAAGAACAGCGTTTATCGAACCTTTGATTTAGTTGATAAAGGATTAAGCCGATACATGCTCGCTGAAAAATTTCATGCAGAAGAACAAACAGTTCCTCTTGCATCTGCAGATATTCCCGCTGGATCTCCTGCTGGAACTTTTGCCGGTTCATACTCAGGAGCACAGGCAGACATCGCTGTTGAAACAAATCTTGTAAAAGGGCTTCCTCAATATTTTTTTGCCCGTGAATTTGCCCCCGTTGCAAACTTTTCTACCCTTAAAGTAGACACAGGATCTCGCTACATTATTGATGGAACGATAATGTTTACATACCAAACTCATGAATTTACCTTTGATGTTGGATACAACTTTTGGGTAAGAAGCTGCGAAGAAATTTCTTTTAAACACCAACTTTGCAATGATTTTCCTGAAGAAACATGGGTATTAAAAGGAAATGGAAATGTGTATGGATTTACAGAAAACACAACCACTAATTATATTGTTACTCAACCAAATCAAGCATCTCTTGCTGCAGCATTTACTGCAGGAGATGTTACGTTTCTTGCTGCACCCGGTGGATATCCAATAGGATTACCTGACAATGAAGGTCATGCTACCATAAATTATGGCATTAAAACAGGCGATGCTGCAGTTCCAGAAGTAACCGATGGCAGTTATCAAATAGCATCACCGGATAATAGAACCGTTCTTTTTGCAACATTACACGCAAAACAATCAACAGATGCTATTGATCAAGCAACAGGACCAGAAATTGAAACAACAATTCGACCACAGTTTATCACTATGGATGATCTTGATCTTTGCGCAGCAACAACGAGCGGCTTTTCTCAAAAGTTTTTTGCGCATCTTAACTATACCTGTCTTGACAGAGAAGATTGGCTTCCTTTTGTTGGTATAGGCGCAGAACTTGAATTTGGAAGACCTACTCAAAGTATTTCATGCAATGGTGGAATCAGTAGTCAAGACTGTCCCAATGCTGCACTTTCTATGTGGGCTATATGGCTTAAATTTGGACTTTCATATAATTAAAGCAATCGCAAATAATGAGCATTATTGACCATTTTATTGTAAGGAATGCCACTATGTTTTGTAAAAATTATTTTATCTTTTCAATGATAGCCACTCTATCTTTTTTGGTTTTTCATACAACTTTTAGCGCATCCCATACCAGTAAAAACAGAATTAAAGGTGATTGTTTTTTAACTCCAAGTCACACATTGCCACTTGTATACACACGATATTATGACAAACCAATGCTTGATACAACACCATACTCAGAGCCGCATAAAAATTCTTGTAAAAATAAAGTCATGGGACTCAAAACTCAAATAAAGCGATATTCAAAATTATAAAACACTCACTATCAATATAGGGGCTTTTTAAAAAGCCCCTATCGTTTAAATCAATCTTTTTATATCAATCGTTTGCGCTGCTCTGCTTTCAATTTTTCAATTTCTGGCATAAGAGTTTCAATTGATAAACCTTCATAAAGTTTCATAATCTCACATGCCCATTTTGCCGACATAGCCCAGCAAAAATGTTTTGAATCGTCTTTATCTTTTGACAATGATCCTTTCACAGAACGTTTAAGGCAATACCACATTTCATAGGCCATAATACTACAATAAGTAAGAGGAATAAGATTTGCATTCCGCTCGTATATTTTATTACAATACCGTTCTATCTTTTGCAATTTATCTTCATCATAAGGTTTTAACTTCCATACATTTTTTATCATGAACATTATAAGCCACAAAAACCATCCATCGGCTCGCAATAAATGCGTTAACTCATGATAAATAGTTTTTTGTATCATGCTAAAATAATACGGATCATCTTTTTTTATTTTAAAATCATTTAATAACTTTTTTGAAAGAAGTATTTTCATGCAATTCACATCAAATTTAAAGTGCCATCCAAAAAAATTATGTATCTTAAGCCCCCCACCTATTGAAGCTAATCCATACGCTTTTTTTTCCGCATTTTCTTGATATGTATCGGATATAATATCAACAGAAATACTTTTTGGATGAATACCATATAAGGCAGCGGCTTTTTCTATTCTATATATTAACTCTTTGGGAATATGTGGATTCCTATAAACATTTGGATCCGCTTTTTGCAACCATTCAGAAGTTTTTTCTCGTATCAATTTATAAGTTTTAAACAATATTTTTTGTCTTTCCTTACTTACTCCATATTGATCCATAAGCATTATATATGCTTTCATCTCTTCATTGATTAACGATGCACGCATCTTGTATAAATTATCCTCAATATGCTCTATACTTTTTTTCTCTGTAAAAACATCCTTTTGCACAAGCACATTTTTTTGCTGCGCGAATAAATTTAATTGAATAAAAAGAACTGAATATACGAATAACCGTATTTTTTTGAATAAAGTCACCCCAAAACCCCCATTTTGTAGATTGATTTTTATATATTCTAATTGTAACAAATATTTATTTTTTGTCAACCTTCTTCATTACAACACGATCTGATCGATTTATTACTTTTTCTGCTTGAAGTTAACGCATATGCAGAGTATGCTTTTGAGGATATTTTGAAGAAAAAAGGAGCTTTTAATGTGCAAAACATCTTTCCGTTTCAAACAGCTTTTGTGTGCGCTAATATTCTTGTTACATTCATCATTTATTGTATGCGTACCGGTTATTCCTTACTACTCACCGCGATCACAAGGACGCAACGCAGCATTAAATGATGCGGGATTCTTTTTGGATGTCTTTTCTCAAGATCCAAAACCAGAACGTATTCACGGGACTATTGCCATAACACCCGCCTACACAAAATCATTTGATAATAATCAAATAACACAAAGACTTTTTGGACCTGCACTGCAAGGTTGCAATGACAATAGATATCTAAAGGTTTCAGGAAGTGCGGTAGAAAATCCTGGCCAATTTGATCTTTTTGCTGACTATTTTTATCTGCCACCCGATTTTGAAAGTAGTATTTCATTTGATCCGCAAGTTGATAATTTTTTAGTAAATTTACAGTTTTTTATCTCACTTGATTGCTGGATGTCTGGCCTTTATTTTTATGTATACACACCATTAGTACACACTCGATGGCATCTTGGCATGTGTGAAAAAATTATTAATCCCGGAAGTATTGATTATGAAGAAGGCTACTTTGCAGAAGACACGGTATATTCATCGGCGATGGTTGAATCATTTACTGATTACGCAAGCGGCGCAACCATTACATCAGTTCCCAATATTGTTTTTCAACAACTGAGATCTGCACAGATGAGTAGTCGCCATCTTGCAAAAACCCGCTTTTCCGACATTTTGTTTGCCTTTGGCTACAATATGTTTCATACGGATTCATACGGCCTTGGATTTGCGCTCCAAGGATGCGCCCCAACGGGAACTCGTCCAAGTGGAGACTTTTTATTTGAACCAATCATTGGGAACGGTCATCATTGGGAAATTGGTGCAGAATTATATGGATACTACAAAGGTCTGTATACTTCAGATGAATCTATGGGAATTGCAGCATACTTTGATATTACCGTTTCTCATCAATTTTCAGCAAAACAATATAGAACATTTGATTTAAAAAATAATGGATGCTTAAGCAGATATATGCTTGCACAAAACATGGGAACCCCCGTTATTGATGGGCTAGAAGGGCCAACAGGTACTGTCCCAAATGGTCAATTCCAAAACATGTTTGCACCAGTCGCAAACATAACAACTCTTGCGGTACATGCGCATTCAGCTATCCAAGCAGATATTGTTCTTGCAATCGTTGCTACCATGTGTGATTTTGAATGGGAAATAGGATATAACTTTTGGGGAATCTCAAAAGAGCATCTCTCTGTTATTGAGACAACAAATCCTTTTATGAACAATACAACATGGGCGTTAAAAGGCGATGCACACGTCTTTGGGTATGAAGCAAATTCAACAACGGCTGTTCCTCTTTCTGCAACAGAAAGCAAAGCAACCGTGTATTCAGGAACAAATATTTTAACGCAAAGCACCCTTCTGCCAGAACAAAATCCGGAAGTTGATTTTGCACAAACGGCATATAACGGCTCTGGACAATTAGTGTATGCACAAAATGTTACTAATCTACCTGACGGTACCAATGAAATTCTGACCTCCATAAATCCGGTATTCATAAAAGCACAAGATATCAATGTTGAAGCTGCAAGAACGGGTGGATACTCAAATAAAATATATACTCATTTCAATTACTCTTGGTCTTGTCGCCAAAAATATATACCATTTATTGGATTTGGTGGACAAGTTGAATGGGCTCCAAAAAACCAAGCAGAAAAATGCAATTTCTGCGCGCTTTCTCAATGGGGATTATGGCTTAAAGGGGGCTTTTCCTTTGAATAACATCTTTGATATTCTCCATGACTTTTAAAGGATTTTTATGAATGCTTTACACTTTTTTTTCCTTTTTCTTTTTTTGGTCAATAATCCATCTTATGGACTAGATACTCCTCCACTTTCTGCAGTAGGGCTAAACGGATTAAGCTTTTTTAGTCCACGATCGCAAAGTACTGATGCAGCACGAAGGCTTGCAGGTATACATACTCATTTGTATGAATGCGATACACGGAGTTTTTTTTCTCTCCTTACCATAACTCCTATTTATACTCGTTCAAGCTGGCCACGACACATTGCAGAAACTCTTTTTGGACATGAGCAAGTAGCTGTTACCGGAAGTTATGACTCCTTTTCTGCAACTAATACCATTCAAGAGCGTACAACTCATGATATTTTTGCTGACTATTTTGGCCTTTCCCCTGATTTTAAAAGTTCAGTCTTTTTAAATCCAAGACTGCAAAATGCACTGGTAGAAGGTGATCTGTATTTAGGATTGGATTGCATTTATCCGGGTGTTTATTTTCGTGCAATTTTACCCGTAGGATGGACAGAATGGCGACTTGGCATCAATGAGTTTATTGGATATAACAGCCAAAACACCCCGTTCCCTGCTGGATATCAATCGGAAGGTCCTGATGATTTACCGGTTAATGTGTTTTGTTTTACGCAAGCAGTCCTTGGGCACAAATCATTTGGAGCAAACTCAACAGGATTGGAACATGATCTTTTTGGAAGTACACATACGTTGACCGGATGTTCCGATTTGTACATGCAATTTGGCTGGAATATTATTTTAGAATCCGACAAGCACGTAGGAATAAATGTACAAGGTGCAGCACCAACAGGATCTCGCCCCAAAGGAATTTATTTATTTGAGCCTATTTTGGGAAACGGAAAACACTGGGAACTTGGATTTGGTGTATCTGGTCACAGTACCATCTGGGAAGAGCCAATGAATCAATCAATGGCTATTTTTTTGGATTTAAATTTTACCCATATTTTTAAAGCACGACAACATAGGACATTTGATTTAACAGAACCAAATGGATTTGGCAGCAGATACATTCTTATGAAAGTTTTTGAAGATGGTACTTTTAACGGAAATGTTATTCCGGTAGGAAACGTTACTCGCCTTGCATGCAATGTTCACTGCGATGCGCAATTTGATGGTGTTGTAATGCTTGCATATACCTATAAAAACTTTTTGTTTGATATTGGATATGATGGATGGATCAGAACACGTGAGCTTATTTCACTCCAGGATTGCATAGAAGAAAATACATACGGATTAAAAGGAATTCAAAACGTGTACGATGAACTTACCAGCACTTTTGATCAAAAAACAGAATCAATCGCAACGCTTGAAGAAGTACCTATTAATCCTGATGATCCCAATGCTGCAAAAATTGCGCGTGCCGACCTGGTTCCTCGATTTATTTCTCTTTCAAACGTAAATCCATTTTCTGCTGCATCACCCATGATCTTAACACACAAAATTTTTGCATATCTTGGGTATGATAATCACATTAATCAAGATTGCCCGTATGCTATCTTTTTTGGCGTTGGCGCAGAAGTTGAGTTTGAAGGAATTAATACACACTTGACGGCTGTTCCCAACAGGCAAACACTTTCTCAATGGATTGTTTGGGCACGTGGCGGAATTGATTTTTAAGTGTATAGCTAATATCAAATGTATTGATTATATTTAGGCTCTGTTAACATTTCATAAATTTAACAACATGCTCAAATTCATGCAAAATAAGCCCGTTCGCCCTGAGACGTTTTTTAAAAAAATCGTCGAATGGGTTTGCACGAACGGATCTTTAAAAAAATTGAATGTACATCATAAATTTAAAAAATATAAAAATGATAAAGTCCGTACCCATTCGACGATCTTCCTACCGGAGACATCTCAGGACGAGCGGACTATGCTATGTTATTAAATTTACAAAATATCAACAGAATCTAACAACAAAATCACAGTCAAGTTAATTGATTTTTAAGTAAATACAAAAAAAGAGACCTTTGTTATAAAGGCCTCTTTTTTATTTTGTAAAAAATTTTTTACGCACTCAATCGTGCATGAGCAGAAGCATTAAAGCCATGTACCATCCCACTCAACAGTGGCATTACTTTGATTTGTGCATTATTAACAAATTTATTGTTTTTATCTACGCGAGAAAATCCAGGAACTTTGCGCAAATCAAGTTTTATATCAAACCATTTAACAACATGCGCATTAGTGCGAATTATTGCTGGAATAAAGAGCGGAATATGTAGCAACGCTGCCTTGTCAACCAAACTCTTTGGCGCAACCGCACCTACAACGCGTCCAATTGCATACCCACAAGCTTGACTACACGCACTGCTAACATATGGCTTAATTACATACTCTTTAAATGTTTTTTTACATAGATTTTTATATGATATATCTTTTTGATTTTCAATATAACCTTCAACTTCTTTTGTATAAAGATTTAATTCATTGTGTATTTTATCAACTACTTCCTCAGCTTCTTTTCTCTTTATTTGAAATTTGAATTCAAACATGTTAATATTACGCTGCCTTCCTTCCTCATTATTTAAAGAATTATATTCTTGTATAAAAATCTTCTTTTGGTAATTTGAGTGCAACGTTAAAGCAAAAGAACATAATTCTTCATATCCAAAATACATCATTCTCTTATTCATTGAGTCTATGCATTTTGGACCAAGAAGAAAGTTTTTAACTACTGATGATCGCAATATTGGCAGTTGGTTGCATATAAATCTAATTACAACCGCTTCTTTTATTGATTCATAAAAAGCAGGATTTAAAAACTCCACATACCAGGGAAAACTTTTAATATTGGCGTCACCTGTTAATACATGATCAAATCCTTGCAACGCTTCTTTGCCCAAAGCAAAAGCCTCTTTTGAAGCAAAATCTGTCACCCCTCCCCAAGAAGGCGCAAACTGCGCATCTGTTTTTATACAAAATAATAACATCATGCAAACTCTAAAAGTCGCAAATACGCCTTTTAACACTCCATTTTTCATAGCAATATCTCTTGTTTATATATTTATTCAACCATCAATAATTCTATTATAAAAAATTTATTAAATTGCGTCAAAAGCCTATTCATGCAAAATAAGCCCGTTCGCCCTAAGACGTTTTTTAAAAAAAATCGTCGAATGGGTTTGCACGAACGGATTTATTAAAATTGAATGTACATCATAAGTTTAAAAAATATAAAAATGATAAAGTCCGTACCCATTCGACGATCTTCCTACCGGAGACATCTCAGGGCGAACGGACTTGCTATGTTATTAAATTTACAAAATATCAACAGAATCTAAAACAAAATCACAGTCAAGTTAATTGATTTTTAACTATATATACAAAAAAATAGGTCTTTATAACAAAGACCTATTTTTTATTTTTAAAAAATTTTACGCACTCAACCGTGCATGTGCAGAAGCATTAAAGCCATGTACCATACCACTTAAAAATGGCATTACTTTGATTTGTGCATTATTAACAAATTTATTGTTTTTATCTACGCGAGAAAATCCAGGAACTTTGCGCAAATCAAGTTTTATATCAAACCATTTAACAACATGCGCATTAGTGCGAATTATTGCTGGAATAAAGAGCGGAATATGTAGCAACGCTGCCTTGTCAACCAAACTCTTTGGCGCCACCGCACCTGCAACGCGCCCAATTACATATCCAGAAGCTTGACTACACGCACTGCTGGCAGACGGCTTAATTACATACTCTTTAAATGTTTTTTTACATACTTTTTTAAATGATATTTTAAATTCTCCTTCAGAATCAACTGTAAAACCTTTTAATTGCAAGCAAATTTTTTTATATTTTTCAGAATTACTTAAAAAAAATCGAGATCTTTTTTCGATTAAATATTGTTTCTTTAAAAAATTAAAGCAACATTGATTCCTGGCCATTTTTACAAAACTAAACATTCTTTTGCTCATTGAATCAATGCACATTGGCTCTTTAATAAATGATTTAATTATTGATATTTTTTTGAGACCAATACGATCAATAAAAAAACTGGTAATATTGGCGTCACCTGTTAATACATGATCAAATCCTTGCAACGCTTCTTTGCCCAAAGCAAAAGCCTCTTTTGAAGCAAAATCTGTCACCCCTCCCCAAGAAGGCGCAAACTGCGCATCTGTTTTTATACAAAATAATAACATCATGCAAACTCTAAAAGTCGCAAATACGCCTTTTAACACTCCATTTTTCATAGCAATATCTCTTGTTTATATATTTATTCAACCATCAATAATTCTATTATAAAAAATTTATTAAATTGCGTCAAAAGCCTATTCATGCAAAATAAGCCCGTTCGCCCTAAGACGTTTTTTAAAAAAAATCGTCGAATGGGTTTGCACGAACGGATTTATTAAAATTGAATGTACATCATAAGTTTAAAAAATATAAAAATGATAAAGTCCGTACCCATTCGACGATCTTCCTACCGGAGACATCTCAGGGCGAACGGACTTGCTATGTTATTAAATTTACAAAATATCAACAGAATCTAAAACAAAATCACAGTCAAGTTAATTGATTTTTAACTATATATACAAAAAATTAGGTCTTTATAACAAAGACGTAATAAAAAGAGGGGCCTTTTTTTGCACAGGCCCCTCTTTTATAATTTTGATTTAATATACGTTATATACGTAATGAATGAATGTAGGCAATTACTTGGCCAAGATTGTCAAAAGACTCGGCTTTTTCATCATCTATTGAGATATCAAACTCTTCTTCAAGCTTCATAATTATTTCAACCATATCAAGAGAGTCTGCTCCCAAATCTTGCAGTGTAACCGTTTCTGTTATGCCAGAAGGATCGATTGAAAGCTTTTCAGCCACAATCTCTACTACTCTCTTTTTTGTATCTTGCATATCATGTGCCATAATTACAAAACCTTACGCGTTTAAGATGCTTTACACCATGAGTGATTTTAGCATTTGAATATCACTATTTTTCTTTACCGTAACCACCGTTTTTTGTGGATACTGTTTTTTGATTAATTCTTGTAGTGGACTTGTGTTGCCCACTTCTATAATTATATCATAGTGCGCACATGCTTGTACAATAGCATCACACTCAAATCGTGAGGCTAATTGCTCCAAATACCGTTTTTTTAAATCACTTGCATCACAAACAAGAGTACCATCAAGGCCACTTATAAAAGGAACTTTTGCTTTTTTAAAATCAACTTTTTCCAAATACACCGATACTTTTTCTTTTATGCCATCCATTAACATAGAATGCAATCCTATCCCAGGGCGAACAATAGACGCTTTTGCTTTTTCTGCTGAATGCAATAACGCAACCAACTGAGAAACCGCCTGCTCGGTACCAGCAACGGCATACTGCGTTTCTGAGTATTTAACCGCAATTGATACAAATTCACCCTCTACACTTACTTTTAAGCACTGCGCATATAAATCATCATGCGATATTCCTGTTATTTCAGCAGCAGAAAACGCGGTATCTCTTGTGTATTCATCATACAACATAGAATACTTGGCAACGATATAAAACATGTCAGGCAAAGACAATGAGTCAGCAGTGACAAGTGCTGCATACTCACCATCCAAATATCCCGCAACGGCTGATGGTTGAATTCCTTCTTGTATTAAGGCTGCAGCAATAGCACTATACACAAGCGATGTAGCCAAATACACATTTTGTGTATATCTAAGTTCCGCTTCAGATGATGCAAAGCATAGTTTTACAAAATTAATATTTAAACAATTTGATGCTGTTTCAAAATACTCCTGGACTATA
Source organism: uncultured Pseudomonadota bacterium (assembly GCA_964440325.1). Taxonomy (GTDB): domain Bacteria; phylum Babelota; class Babeliae; order Babelales; family Vermiphilaceae; genus CAYTRW01. Next base: position 80,768 of record CAYTRW010000002.1, read on the forward strand.
CGATATGAATCATATAACTCTTTTCCCATACCGACATAATGACTTGGATATCCAGGGAACAAAAATAACGCTTTCATACAATCTCTCCTTTTTATACACTGTTCTACTCAAATTTTATAAAGGCTATAGCTTGTTGTATGCGATTAATACTCTCAACCTTTCCAAGCAACATAAGTAATGCAAAAACGCCAGGACCTGATGGATCACCCAATAATGCACACCGTACTGGACGCGCAACCATAGCCAAAGAGATACTCAATCGCTGAGCCACATGCTTTAACACACTCTCAACCTGGTCATGAGAAAAATCAGCAACTGATTCTAATGCCTGACAAGACAATAAAAGCGTTTCTACTAATGACTCCTTTGTTTGCTTTGCAAGCAACTCCTTTATATTCCACTTCTGAGGACCATTATGGAGCAAGAGCAAGGCATTAATCAACTCTTTAAGTGTATGTGTTCGCTCTTTATATATATCAATAGCAGCATAAATATGCTCTGTACTCCATGAGCAAAGCATATCTTTTATGGTTGGATTTAGTTCTTTTTCTATATAACAAAGGATGTCTTGTGCTGACATTTTTTGCATATATACACTATTAACCCATCGCAATTTTTCCAAATCAAAAATGGAACCTTTTTTCCCAATCGCTTCAACCGTAAAATAAGAAACCATTTCTTCTAAAGAAAATATTTCTTGATCACCATGCGCCCATCCAAGCCGTGCTAAATAATTCAGCAACGCATGAGGCAAAAAACCTTCTTCTTTATATTCATCAACCGATGTTGCAGCATCGCGTTTACTTAATCTGTTTCCATCAGGACCCAAGATAAGCGGCATATGCGCAAACTTTGGCAAATTGTATCCACATGCTTGATACAAAAGAATCTGTTTTGGGGTATTGGTAATATGATCTTCTCCACGGATTACATGCGTAATATGCATAAAAGCATCATCAATCACCACTACAAAATTATAAATGGGACGACCATCAGAACGCGCAATAATAAAATCATCAAGCTGATCAGTACTTACGGCAATGCGTCCTCTAATCATGTCATCAAACACAACTTCCGTGATTGCATCAGGAATTTTAAAACGAATTGCATGCGGCTTTTCAAGATCTTTAGCAGAAAACTGCTTGTCTCTGCATGTTCTATCATACTGCACAAGCATATCGCCATCTTTATGCAAAACACCCACACGATCTGCAACTTCTTGAGTAGTACAAAAACAGGGATACGCTTTTCCTTCTTGGCATAACCGTTTTATAATAGCTTGATGCTCTGCCATCCGTTCTGACTGAATAACAATCGGTTCATCAGGTGTCAAATTAACCCATTTAAATGATTCTAAAATAGACTCAAAAAAACGCTGTTCTGAACGTTCTGTATCTGTATCTTCTATGCGAAGACAATACACACCATTATTATGACGAGCATACAACCAATTAAAAAATGCTGCTCGTAATGAACCAATATGAAGATATCCTGTAGGAGAAGGTGCAAATCGAACGCGCACCGTATTTTGTGTTTTCATGTATAAACCGTTTAATCTATTTGTTGGAGCAATAAGTATGCTTTGGAAACCCACGGAGATGGTGATACCTGATCCGACTCATACCGATCAAATAAATCAATAAGAGTCGCACGTGCATCATCAATACGATTTTTAACTAAAAAGTATCGTCCCAGGTGATACAAAGCAGCATCTGCATAAATATTAGAAATATCAGCTCCAAGTTCTCTCATTTTTTCAATAGCCTGTTCTTGTATTTCTTGATCCAAAGAATCCAATTCTAAAAGATACTGTTTTAATGCAATAAGCGGCAAAAGTGGTTGGCTTTGAGCTTCTTTTGTTGTTTGCTCCATAACAACACACGCGCCTTCATTATCGCCAGCATGTATCAATGCATCTGCTTGAAAAAGCAAAAAATACGGAGCAATGTATGCATTTTTATTTTCTTGATACTGATTTTCAAACATTTTTGCAATACTATTCCAATTTGTTGTTTGATCAGGATTATGTTTTGCTTGATCATATAAACGAACAACTTCTGAAAAACCTTTTAATGCCGCACGCTCACGACAAGAAACACATGCACCAAAAATGCCGTATACAATAGCAAAAAAAGAAAGAACTATCACCCAAGAAATACTCATTGCCATAATATGTGCTTTTGTAAGCGTAAAACGCTTATATTTTTTAACACTATGTGTCAACATATCTGCAAACGATTGAAGCATGTTCATATTTATATCCTACCTATAATAAGCTTGCATTACACCATACATACTTTGCATATACTCTTATATCAAACGAGTATCGAGAATGAAAGTACCACAAAGAAGTGCAAAGAGGAAGCTACGATTAGGCTACTTTTGTGAAAATTTGAATGCAGATGGTATCTTAGAAGAAAGTGTTTTTATAATGCCAGGCGTTGCATGTGTATTTAAAAATTGGGTTATTTTTTGATTAAACAATGCAATTCTTCCATCAAGAACTGCTGCATGCGCCATCAAAATTGCTTGAGAAATTGCATGGCTCGAAGATGATCCATGCGCAATAACAACGGGTTCTCTTACCCCAAGTAAATAGGCGCCTCCAACGCGCGCATAATCCATTCGTTTTTTTAATTGCTTAAGCAATGGCGCACTTGCAAGAAGCATCATTTTTGAAAACCATGAACGAGACGCTTCTTTTGAAAGCCATTTCATGATGGTAGATGCGGCACCTTGTGCCGTTTTAAGCATCACATTTCCAACAAAACCATCGCAGACCAAAACATCTGCAGAATCATCAAAAATATCCCGCGCTTCTTTATTTCCCACAAAATGAATAGGCGCTTTATCTAATAATGCATACGCTTCTTTAACTGCAGAGGAGCCTTTGTATTGTTCATGCCCATTAGAAAGCAATGCTATCCGTGGGGATTCAATCTTTTGCATAAGTTGAACATACGTATGCCCCATATACGCAAATTGCTCAAGATACTCAGGCTTGCAGTCAGTATTTGCTCCAAGATCAATACAAAAAAGTGAACCATTAACCGTTGGAATAAAACCACCAATCGCAGGCCTTATAACCCCTTTTGTTCGCCCAATAAGCAAGGTACTTGCAACCAACATAGCACCTGAATGTCCAGCTGAAACTACCGCTTTTGCTGTTCCTTCAACCACTGCATACACGGCTCTGACCAAAGAAGAGTCTTTTTTTTGCAAAACAGCTCTACTTGGCTCATCATGCATATTAATAAGTTGTGAACAATGAACAATATGTATAGGAAGCTTTTTCCATGCAGAATACGCATTATTCAGAATTAAAACAATCTGCTTTTCGTCGCCAAAAAGCATAACAGGAACAGCGTGATAGCGAGCAGCTTCCAAAGCCCCCATAACCGCTGCGTGAGGTGCAAAATCGCCTCCCATAGCATCTACTGCTATCATGCCTGTCCCTTTATAAAAAGTTTATTGTTTACGCAGCTTCTTGCGCCGTGCGAAGTCTTTTGAGCTCACCACGTTTTTCAGCACGTTCTGTTTTAGTAATCAAAACTTTTGAGCCTTTATAGTATCCACAATTGGTACATGCAATATGCGGCATCAAAGATGCTCCACACCCTTGACTTGGGCAAAGAGCAATAGCTTTAACTTTCATTCCTTTATTTGCAAAACGCTTATCTCTACGAGGCCGGGAACGTTTACGTTTAGGTACTGGCATAGGAAATATCCTTTAGTTATTTTACTGTGTGTGCGACCATAAAATCGTTAAAATCGTGCATTTTGGCACGTCAAAGATAGTATAAATATACCCCAATTTTGCCAAAAAACAAACAAAAGGGCTAAAAAAAGCATTAAATATTCCAAATCTGGCATTACAAATTAAAGGATGGTTCATCAAAAATGAATATCGCTATGGATATCTTGAGCGAACAAGGCATCCTTTAAAATTTTTAATAATATACGCATAAAAAAAGCGTCAGTCCATCAATATGGCCTGGCGCTTTTTTTATCAATAATTCCATCCATAAAGGATTCAATTAAAGCAACAATGTTTTAAAAAGCCTTTTATTGCAATGCTTTTTTCAAATTGAATATAATAAAAATGTAGTTTTGACCAAACCTGGTCATAAAGTTATGAAAACGGGAGATTTTGTTATGACGCAAAAGAAAATTATCTTTTTGATTGTCTTAGGAATGAGCATACTTTCTTTTAAAGAATCCATATCTATGAGAAACGCAAGTAGTAGAAATGACACCCAAGGGAGAGGCGCATCAACTGGCAGAGGGGCATCAACTGGCAGAGGAGCTTCCGCAGCAGCAACAGGCAGAGGCGCATCAACTGGTAGAGGAGCTTCCGCAGCATCAACTGGCAGAGGTGCTTCTGTATCAACAAGCAGAGGGGCTTCAACTGGCAGAGGTGCTTCCGCAGCAGCAACTGGCAGGGGTGCTTCAACTGGCAGAGGTGCTTCCGCAGCAGCAACTGGCAGAGGGGCATCAACATCAAAAATGATCAATCCAAATTCACAACTATTAATTCAGCCAGGAGATGTTGCAACTACAGAAATAACTGATGCACTTACCGTGCAGCCAGAAACTCTTTTATTGCATGCAAGCATTGTAACCAAAGAGCCCATGCCTCAAGCAGATTACACTAATTTAATCAATACACAGGTAAAACCACTCGCTCAGTTAATTGCAGAATGCAAAGAAACATTACAAACATCTGATACTTTAACAACCACGCAGATAGAAGGATTAAAAGGACGCTTTGTACAACTTTTAAATACCGCTCCTGTTTTAGTTAAAGTTCCAACACTTTCAAACATCATTCCAGATGCACGAATTATTTCAGGACAAACAGCTTTAGGATCAGCAACTATTCCCGTTACTATCGCAAATCTTGATGCTAATGCATATACAAACTCTCAATTGGGAAACATTGTACTTGTCTCTAAAAAATTTATCACTAGCTCTCAGTTTGACATACTTAGCGTTACCCACTGGAATCAAAAATTAGCACCTCTTGCAAATCAAGCAAAAAGTGCTGCTCCAAACAGCGCAGCAAGTTCCGCATTAAAAAATGAAATTAAAACAATATTGGCTACTGGATGGGCAAATGCTTTTGTTCCAGAATCTGCTATGCCAGAATCAATTTTAATTGGACAAAATTTTGTAAGTGCAGCAACAGTGGCTGTAACCGCCGCAAACCTTGCTTCTTTAGCAAATGATCAATTTGCCAAACTCGTTATCAAATCCATTGCCAATTTACCAAAAACACAGTTTGATGCACTTGCAGCACAAGTTCAGGCAAATATAACGCCAAACCTTTCTAATCCCGATACATTAAAAACACAGCTTGCAACCCTCCTTGCAACAAACCAAGTTGCCGTTTTTGTAGCACCCCATCAAGCTCCTGCAACACTCGCTGCTCAAACATTACTTGGTGCTGGCAATGAATCCGCTGCAACCGTAGCGGTTACTACCGCAAACCTTGCATCACTCTTTGATGATCAATTTGCAAAAATGGTAATCCGATCAATAAATGGACTTACTCAAGAACAGATTAATGCCCTCAATACTCAACTTGCTTCTCTTGGATCTGATGTACCAACTGTAAAGGCAAACTTACCAGCATTACTTGCTACAAACCAAGTTACCGTATTTGTTGGACCTCACCAAGCTCCTGCAACACTCGCTGCTCAAACATTACTTGGTGCTGGCAATGAAGCTGCTGCAACCGTAGCGGTTACTACCGCAAACCTTGCATCACTCTTTGATGATCAGTTTGCAAAATTAGTCGTTAAATCTATAAATGGACTTACTCAAGAACAGATTAATGCCCTCAATACTCAACTTGCTTCTCTTGGATCTGATGTACCAACTGTAAAGGCAAACTTACCAGCATTACTTGCTACAAACCAAGTTACCGTATTTGTTGGACCTCACCAAGCTCCTGCAACACTCGCTGCTCAAACATTACTTGGTGCTGGCAATGAAGCTGCTGCAACCGTAGCGGTTACTACCGCAAACCTTGCATCACTCTTTGATGATCAGTTTGCAAAATTAGTCGTTAGATCAGTAGATGGACTCACTCAAGAACAGATTAATGCCCTCAATACACAACTTGCTTCTCTTGGATCTGATGTACCAACCGTAAAAGCAAACTTACCAGCATTACTTGCTACAAACCAAGTTACCGTATTTGTCGGACCTCATCAAGAAGCGCTTGTTTCTTCTATGATGAATATTGAAACAGGACTAGTCGCAGATATTACCGGACGATCAATTGTTGACACAACAGGAATTGATGGGCTAACTGGAGAACAACTTGGAAACATTATATTTGTTTCTCGTCAAAACATACCTGAATCAGAATATCAAGCAGCAAGACAAGAATATACAACCGCTAATCTTACAAGTGGCTTGAATATTGCAAAATCAAACCCTACAAATACTACTATCGTTAATCAAATTAAAACAACAGTTAAAACATTTATGCAAAAGCCAACAATAAGCGGAAAAGTAGATGTATATGCACCTACTGCAGCACCTGCCGGTCCTGATAACACAGCTCTCATCGCACAAATTCAAGCTATTTCAATTCCAACTGATGCATATGCAATGAAATCGACCTCTCCAACTATTGAAGAAGCTACAATAAAATTGGTAACAAAAATAAGTGCAACGTTAAAACCTGGAGCGAGTGATCCATCAGGACTCCTTGAAAAAATAACAAACAATCAAAATTTCATGTTAGGATCAAATATTATATTCGGAGATATTGTTTCATCAGTAGCATATATCCCAACAGGTCCGCTTAATATCATCAAAGACTCTCTTATCCAAGGATTAACAGATGGAATTCTTAATGTAACAATTACTCCTTAAAAAAATTGCAGGGTGAGATATCTATTACATCTCACCCTGCCAATATCTTTTAAACTCGCGAGGATATTACTATGCCTTTAAAAAAAATATTATTTTGCAAAGAAAGCATATTGCTCTCATTATTCTTTCTTTTTATGCAACATCCTATTTTAAAGGCAGCAGCTCGAACAAGAGGGAGCGCGACAACTAATACACGATCATCTACAAGTCGCACTGTAGCAAGCCGTACAAGTTCAAATCACTCAAGTACCGGTAGAACGGTAAGTCGATCAGCAACCCCATCTCGAACTACAAGTAGAACCATAAGCTCAAACAGAGGTACAAGCACAACAAGGAGAACTTCCGTATCAACAACACCTTCTTCTCAAACACCTAAAACAGCTCCCGAAACACAACCAACCCCAGACGTAACAACACAGGTAATTATTTTAAGTACCAAAAAAAACCTAGGTCCTCAAGATACCCAAGTAACTTCTGCTTCAGCTCTTGATATCACACAACTTTCCAATCTTTTTATCAGAACAAAACCTAATATTTCTCCTGAGCAATTAATTGCTGCACAAACAAGCATGGCTATCATTAATCAAAAAATGGCAGAGTTACAAAATTTTATTACACAAAAGCAACAAGCTCCCGCAAATAATATCACTATCACAAAAGATGCTATAAATACCCTTTTATCTGCAAACACTGTTGATGTTTTTGCACCTCCATTAATAACCATAGAACCAAAAATTCTTTCTGGGCAACTCACGCAAGGAATTGCTACAGAACAAATAACAGACGGCAATATTGATGCAACAAATCTATTTAAAGTTGAACAGTTTCCTTCACTTGTTATTATTTCAAAATCAGGCATCACACAATATCAACTTGATATTGCATTGCCACAAATTCCAAATATATTAAGCGATGTTACCGCAATAAAAAATGCTATAACACAAAATCAGCCTGTTTCAGAAACGCTTATATCAAGCTTTAAAACAAAAGTAAAAAATCTTTTAAGCACAAACAGCATCAACGTTTTTGTAGAGCCATACAAAGATACCTCTGTTTACCAACGCATGATTCTTACTGGACAATTATCACTTACTAATTATACCGTACTTAATGCTGCAGCAGTTCAAGCACTTACACCTGATCAGATCTCAATGATTGCTGTTATCTCAAAAGAAGGTATAACACGCGAAAAACTTTCGTCTCTTCAATCAGCAGTTATAAATATTTCTGCTATCCACTCTGGATCAACCCAACAACAAGTTGACAGCGTAAAATCAAGCCTAATTACACTTCTTAATCAAGGAGATATCATTGTAATGTCTCCACCTACAACTATTCCTCTTGTGACTCAATCAGATGTTGTTTCAATACTACAGTCTATTCCTGCAACACCGCCATTTAACGTTCCCTACATAAAATTACTCCTCAATACAATGCAAGAAGGAATAACCTACCAACAAGCAAAAGTCGAAGCCTCTGGTATTATTTTAAACCTTAATGCTCAACAACCCTATCTTAACTCAGTTCTTGGATTAAATGCGCAAACAGATGACAGCACCGTTCTTTCAAAAATAACACCAGACATTGTAGACAAACTAAATCAAATAAAAAATTGGCTTATTCAAGGCGCTACTGAACAGTCTTTAATTATAAATATCCCTCAAAATGCGTATAATACCGCCAAATCTTCTCCGGTAACTACACCGCCATCTGCAGTTGCACCAGTCGTTGATCAAGCACAAAAAGCGGCTCTTCTTTCTCGCTTAAATGCTATCGATCTTACCGCATTTAATCCTCCTGCTATAGACCCATATAACCCTACGCCACTTCCCGTTGACAAGGTACCAACTGCAAAACTTATTTTAAATAGCAACAATGCGGGAATAAAGATAGCAGTTCGCGAAGGGCTTGTAGGTAATAACCTAATCGCTGCTGCAGGTACCGCCGCTGCAAACATTTTGTATGAACAACAAAATTTAAATCAATATTTTGTTACTGGTAAAGATGATACAACTATTGCAACAAATATTGGTCAAGTTGCATGGAAATTCCAAACAATCATAAACATGATCATTAACGCATTACAAAAAGATTATATTACCGTAACCTTCCCTCAATGAGCTATCCAATGACCTGCTGCTGTTTGCACAATATGCCCTTCTAACTGCAAGTCAAAAAGAATATCTTGTATCTCAGAAAGAGAAAAATGCGTATACGCAACCAGATCATCAATTGATTGCGCATTTTTTTTGCATAATTCAACTATTTGTGTAGAAAGCAAAGAAAAAGGGGTGTGTTGTTTTTTTTGCAAAAAATCTGTCTGAATAGTTTGACAAAAAACTGCATTATGCGATATGTCATTTGACTGATACTTTGGTATATATTCAACAATAATATCATGCGCATTTTGCACCAGTTTTGCACCCATCTTTATAAGCTCATTACATCCTGCACTCAAGATATCATCCGCTCTTCCAGGAACTGCAAAAACATCTCTTCCTTGTTCTAATGCGTATTGAGCAGTGATACGTGCACCACTTTTTGCAGCAGCTTGTACCACCACGCATCCTTTTGAAAGTCCCGCAATAACACGATTACGTGCAGGGAAATTTCCTGGTACTGCAGATGATTGCAACGGAAAAATAGAAAGCAACGTCCCTGTTTCTGCTACTTTTTCAAATAAAGCTTTATTTTCTGCCGGATATGCTGAAAGCAACCCCGAACCAAGAACCACAACGGTATGGCCCTGCTGATTTAATGTTTCTTGATGAGCATACGTATCAAGACCAATTGCACCACCACTAACAATTACAAAACGTTGTGCAACAAGCTCCTTTACCAGTATTCCAACCATCTTTTTTCCGTAAGTATCCGCCTTACGTGAACCAACAATCGCAATACTATGCTGATCACAAAAAGAAAAGCTTCCTTTCCAATATAACACAACAGGTGGAGCAACAATGTACTTTAATAACAAAGGATACTCTTTATCCAAACAAGTAGTTAACTGCACTCCGTTTTTTTCTATTAAAAAAAGTTCTTTTTCTAGGATCTTTGTATCAGAAAAACCTTTTTTTATAAGCAAAGAAGTTCGTTCTTTTAATCCAAATATTTGCATCCATTCTGATGCAGAAAATAAATACCACTGATCAAAAATAATCCCCTTTTTTTGACTTACTTCAAGAATCAATTGTGCAGTAACCGGCCCAACTCCCTCAATAAGAGAGAGATGCAATAATGCAATAGACATAAAAGAACCTCCATTCTATATGTTTTTACTTAAGCATCAACAGAATTATCATCTTTAACATCAGCTACCGGTGCTTCAGCAGTTGTTGGTTGTAGTTCTTGTTCATGCATATCTGATTCTGGGGACTCTGGCTCTCTAAAGGCAACAAGCGTTGCAAGTAGTTGATCAGTATCAAGTTTTATTAAACGCACACCTTTTGCTTGCCTTCCCATTGCGCGAACTTCTGATGCAGGGAGTCTAATAATTTTGCCTGATTGATCAATCAGCAAAATATTAGAATCATCATAAACAACAGCCAATCCAATTACCATGCCATTACGTTTATCGGTTGGAATAGTACGGACTCCCATTCCTCCACGATGCGCAATACGAAAATCATCAACATGAACCTTTTTGCCAAACCCATTTTCTGTTGCAAAAAGCAAATCCTGTCCACTGGTTACCACTTCCATACCAACAACAAAATCATTTTTCTTGAGACGAATTCCCATCACACCTGATGCTTGTCTACCCATCTCACGCACTTCATCTTCTTTAAAGCGAATACCATTACCATGAGATGTAGCAATAACAATAGTATCTGAACCACTACTCAATGCGCAAAACACTAATTCATCATCCTCTCTTAATGAAAGTGCTCGAATTCCTGTGCTCCGTATTTTTGCAAAATCCATCGCATCTGTACGCTTAATAATCCCTTTTTTGGTAAGCATAACCATAAATTTACCTTCAAGGTTTCTTGCACACAGAAGCTTTACTACTTTTTCATTATCTTGCAGTGGTAATAAATTAATAATCGCACGTCCACGCGCAATACGCGAAGCTTCCGGAACCTCTATTCCTTGCAATGAATATACTCGTCCAAAATTGGTAAAGAATAAGAACATGTCATGATTTTTTGCAACATACACATCTTGCATAACATCATCAGTTCCTTCCAAGGTTGCCATTCCCATCTTCCCTCTTCCACCACGATGCTGCACTCCGTATACTTCAAGCGGTACACGTTTAATGTATCCTTTCATAGTCAGAGTAACAACCACATCTTCGTCAGGAATAAGATCTGCTTCTGTTAAAATATCCAGAGCTCCTTCAATACGAGTACGACGCGCATCTCCATATTCTTGTTTTATTTTTTCTAGCTCTTGCACAATTTCTTGCTTTAAAACAGATTCATGCTCAAGAATAGACTTTAAACGAATAAGCTCTTTTTTTATGTCTTCCATTTCTTGATGAATTTTATCGCGTTCCATGCCCGTTAAACGCTGTAAACGCATTTCAAGAATTGCTTTGCCTTGTTTTTCTGAAATTAAAAATCGCTTGTTTAATTTTTTAATTGCTTCATCTGCAGAATCAGATTCTTTAATAAGAGCAACCATTTCATCAATATTATCAAGCGCAATAATAAACCCTATCAAAATATGTTCACGCTCTTGCGCTTTTTCATAATCAAATAACGTTCTGCGATACACAACTTGTTTGCGATGATACAAGAATTCTTGCAACAGTCCACGCAATCCAAACACAAGCGGCTGCTTATCAAGCAATCCAAGCATCAATATAGAAATAGATGTTTGCAAGTTTGTATATTTATATAACTGATTAAGAACAATGGCTGCTGATTCACCTTTTTTAATTTCAATGACTAATCGCATCCCTTTTTTATTTGATTCATCACGAATATTGGTGATACCTTCAATAATTTTTTCTTTTACCAGATCAGCAATTTTTATAATCAGATCAGCTTTATTTACTTGATATGGCAACTCAGTAACAATAAGTGCGTTATCTTTTTTGCCTTCAACTATTTCTACAACTGCACGCACAATAACATTTCCACGTCCCGTTTTGTACGCTTTTATAATTCCAGCTCGCCCACAAATTATTCCCCCGGTTGGAAAATCAGGAGCAGGAATGATAGAGAAAAGCTCTTCATCTGTCACATGATCAGATTTTAAAAGCAATAAACACGCATCTATCAATTCTTTTAAATTATGAGGCGGAATAGACGTTGCCATCCCAACCGCAATACCAGACACCCCATTTAATAACAAGTGAGGCAACTTGCTTGGCAACACGGTAGGTTCGACAGTCGATTCATCATAGTTTGGAACAAAAGGAACTGTTCTTTTTTCAATATCGCAAAGCAGTTCTTGTGCAATTTTTGCCATGCGAACTTCAGTATAACGCATTGCAGCTGCACCATCTCCATCAACAGAACCCCAGTTACCTTGTCCATCAAGAAGCGGATATCGTTTAGAAAAATCTTGCACCATACCAACCATTGTTTGATATACCGCTTGATCACCATGAGGATGATAACGCCCTAATACATCACCAACTACACGCACTGCTTTATGATACGGCTTATTATAATGAAACCCCAATTGATGCATGGTATATAACACTCGACGATGCACCGGCTTTAATCCATCTCGCACATCAGGAAGCGCTCGACTAATAACAACAGACATTGCATAGTCAAGAAATGACTCTTTTAATTCTTCTTCAATCAGCACGGGTTTTACACGAACTTTTTCATTGTCTTCCATCAAATTGACTGGTTCCATCAGGCGCGCCTCTGTAAGAATTTGGTATATCAAGATTAATTACTATGTATCATATATCAAATGTAAAAAAAGACAATCGAACACAAGAGAAAGAACGGCCAAAATTTCTTTTTTTATCAAACTATTTTTACAAAAAGAAAAATTTGATACTATTGTAACATCTTTAATAAATACTTTTGTTTTTTAGGCTATTTTCATTATGACACTTTATTTCTTTATGCGCATTATCATACTTACAACAATATCACATGCAATATATGCCACGTACATATCCCATCCCAATCCCATGAATATGGATGCAAGAAAAGAGGCATTATCAAACATTCTATGGAGAAATTTTATTCGAACAGTTGATGACATTAATCCAGAAGATACACAGCCTATACGTATTACGAGTGGATTATGGGCTCGTTCAATTTGTCCATTACTACAAAAAAAGAATGCACAAAAAATACTTTTAAACAAAGAGATTATGCAGCTTGTGAATCAATCAGATTCCATAAAAACAGAATTAAAATTTTTAGAAAGCTCTTGCTCAAACTGGAATGAATATTTATCAATATTACATGAGAGCAGTAATGAAAATGATGCACTTGAAAAACTATATACACTTATACATACCGTCTGGAGTCTTCCAGAAAATCAAGAAAAACATTACCTGAATATGATAGAAGAATCTTTTAAAGAAATAGATTTATCAAGCATTCGGTTTTTAAAAAATATAAAAACTCCGATAAATCAATTTTCTGAACATAGTCCCCTGGCTCAAAAATATGCTTGCTATACAACTTTTGTACCAAAACCTTCTTTAACTCTTTACTCAAAAACAAAAACATCCGTAGCCCCACATTCTTTAACACAACAAATAGAAACAGTTACTTCTGCACTTAAAGAACTAGATATTCAAAAAAAGGAACTGTGCGATGAACAAGAAAAACTGATACAAAAAATTTCTCAAACAATAAAAGGACTTACATGAAACTCTATCTCTCTTTTCTTTGTTTTTTTACTTTTTTTTGTCATGCTGCAACACACTCTCCTGGGCCAAGAAAAACTTTTTTTTGTCTAGAAACACCTGCTGAAGACTCTCAAAGATCGGTCAATTCTCTTTTGCCTATACCCACAACCGGGAACTTTGCACAGCGCAAAAAATTGCTTTCTAGCAACCTTCCTCTTCTTGGTGGATCTCTTTATCAAGCAGATAGTACATTAGACATACCAACAGATAAAGAAATTGAAAAAAAAGAAGAAGAAATTATTGAAAGATTTAAAAAAGTACAGATTCCAAGCTATGAACTTTTTGATATAAAGGATCGAATAAACGATCTTCATTATTGGCTGCTCAAAAGAAAAAAAAATGGCATCCCTGTCTCACCCAAAACATGGGATAGATTGCATACAATGCAAGGATTTTTTAATAATATTGCTTTTACCACAGTACGCTTCCCAGAATTATACGCACAAAAAAGTAGTTATTTTAATCGCTGCCATAATTATTGGTGCAATGAACAAGAAAGAGCAATCAAGGCCTTAAAAGAATATCAACAAACGTTTTTAACGTAGCTGTCTGCCAATCAAAATGATTATACAACTATTCATATTTAGGATACTCTAATGCATTGTAGGAATAGATACTATTTAAATAAAAAAATAATATCTATAAAAATAGTACAAAAAGTTTGAAGGATTATATGAAAAAAATCTTTCTATTACTTGCTGTTATTACGCCATTTATTTGTTTTTGCGCACAAGATTAGGTCGCTTTTATATGACACAACATCTTCATAATTTAAAACAGTTTACTCCCGATCGTATCAGAAACTTTTCTATTGTTGCTCATATTGATCACGGCAAATCAACTCTTTCTGACAGATTGCTTGAAGAAACGGGCACGATCACACATCGCCAAAGAAAAGAACAATTTTTGGATAAGCTGCAAGTTGAACGAGAACGCGGCATCACGGTAAAAGCACAAACTGCTTCTATGTTTTATGAATATGAAGGCGTTACCTATCTTTTAAATTTGATTGATACCCCAGGACACGTAGATTTTAGTTATGAAGTATCTCGTTCTTTGTATGCTTGCCAAGGAGCGCTGCTTCTTGTTGATGCATCTCAAGGGGTAGAAGCACAAACTATTGCAAACTTTTACTTGGCATTTGATCAAGACTTAACGATTATTCCCGTTATTAACAAAATAGATCTGCCAACAGCACAGCCTGAACGTATTACGCATCAGCTAGAAACGCTGTTTGATTTTTCACCAGAAACCGTTATTCCTGCATCTGCAAAAGCGGGTATTGGCATAAAAGAAGTGTTGAATGCGGTTATCAAACATACTCCTGCGCCACAAGGATCCGTTGATGCACCTCTAAAAGCATTGCTTTTTGATTCATGGTTTGATGAATATCGCGGTGTTGTCTGCTTGATTGCACTCCAAGACGGCGTTATTCGCAAAGGAGACAAAATCTCTTTGGCGCAAACAGAAATGCATTATGATGTACTTGAAATCGGCTTGATGTACCCAGAGCCAACCTCAACGGATGAACTGTATGCAGGGCAAGTAGGATATCTTATTACTGGTATAAAAACAGTAAGAGAAGCCCGCGTTGGAGATACGGTCTACCACAGTAAAAAACCGGTCGTTCCATTTCCTGGCTTTAAGCCGGCAAAGCCCATGGTTTTTGCAGGTATTTACCCCGTTGATAGTGAAGAGTTTGAGCCATTAAAGGTTGCTATAGAAAAACTTACGCTCAACGATGCAAGCGTAACTACAGAAAAAAAGACCTCTGCAGCACTTGGCCTTGGATTTAGATGTGGATTTTTGGGCTTGCTTCATATGGATGTATTTAAACAACGGTTAGAACAAGAATACAATCTCACCGTTATTGCTACTGCACCAAGCGTGATGTACAAAGTAAAAATAAAAGGTGATGATTCATTCTTAAATATAGAAAGTCCTGCAGATTTTCCTGAAGCGCAAAATATAGAAGAAATATTGGAACCTTGCGTAAATGCAACAATTATTGTTCCCAAAGAATATGTTGGTAACATGATTTCTTTGTGCCAAGAAAAACGGGGAATACAACAAGACTTTTCTTATATTGATGAAAATCGTATTATCTTAAAATATCTTTTACCGCTCAATGAAGTAGCAACCGATTTTTATGATCAACTCAAATCATTAAGTTCTGGATATGCTTCTTTTGATTATGAAGAAGCAGACTATCAACCGTCAAAATTAGTCAAAATGGATATTTTGCTTAATGGAAAAGCAGTAGACGCCCTTTCTTTGATTGCACATACCGATAAAGCGTATTACATTGGTCGCGATCTGGTTGAAAAACTAAAAACAGTAATTCCACGACAACTTTTTGAAGTAATTTTACAGGCAGCAGTTGGTGCCAAAATTATTGCCCGCGATCGCGTTGCACCACTCAGAAAAGACGTTACTGCAAAATGTTATGGTGGTGATATTTCACGAAAACGAAAACTACTTGAAAAACAAAAAGAAGGTAAAAAGAAGATGAAACAAGTGGGCAACATAGAAGTTCCGCAAGAAGCGTTTTTGGGTATATTAAAAAAATAAAATCAATACAACATCTTTTTGATTTTATCATCAATTCTTACTTTAAACGTTTTTAACAATCTAGAATAAAGTACACAAAAAAAGAGGGTCCGATCGGACCCTCTTTTGCATTTTAATGCGCTATCTTCTTATTTTACGCTCTATTTTCTTTTTTCTTTTTTGTTGTTTTGACCTCGATTAGGGCTTATACCATTGCCAAGATGATATAAATTAGTATTCAAATTTTCAAACCTTTTTGGCGTAGAAACTTGAGGTGTTCCTGCTGGTGCGCTATTTGTTGGATTGTTAGATTTTTTTGTGTTTGTTGTTATGGATAATGCTTTATGGTAATTTTCCAAAGAAATACTTTTTAACAATTCTTTCCATGCACATTCTTCTTCGGTTTCAAAAGCTTGTCTTTCAAGAGCTATTCTTTCAAAAGCTTCTGCTATTTCTTTTTCTCTTGCTATTCTTTTTTCACTTCTTTCTAAGCAGCCTTTTGCACTTTGCGCCAATTTTGCTTCTCTTGCTGCTGCTGCTGCTCTTTCAGGTATTGATTCAAATTCAAGAGAATCAGTATTAACAGACGCTACTGCTTCTGCTGCTTCTTTTCTTGCTACTGCTTCTGCTGCTTCTTTTCTTGCTGCTACTTGTCTTTCTGCTGCTGCTGCTCTTAGTGATGCTTGAATTTTTGTTACTGCTGCTTCTGCTGCTGCTGCTGCT
>CAYTRW010000003.1:0-2823 GCA_964440325.1 uncultured Pseudomonadota bacterium
GCAACGGGATCGCTTGGAATAGGCCTATCTATAGGGCTTGGACAAGCGCTTGCAGCACGATTGGCAAAACTCTCGTATAAAACCTATGTATTGCTTGGAGATGGTGAAGTTGCAGAAGGATCTGTGTGGGAAGCAGTACAGTTGGCAGCATATTATAAAACAGATAATCTCATTGCAATTGTTGATATGAATGAACTTGGTCAATCTGATCAAACTATGGAAGATGGCAATGTTGTTCAGATGCAAAAACGATTTTCTGGATTTGGATGGCATGCTCTTGTGGTAAACGGAAATGATATAGCAGAGTTGCTTGAAGCATTTAAAAAAATTGAGCAATTAAAAGGTGCGCCAATAGTAATTATTGCGCATACAAAAAAGGGATACGGTTTACCATCAATTCAAGGCAAATTAGGTTTTCATGGTAAAGCTTTTGTAGGTCAACAAGCGCAGACATTGTTGCAAGAACTTGCGCAGACATTTTCTGCTGATGCAGAATCAAAAGATCAATCATATATTCCGCCGGTTCCTGCACAACAAAAAGAGTATATGGAGCGTGTTTCTGGCTTATATCAATCAGCTTTGTATAAAACAGGTGAAAACATTTCAACTCGCAAAGCATATGGAAAGGCGCTTGCAGCTCTTGGAGGTATGGATGCAAAAGTTGTTTGTCTTGATGCAGATGTAAAAAATTCAACGTATGCTGAAATTTTTGAAAATGAGTATAAAGATAGATTTTTCCAATGTTTTATTGCCGAACAAAATATGGTAAGTATGGCAGTTGGTTTTAATCGGAGAGGATATATTCCTTTTGTTTCTACCTTTGCTTCATTTTTTTCTCGTGCGCATGATCAGATCCGTATGGCAGCAATTGGAGAAGCGCAGTTGTGTTTGGTAGGATCGCATGCCGGGGTCTCTATAGGTCAGGATGGCCCTTCGCAGATGGCGCTTGAAGATATTGCAATGATGCGTTGTTTGCCAAATTCAGTAGTTTTGTATCCTTGTGATGGCGTGAGTACGCATGCTCTTGTCAAGTTGATGCATGAATACAAAGAAGGTATTTCATATTTACGTACAACGCGTGCAGATACGTCAATTTTATATGATACATCACATACATTTAAAATTGGTGGGTGTTCAGTTTTGCGTAAATCTGATCAAGATTGTGTATGTATTATTGCTGCAGGTATTACGGTATTTGAAGCATTAAAAGCGCATGAAGTGCTTGCAGCACAAGGAATTTTTGCATCAGTGATTGATTTGTACAGCATAAAACCGCTTGATGTAGAAACGGTTCTTGTCACGGCACGTGCTTCTGGAAGCAAAATTATTACGGTAGAAGATCATTATAAAGAAGGTGGAATTGGTGAATCCATTATTGCTGCCCTTGCAAATAATGGAATATCTGTGTATATGCTTGCAGTACCTGGTCTTGCGCGTTCAGGAGCACCTCAAGAATTACTTGCTTGGGCGGGTATTGATGCGCAGGCAATAGTTACTAAAACTTTGTCAATTTTGTAAAAAGCGAGAAAGCAATGGTTGTAAAGCGTAAGATAGTTTTTTTATTGATGCTGTGTATTTTTAATTTCATTGCGTTTGGAATGAAAAAATTGCGACCCAATTTTATGTTTTCATCTAAAAAAGTACGAGCTTTTTGTTTTTCAGGAGCAGATCATTATATCCCATCTGATATGAATGAAATAACACAAAAGCTAAATGAAGGAACGTTTTATGCGCAGCCATTTATTAGAATAGAGAGACTTATTTTTAATCGAATACAAAATAAAGATGTTTTGTATGGAATATATAAAATTGAAGAAGTTCGTTTGCTGCAAAAGCTTTTAGATGAAGTACCGACTGATCGCGCTTGGAATCTTTTTCTTGATCAAAAGATAGATGCAGAGACACTTCTTTTTAGGCAAACGTATTTACAGTGTGTGCATTCTTGTTATGTTGATGAGTATGTAAAGCATGTACATAATTTGTATGGGCAAATTATTCCAAAACTGTATGAAAACAAAAAGCTTTCTGATTTATTTTGGGAAAATCTTGCATTAAACAAAAAAAGATGGGTTAATGATTCGCAGTTAGCAACATTAAATATGGCTGAAAAACGTTATTTTGAGACGCGAAATTTGTTGCAAATGGCAGCTTTAAGACGTGCAGGGTTTGATTTATGTTCTTTAAAACCGTTATAAAAGAAGGGGAGATAATGCAGCGATATTTTTATATAACGGCTTGTTTTTTTGTGATGCCGTTATGTGCTATGCGCATTGATCGCATAGCTCAATTTTGTATCAAAAGTCAAAACAAGATTATTGATCCGCGCTTAAAAATTCAAAGTTTTATTAATCAAAAGATTGCCAGTTGCCCTCTGCCCGAAGGGCAATTATACAAAAAAGAGCGAGATGCATTATTTGATTTAGTAGATAGTGAACATGGAAAAAAACTTTCAAATTCTGAGTGGGCGCAGCTTGCTTTGGAAAAAGATCAGCATGCAACAGAAACTTTTAGAATTGTGTTAGAAAAATATTTTACGCCAAATGAAGCATGGGGATACATAAAACAGCTAGAATTTATACATTCTACTGATTTTAGATATTCGGAAGATGCGTTCCAAAGAGAATATAAGGCAGACTTTGCTAAACGACTTACAGGATTAAACGGTAATCAAGAAGCTCAGCGGTCCATTAAGGATGCTCAAAGACGATACATTATCCAAAGAGCTACTTGGCAATGCGTGTGGATTTATACATCAGGTGTTCCTGGTACTTTTTGTTTTTTCCTATAATTTTTAATGATGAGGGGCGCTACGCGAACGCCCCT
>CAYTRW010000003.1:2923-92252 GCA_964440325.1 uncultured Pseudomonadota bacterium
GTTTTATTTGCTTTCAAACAATTTTTGGATGGTTGAAAGCGATCCAGCAAGAGATGTTGCTTCATAAGGAATAACAACAGTTTTGCCTTCTTTACCTTCTGTTATTAAAGGCAATGTTTTTATATATTGCATGCCAATCATATACGATACAAGTTGTTCTTGTGGGACAGCTTGTTTTATTAACTCAATTGCTTTGAGCTCTGCTGTTGCAGTGTTTAGTTTTGCTGTTGCTTCACCTTCTGAGCGAATAACGCGTGATTCAGCTTCACCTTTGGCGCGCAAAATTTGAGATTCTTGTTCACCTTCTGCTTCAAGAATAGCAGCTTGTTTTGCACCTTCAGAAAGAAGAATTTTTTCGCGACGTTCTCGCTCTGCACGCATCTGTTTTTCCATAGCATGTCTGATGTCAGCAGGTGGGTTTACTTCTTGCAGTTCAACGCGATTAACTTTTACTCCCCATTTATCGGTTGCCTGATCAAGAATGATGCAAAGACGAGTGTTGATGTCGTCTCGAGAAACAAGTGTTTCATCAAGATCCATTGATCCAATTACATTTCGCAACGTTGTTTGTGTAAGTTTTTCTATTGCCTCAGGAAGATTAAATACTTCATAAATAGCAAAATGAGGATTGCTTATTTGGTAATACAAAAGCGCATTGATTTCCATTGTCACGTTATCTTTAGTAATAACGTTTTGCTTGGGAAAGTCATATACTGCTTCTCGCAAATCTATGCGGTAGAGCTGTTTTTCATAGCGAACATAATGATTTCTTTTTTCTTCTTTAACAAAGGTCCACGTAACCGATCGTGGTTTTTCTATAAAAGGAGCGATCCAGTGTAGTCCAGGCTGTAAAATTCTATTAAATTTCCCAAATCGCTCAATGATTACGACTTCTGCTTGATGAACAAGCAAACAAGTTTTTGAAAAAAAATAAAATAAAAACCATAGTATAAAAAAGATTCCTACAGTAAGAATTTTAAATAATGCAAAAGTGTCTAGTGTGTGAAAGAGTGTGAACATAATTGCCCCTCTAATATTTAAATCGTGTTGTTACAACGCTATTAGTATGAGTTTAAGGGTTTGTTCCTTTGTGTGAGAGATACGCAGAGAAAAGTATAACAATAAAGATAAACCATTGATAGTGCAAATAAGGAAGGATGGCGATAGGGGAAATTTGCGCCAAAGAGCTAGCAAGAAGCAGTTGTGGTGCATAAGGAAGAATTCCTTGGCAGATACAAGCAGCAATATCAAGAAGAGAAGCTGCGCGTTGAGGGGGTATTTTTGTTTTATGTGCAAGCTGTTTTACAATCGGTCCTGCAACAAGAATGGTGATTGTATTAATTGCAATAAAGCTATTTATAAGCATGGTCATGCCTATAATAAATAGCTCCGCTGAGCGCGAAGAACGTATTTTAGTTGTTGAAATGGCAAGAAGATATTCGATTCCTCCATTTTGCTCAACAAGATGAGAAAGTCCGCCAATCAAAAATACAAGCACAAAAACTTCTTGCATGCCTCTGTCTTTAAAAAAACCTTCAAAAAAAAGGCTTGTTGCTTCAAATGGCGTAAATGTTCCCAGAGCAATGCCAATAATTAGTCCTGCAATGATCCCGATAAGGAGCAAAGATAAGACTTCAGCTCCACAGATTGCAAAAAATAAGAGCAAGATATAGGGCAAAATAGTGATAGGGTGATGCGCCAGAGGATACTGCGTAAGCTCGATTGCTTGAGGCACTATAAGGGTGTTATTAAAATATAATAATACCAAAATTGTCGCGATGAATGCAGGAAGCACCAAGAAAATATTTGTTTTAAATTTATCACGAGCACGCGCTCCAAGCATTTGTGTTGCTGCGATCGTAGTATCAGAGATAATAGATAAATTGTCACCAAGCATTGCGCCACTTACAACAATTCCTGCAAATAGTGCAGAATTTGCCTGTAGCATTTGTGCCATTTTAAACCCAATAGGCATAAATGCGGCAATCGCACTCATTGATGATCCAACCGCTGTTGCAAATAAGCTTACAATGGTAAAAAACCCGGGCAAAAGCCACGCAGATGGCATAAAGGTGAGCCCCCATAAAACGGCTGCGTCAGTTCCTCCAATAAGTGAAAGAATGTGAGTAAATGCAGTGCTTAAGATAAAAATATATCCCATTGCGATAATGGTAGGCTGGGCGCTTCCTTGAATAAAGAGGTCAATACGTTTATTAAAAGGAATCGAGGAAGGGCATGTAGCTATAGCGTATAAACTTGCTAAAAGACATAAAAAAAGAGGAGATAAAGGATTTTTTAAAAAAACTGAAGAAAAAACAAAGAGTCCAATAAAGAGAAAAAATGGAATCAATGACGAAAGTGATTTCTTTTGACACGTAAAAAACATACTTTTTGACTTTTAAGGGTAAGGCATATGTGTTTAGTGTAAACGTCAAAGATTACCTGTCAATGAATATCAATTGTTTAATCTGGTTTTAAGGCGCTATCTGATAGTCAACATGGTTTATGTTGCAACAAACAGCGCCTGTGTACTATCTTTTTTAGCAATATGTCTTTTTAATTTAAAAAAGGAGATTCTGTATGGAAAAGTTTATACAAGCTTTGGATCCTTTTTACAAAGGGGTTGCTATGATTCTTGCAGGAAGCATGCTTTTATTGCATACACTTGGCTTTTTAGAAAAGGGGCTAGGGTTTGTTTTAGCAGGCTTTTCTTTGTATCTCATTATTCAAGGGATGCGTATTTCTGGATTATATACCAAAATTCAAAACATGCTTTCAAAACCATAGGTTACGAATCATTGTTCAGGTTCAATAATGTCTTGTACATCCTCAAGCCCATCTTTTAAAACAACGCGGAAAGGAAGTGCAAGACGAATATTTTTTGATTGTAATGATCGAGCGATATTCATTCGTACGTCACTTGCAATATTCCACATTTCAAGCGTATACACTGAGCTTATAAATCCTCGAACCATAAAGCGATATCCTTGTGTTTCAAACTTTTCAAGGCGAACGATAGGTTTTGGATTTCTGAGCACTTGTGGGTGTGATGCAACGGCTTGATATAAAAGATCGCGTACGACATCTGCATTTTCTTTGTAATCAATAAAGACATCAATGTCATCAAATGCGATAAAATTACGTACATAGTTCCAGTTGATGATTGAGCGTGCAATTATTTGTGAGTTTGGAATAACAATGGTGGTACTGTTTTTGCGACGGATAATAACACAGCGTGCAGTAATGCGTTGCACAACACCCTGGGTTTCTTCTTCAAGACGAATATAATCGCCTATTTTTATAGGACGTTGAATCAAAATAATAAAGTATGCAATAAAGTCGCCAAGAGGTTCTCTTATATTCCAACCAAGTCCAAGTAATGCAGCACCAATTACCCAAACAATAAAATCGCCAAGTCCAACGTTTCTAAATCCAATAGCGATAGTAATGAGTACTAAAAAGTATTGAATAAGTCTTACCGTTGCATGTTGAACACCGGAGTCAATCAAAAGGAGATCAAAAATTTTATCCAAAACAAATCGATTTATCGCATATGCGGCAATAAATCCTCCAAGGACAAATCCTATAATTTCTAGCAATGAAGCAAGAGAAATAGGCGTTGTCGTTTGCTCTAAGATAATTGGTTTATTGAGGAGCGTTACAAAATCTTTAATGGCAATTGGCCAGCCCCAAATTTTTGCTCCAACCATAATGCCTAAAAAGCTGAGCATCAAAAATGAAGTAATTATCAAAAGTCCAAACCATGTGCGTGCATGAGAAAAGCGTTCGCGAATGATATCTTCTCCTGAAAAGAAAAAGATATATGAAGATGTTTTTTTGACCTTACCATGAATCCAGATAAGAAATTTAAAGAGAACAACCGTGTAAAAAATATTGGAAAGCATGTATAAAACAAGTTGCCCAAACCCAATATAAGGATTACTTAAAATAATAATTGTTATTGCAATAAGAAGAATGAGATAAAAGTAGGTTTCTACTTGAGTTCTAATCCAAAGCCATCCTACATTTTTTGAAGGGATAATGCTTATAATTTGTTCTTTTGAGATAAGAAAGATTAATGAAATCTGGAAGATAATAAAGTTTATAGCTAATAAAATGGTTGGAAGTTCGGAGTGATAATGGCTTGCAAGAATAAAGGCTTGTCGTAAAAAGAATATAATAATCGTTGCATGCGCTAACGTTGCCATCAAAATGATAAATCTATTTTGGAAGTCCGCAGATAAAAGAGCATAGTCCGATTGCACATTAAACTGTAAAAAAGCTTTTGTAAAACGGTATGTAAGATATGAAAGATACGGGATAGAAAAGAGATAGAAAAATACAAAAGAGTATGTGTCTGGTGCAAATTGATAGAGAAGGAAAAGGAGAAAAATCCAAAAATGTATCGCTCCAAAATTGCGCGAAGTAAATTGGCAAAAAAGTGCAATAATAGTTGAAAGGTATCTAATAAAACCAGTATATTTTTTCCCAAATCCCAAGAAGAATCGTGCTAAAAAAGAAGCATATTGCCGTATTAAGAAGAATATGAATAGCAATAAAAAGAGTTTTGATAAGAAGAAAATAAATGAAAAGCGATTATGAATGAGCTCTTTTACACGCTTGACGAGCGTTTTTGATTCAAATCGTGTTGCATGAGAATATGCATCCACAAAAAAGAGAGAAAGATCGGTGACAATTGATTGAATACCATGAAGTGTTATTGCGTATTCAGGGCGATACCACATTGTTTTTGATTGAAGTTCACTTACAATAAAATCTATTAATCGAATGGTATTTGTTGTTTCCGCAATAGATCCAGAATATGCTGCAGTAAGTTGCCCAAGAATATCAATCTTTTTTTGCACATCAAGGTGAGCTTGCTCTGTTAGACTTAAAAGTTGAGTAAGTAATTCGGCATTTTGTTTAAAGATGCCATTTTTTTGTCGGGAAATAAGTTCTTCCCATGCATGAATATTGTCAAGAACCTTTTTTTGTTGCCCAAGTTGTTCAGCAACAGCGTTCATCTTTTCTTTAAGTTGTGCGATGGTGCCTAAGCATTCCGTTTTTTGTAATTTATATGAATCAAGTTCTTGAGTAATGTTTTCTTCAGAAAAAAACTTGTGTTCTATCATGCGATAGTACGATTCTTTTGCCTTGAGTTGTACATTTGCAAAATTAAATTTTTCATCTTCAAGAGCAATAAGGGCTTGAAGCCGCTCAATTTCTTTTTTGATAAGTGAAATATGGGCATTTAGGGTTGAGATGCGGGTAACACCAGCATATGATCCTATTGTGTGGCGCGTATCGCTGGACCAATCATCAATTTCTTTTCCAAGCGAAATTCCTTCCTCCTTGCATAGATGTTCAAGAAGAAGCTCCTGCTCTTTAAGAGACGTTAAAAGTTTGTTGCGCTCTTCTTGATAAGTTTCTTTTTTGGCTAAATATTCTTTTTTTATCTGAGCAACGCTTTCTTTTTCTGCAATAACATCTATTTCTCCAATGCGAATACTGTTTTTTATGAGGCGAAACATCTTTTGCATGGTGTCAAGACGCATTTTTTCAACAAACGTTTTTGTTTGTGAAAAAGTGATACGCTGCTTCATTTCTGTGGTTCTGAGCTCTTCCCATTCTTTGCGCGCAGCTGAAAGTTGATCAAGATAACGAATCGCTTCTTCTACGCGTTTTTTATCTAATGAATGTGTTGACGAAGCAACAAAAAGAGATTCCAGTTCATTTAGAGCTCGAGTATGTTCTTCTTGAGATGCTTGTGTTGCAGCTTTGCGATTGCTTTTTTCTGTTTGAAGATTTTTTTCTTGTTCAGCTAATTGAGCAATCAGAGCTTCTTGCCCAATAATTTGATTGTATACTTTGTATTCATCTTCAAAGGTATAATAAGAGCGTTCCTTGGCTGTGTATTCACGTTTAAATGATTCAAATTCTGCATCATCAAGGTATATGCGCAAATAGCGTATAAATTCTTGCAGCAAGATACGCAAATTCCCTCGCACTTGGAGCATTTCTTTAAGAGTTAAGACAGTTTCTTTTAAGAAAGAAAGAGATTTGCTCAAAATAACATTGTTTTTATTTACAGAAAGTTCTTCTTCAAGGGCATCTATATGATTATTGGTAGATTCTATGGCAACGCTGATTTTTTTTACAACGTCAGGTTCGTCTTTTTCAAGCTTGGAAAGAGCGTCAAGAGCGGTACGCAGCAGAGTTCTTTTTTCATCAGTAGCGCTTACAAATAGATTTTCAGGAGCTTGAGGTTTTAGCAGGTTGGTTAGCGTATTGGAAGCAAGAAGTGGAGAAAAATTTGTTCCAAGGAGCAACAAAAAAAAACACAACAAAAACACTCTTTTCCTTCTCAGATTAAATTATGAATGTGTAAAAATTGTCTTGTTTTAAATCCATTGATAGTGAAATGTTCTTGCACGCATGCTTTAAGCCACTCATCAATAATGTATTCATCAGCTAAATGTAAAGACTCTTTGCGTATCATGTCAATAGGATGAGTA
Organism: uncultured Pseudomonadota bacterium; assembly: GCA_964440325.1. GTDB lineage: Bacteria > Babelota > Babeliae > Babelales > Vermiphilaceae > CAYTRW01. Next base: position 9,439 of record CAYTRW010000003.1, read on the forward strand.
GAAAGCTGCATTATTTTTTTATGTATTCCAAATGGGATGAAGCCAGAAATATAAAAAAGAAGACATAAAAATGTTTTTTTTTCTAATGCTGAAAGATTTTGTTTCTTGAAAAGATGCAGGCATAAGTCAAAAATAGTTTTATCGTTCATGCCAATTGGTAAAAGATAGGTAATTAATTCAAATACATGGTGGACAAAAAGAATGTCTTGTTGCGCCATATAAAGAGGCAGATCTAATAATGTAATAGAAGAAAGAGATGTTCTATTGTTTATCGTAGTGTATTCAAAAGAAATAAGAGCACCGGTTGAAATAAGAATATTTTGATTGTATATTGCGTCGACTCGTCCAAGCATGTTCCCAAGTAAAGATATCTTTTGTTTATGAAGATGTTTTTTTAAGACAATTGCGATGTGCATGCTCGTACATATATTTTTAAATTTGATATAAAAATGACACTTTACTGTAACATAAAGTGTCATTTTTATACAAAATGATTCTCTTTTTATGGTCGATTATTTACACCTCTTAGGACTGTAAATTTTCGAGCGGGTGTTACAAAGTATTGTTGATTGGTTTGTGTAAATACAATTTGTTGATGATTAGTATTTGGTTGTTGAACGCCGAATAATGAAAGAAATGAGACAATAAAAGCTTGTATTGTTTGCATAAAAATAAAGATTAAAAATGTTTTATAAATGATAGGTTATGATACGTATTGATTTTTTTTGAATATGCAGCTATATCAACTGATTTTTGCATGATGAGCTGCGTAAACATATATTATGGAGCAATCAAATTTTTATTTTTTTTACTCCATAATATCCAATTGCCCCCATTCTTTAAAAGAGCAAAAGTTGGTTGCTATATTATAAAAGCATAGCTTAAATAATATATTTTAGGGTTCTTCTCTTCTTCGCTTTATCCCCTCGTTCCCGTCGTGATCTTCTGAACGTGGGTTTTTTTGAGAAATTTTTTGTCGTGCTTCAGTTCTACTATTTTTTTCGCCAAACATATCCTGGGAGGACTTTTTTGGGGGAGTAGGGACTGTATATACAAGATTGTTAAATGCATTTCTAGGCGGAGTCATAGGTCTATGGGCTGCTTGTAACGTTGAAGCAAGGACAACAATGCATAAAAATAGTTTTTTCATGACAATGTTCCAAAAAGTTTGCGAGAGGCAGGTGAGAGTGAAATTTCATCTTTCTTTTCTTTTTTGTATCCGGCAAGAAAAGCTCTTACTTTTCCTTCTTCTTTTAAACCAGGAAGCCATTGACGATAGGCTGCATATTGTTCTTCGGCTTCTTCTAAAAATTTTTCAGCCTTTTTTTCAGCCTTTTTTTGAGGATTAAAACTGTTTACAGGATTTAATCTTTTTCTCTTTGGAGTGTTTAGTGGCCATTCTAGAGGGTTAGGTTGTCTTTGCCCAGAAAAAGCAGATATCCCAAATAAGGAAGTAAGAATTGCAAGTGTCCATTTGTTGCGCATATGTTTTTTCTTTTTTTTAAAAGATTTTTTGTTTTATAAATACAAAAGGATAATAGATGTCAAAAACAAAATGTAGCAAAAGTAAAACCAAAAGCAACTAAAATAGAATTGTTAGGCAAAAAAGATTGATTTGTATTCAAAAAATAAAAAAAGATTCAGAGGAGAGATGAGAGTATAATTTTTTATACTCTCATCTCTCCTATCTTAGTTTTGGTTATTATTGCGTTGGATGTTTAAGTCTGTGTTATTTTGATCTTCACGCAATTCCATGTTCGCTATTTGCTCAATTATACCAGCAAGAGATCTTTTAGCATTTCTGTTGCTGTTGTTAATATTTAAAAACTCTTGCGAAGGAGCTTTTTTTGGCGCAGGAGGACAAGTGGGTCTTTGTGCGCCTGATACAATATGTGTGAATCCAAGAAATGTAATACAGCATAATAGTTTTTTAAGCATAAAATTCCATTTACTTTTGTGTGAGTTTTTAGCGTCTTTGCCTTTTTGCGACTTGTATTTCTGCGGGATACTCTCTCTCTCTTATTCTTGAAGTAACCCCTTCATTTATTAGCCCTATTGCAGGTAAAGTTGTAAAAGAGGGTGCATATGTTCCAGTAATAGGTGGAACTACGGGGGCTATTGTAGGTGGAATTGTAAAGTTGAGTACGTGTGGAATTAATACGGCATAAATTTGATTTGGAAAAGCATAGAGGTCCTCATCTCTTTTTGTTTTTCTCTGTGGAGCCTGATTGGATGGATAGGTTCGGGCTCTAGGAGGAGTGGTGTATCCTGCTGCATGTACTATGTTTGTAAATAGTATGACGCCTGTAAAAAACAATATTTTTTTAGTCATGTTGTAACTCCATGTAGTAATAGAACAAGTAGGAATAAAAAATAAGCGGACAAAATTCTTTATCTGCTTATGGGGTTTTTAGAAAAATTATAGTCCCATGCTTTTAAAAAAAGCATCACTTTCTGGGGTTCTTCCCAAAAAATTAATAAGAAGGTCAGTTGGGTCACACGTTCCACCTTTTGCCAGTATGCATGTAGCGTATTTTGAGCCAATTTCTGGATTTAAAAGTCCATAGATTTTTATTTGATCAAAAATATCCAGCGCAAATACTTTTGACCACATATAACCATAATATTTTGCATCATATCCACAGAGATGTCCAAAGTTGGCGTACATGTGATTTTCTTCATCAAACCGTGAAGTGCTGATAAATGTTTCATATGCCTCTTTAAACAATCGGTAAATATCAACAGAGTCATCTTTTTGGTGTAAATTAAGAGAAACAAATGATAACCATACTTGTCGCTGCAAAAAACTTCCAGATCCATCGTTTTTGAGTGCGATTATGGTATCAATAGTTTGATCATCAAGAGTTTCTCCGGTCTTGTAATGGCAACTAAGCATTTTTAAAATATCTTTATTATCAATCCATTCTTCAAGCATTTGAGATGGAAGTTCTACAAAATCTCTTTTTACATTGGTACCTGAAAGACAAGCGATTGTTGTTGCTCCAAACAATGCATGCAGCGCGTGGCCAAATTCATGAAAGAATGTACTTACATCTGAGCGCTTTAAAAGAGCAGGGGAATCACTTGTTGCTCTGGGGAAGTTTGCCATAACAACAACGGCTCCAGGATGCAATGTGTTTTCTTCTGTTAAAAAAGCAGGAATAAAACTTGCTTTTGCAGCATGAGAAAATTTGCCTTCACGAGGGAAAAGATCAAGAAAAATAGACCCATATAATATTTTTTCATCATTGTCATAAAGTTGAATACAGAGTACATCCTGATGCCAAGATTTAGTGAGGGGACAACTTTTGAGCTTTATATTAAAAAAAGACTCATAAATTGAAAAAAGGCCTTTTATAGTATGATCTAGAGGAAAGTATTCTGCTATTTTTTGTTCATCAAGATTAAAATGATTTTTTTTGTATTGAGTTTGTAAAAAAATACCATTCCATGGATCAATCTTCCCATCATCGTAGAAGGATACCGATTCAGGAAGGTTTTGTGTCCAGGTTGCAAGTTCTTGTTTTGCTTTTATTTGTGCTTTTTCAAGTAATTCATTTAAAAAACTTTTTACTGTTTCAGGATCTTTTGCCATTTGATCTGCTAGGTCAAAGTGTGCGTATGTTTTAAACCCAAGAAGTTGGGCAAGCTTATTTCGCTTGATAAGGATCTCTTGCAGCAGGACTTCATTCATTGGATATGCACGATTATTAAATGCACGAGAAAGGCGCTTGCGCGTATCTTCTACGATACAATTTTCCATAATGGTATAAAATGTTGGGTAATCAACGCCAACAATATATTTTCCTGATGAATCTTTTGGGAGCCTTTGCACAAATGCATCGTCAACTCCTGCAAGATCTTCTTTGGTTGCTTGAATAGAGCTGCAGTCTTCTGCAATATTCCGTTCAAATTGTACAGAAAGAGATGCGATTTCTTTTTTAAGATTGGAGACTTGTTCAAGAAGTTCATCAGGAAGATTGAGCCCTTGCCGTTCGTAATCAGCTATTGTTTCAGCAATAAAATACTGCTGTTCAGGTGAAAGAGAGGTATTATTTTTATTATTAACAGCAAAAATTTTGAGTGATTTATAAAGGGCTTTATTGCTTCCAAGTTTATCAACATAAAATGACTGTAAGAGGATTATTGCTTCATGAGCTGCATCACGAACTTCTTTTCGAGGGCTTACTGATTCAAGAATAGAGCACAGATTAGAAAAGAGTGCAAGATTTGATTTTGCGCATAAATTATCAAAGGCCTTAAAGCTATTTTGATATGTTTGTTTATCTGCAGAAATAGTAAGAATATGTGCAATTTCTTGTTCTGCTTGGGCCATAAACATATGGGCTTTGTTTTTTATTTCTTCTGGTTCAAGTAAAAAACATTGAGTGAGTGTATTAATATTGTATGAACTATTTAGCATATCGATGTCCCGAGAGCAAAATCCAAGGCGTACTACACAGAGGGTAAGTATGCAAAGGGTTGTCAAAATTCCTATTTTTATCGCATTCATTTTTTTTTCTCATTTTTTTGGGGCAATTCAATTTGTTGATTTAATGCAATCCATTCTTCTCGTAATGTGATCGCTGTTTCAAAATCTAGCTTTTCAGCAGCGCGTTGCATTTGTGCTTCAAGAGCAATAAGTCTTGCATGAATCGCTTCTGGGCTTGTAGCGTCTTTTTGTTTTTCTTCTTTTTTACGTTGTTTGCTGGCTTGTGCAATTGCATGTTGGATGCCAGAGATTGATTTAGTGACTTCACGCATGACTGTTGAAGGAGTAATGTTATGTTTTTTGTTATAATCTTGTTGTAGTTGTCTTCTGCGCGCAGTTTCATGCATGGCAGATTCCATAGACTTTGTAATGGTATCTGCATATAAAATAACGTGAGAATCTGCATTGCGTGCAGCTCGCCCAATAATCTGGATTAATGAACGTTTGTCTCGCAAAAAACTTTCGATATCTGCATCCATAATTGCAACAAGTGCAACTTCTGGTAAATCAATTCCTTCGCGTAGCAGGTTTACACCTACTAGACAATCAAATTCTCCTGCGCGCAACTTTAAAAGCAACTCTGTTCGTTGTGGTGTTTTTAGTTCGCTGTGCAAATAACATACTTTTATGCCACGATCTTCAAGGTATTGTGCAAGCTCTTCAGCAAGTCGCTTGGTCATAACCATAACCAAAGACCGGTAACCTTTTTTGGTAGTTTCTTGAATCTGTTTTTGCAGATGTGTTAATTGGTTTTCACGCGGATGGATGGTTATTGGTGGATCTATCAGTCCTGTTGGGCGAATAATTTGCTCAACAGCTTTTTGTGAATGTGAAAGTTCATATTCACTTGGTGTTGCAGAGACAAAAATTGTGTCTTTAAAATATTTTTCTATTTCTTCAAATTTAAGAGGACGATTGTCGTAGCTTGATGGCAATCTAAAGCCAAATTCGATTAGTGCTTTTTTGCGTGCACGATCGCCTGCATACATACCACGAAGTTGAGGAATTGTAATATGAGATTCATCAATAATTAACAAAAAATCATCGGGGAAAAAATCAAATAAGCAAAAGGGAGGCTCTCCCGTTTTTCTGCCATCAAAATAGGATGAATAGTTTTCGATACCTGAGCAAAAACCGGTTTCTTTGATCATTTCTATATCGTGAGACACGCGTTGTTTTACTCGTTCTTGATATACTTGATTTTCAAGTTGTGGCCACCAATCATCAAGATCGCGCTTGATCATAGAAAGAGCTGTTTCTTTTTTTTCTTCTGTTGTAACAAAGTGCTTGGCCGGTAAAACGATAGCATTATCAAGGCTCAAAAGAACAGTGTTTTGTTGTCTATTAACCCATTGCATTCGTTCAATACTAGATCCAAAAAGTTCAATGCGAAGTTTTTCTTTTTGGTATGGCAATATAATCTCAATAGAATTTCCTATTACTTGAAAAGTTCCTGGATCACGAGAGACGTCATTGCGTTTGTATTGAATAAAAATGAGTGCGTGAATAAGTTCATTTCGATTTATTTTTTGTCCAACATGAAGTTGCAAAGAAAGCTCTTTATAATCAGTTGGATTTCCCAATGAATAAATACATGATACTGATGAAACAACAATTGTATCAGAACGATTAATTAAAGAAGCAGTAGCTTCTATGCGGAGTCTTTCAATTTCGCTATTAATGAGAGTTTCTTTGGGAATATACATATCTTGTGCAGGAAGATATGATTCAGGCTGATAATAATCATAATAACTTACAAAATAACAGACTTTGTTTTGAGGGAAAAAAAGAGAAAACTCCTCATATAATTGAGCAGCAAGCGTTTTGTTAGGAGCAAGGATTAGTGTAGGCTTTTGTGTGTGTGCAATAACATTGGCAAGAGTAAATGTCTTACCAGATCCTGTTACTCCCACAAGCGTGGAAATACTTGGTCGTTGTGTGATAAGCTCTGCAATAGCGGCAGGTTGTCCCCCAGCAGGTTTAAACGGAGAATGAAGTATGAATTTTTTTTCCATCTTCTTATTTTTTAAACAAAATATGCGTGTTTTTTTTACAAGAGTATCATGGTTTCTTTGTATGAAAAAACAAATTATTGTAATTCTGGCGCTTTTATTTAATATTCCTAGTTTTGGGCTGCAGATTTTTTGGAATGCTCTAAAGAAAAGTATGTTTCCTCAAAAAAGCGAGGAGCAACTTTTTAATGAGGCGCTTAATCAAACATATCGATCAAAATATACGCAGTTTGCGCGTTTTTTAGAAAAGCATCCGTTGTGGGTTTTTAAAATTGATTCATATATGCAGTCTGTGTATATGAATGATGTTGTTGAGAAAAAAGATCATGCCAATATTGTACGATTTATTAATGCAGGAATTTCTCCAGATATTCTAGATTATTATGGATGCCCATTGCTTGCGCGTGCTATTTTAAGCCATGCAACAGAAACAGTTAAAGTGTTATTGCAGTGTGGATCAGACCCTGAAAAATGTGATAAAAATCATTTGTCTCCATTGTATTATGCGTGTGTTTTAAAAAAAAAAGAAATGATTAAGTTGTTGGTAAGTGCAGGCGCATCTTTAGATAGGTATATGTTTGGTAAATTATTATCTGCTGGTACGCATAATGATATTGTTTCGTATGTATGGCAGTTGGTAGATGAAAACCCTGTGTTAGCAGCATCAGAAGGATCTTTGTATACCAATAATTTTTCAAGACCTATAGATTTTGCGGTATGTTATTCTCGTTCAGTTACCGGTAAAATAACGCCATTACATGCTCTTTTAAAAAATAAACATTTTGATGCAGCATTGACTATCTTTAAGAGCCTTATTGATGAAATTGAAAAGGATCCAAGCAATAAAAGAGCTGCAATTGCAGCTCTTGTTATTTTAAAGCATCCTATGCATGATGATAGAACAAAAGCAATTTTAGGGAGAACGTTAATATTTGATTCTAATGGTCGGGTACGAGATTCTTTTATGGAAAAGCTTATGCAATAAATTATAAAACCGTTCCATAAAATTCTGTTAAACGATCTCCCATTACCTGAGGCATGTAAAAGCGTGAAGTGCGCCATGCATATTCTTGGAGTAGCATGTGCAAGTCTTTATCCTGTCTAATTTGCATGATGACTTCTGCCATTTCTTGGGGTGTTTTTACCAAGAAACCATTCATTCCATTTCTGATAATATCACGTTGCCCTGGGCCGTCTACTGATACAACAGGGGTTCCGCAAGCCATTGATTCAGCAAGAACAATCCCCTGAGTATCTGTTGTTGAAGGAAATAAAAAGAGGTCCGATCCTTTATAAAACTCAACTAATTCAAGGCCTTTTGATTCTTTGATAAAAAGTACACTTGCGCGGGGTAATCGTAAGCGATCATAGGCATACGATACAATGTTTTTGTATTCATCACCGTTTCCAATAACAATGAGTTTAAAATCATTAGGGAGGAGTTTAAATGCTTCAAGCGCAAATAGTATATTTTTTTCTTTTACCATGCGGCTTACTAGTAAAAGTCTAAATAATTCAAGGCGATGCTTTTGCTTGCAAGGACGGTTTTCATGAATAAAAAAAGATTGTAAAGCGCTTGGTATAACTGTAGTTGGCGTAGAGACGCCTTGCTTTATAATATGTTCTTTTACTGCTGTACTTGGAACAATGACAGCATCAACAGCATTGCAATATTGTGTTGCATATCGTTTTGCAAACCATTGAGCTATTTTTTGAGGGCAGTGAAAATAGTGAGCATAATATTCATAGAGTGTATGATAGGTAAATACAATAGGAATAGAAAGTTTGCGAGCAACAGCAAGAGCTGCTTTCCCTAATAAAAAAGGATGATGAGTATGAATAATGTCTGGTTTTAGTTCAGAAATAATAGCGGAGAGTTCTTTTTGTGGGAAAAAGGGAATAGCAATATGTTTTTCTTTGTAAGTAAAGTGTATTGGACATGTAATCCGAAATACATAAGGAGGATCTTGGGGTCGATTAGGTGCTTTTTTGCTTAAAAAATCAGGAGCAGCAATAAATACTTCATGTCCTGCTAAAGAAAGGGCTTCTGTTGCAGCATTGATTGAGCTTACGACTCCTGCAGAATAAGGAGTGTAGTTATTAGTAACAAAGAGAATGCGTAGCTTTTTTGATTGTTTCATAATTGTATGATGGTTCAATATGTAAAAATTAACACCACATCTTTGATATCAGATAATCAAGAGAAAAGCGACCAGATCCTGAAATTGAAAGTGAAATAAGGGCGATAAAAAGAGTTATAGGTAAAGCAATGGCATTAGTTTTAGTATCCTTTCTTTTATGTACATCAATTGCTACCAACATGACGCACGCTATTAAAAGAGCAGCAAGTCTCATTTTTAATCCGATAATGCAAAGCAACCCTCCACATGTTTGGATTAGTGATGCAAAAATGCCCCAAAGCGTGGGAGTAAAGGTGATACCAAAAGATGCAAGTTGAGAACCCATCCATTCCCACTCAGCCTTTCCTTTTTTCAGATGCTCAAATCCATAATGAAAAAAAAGAGCGCCAACTCCTATCCGTAGAATCAAGATACCAAGATCTTTTGAAAAAACTGTTCCCGCTGATGAAATAAACGAAAGAAAGTTTATCATAAATACTCCTTTTTATATCAAATGATAACTTGTAATAAGCAACAGGATATTAATGATATATATGCTTGTACAGAGCAGGCATGCAGTGCGAATGATAAAATATAAAATACTCGCAAGAACTATTGCCCCTCCAAAGCCAAATATACTTAATGCAAAAACTGTTTTATATAAATCAAAGAATGATGCAGTAATAATTGCACTATAAAAAATAATGCCCCAGACACTGTTTGAAATCGCAAAAAAAGTAGCATATTTGCTTGTAATTACTTTTGAGCACGAAACTTTATCAGAAATATCACAAAAGGGAACATAGTTTTTATTTGTTTTAATTTTTTGCTCAAGAAAATATGCGTAAGCGGATACGCATATGCCAAAAATGGCTAAAATGCTGGTAGATACAATCATCAAAATGCTCCTTTTTTTGCAATGATTATGGGAATTGAGTGGTGTTTGTTTTTGCCCAATCTGTGTTAAATTGTTGAATTCCGTGGTCTGTAAGTGGGTGTGCCATAATTTTTTCAAAAAGTGCACCCGGAATTGTTATAGCATCTGCCCCTGCCAAAAGTGATTCATGTACATGTCGTACGTGACGGATTGAGGCAGCAAGAATTTTTGTTTTAAATCCGTAGGTATCTATTATCATACGCAACTCGCGAATTACCTGAGTGCCATCAATGTCTATATCATCCCATCGTCCAATAAAAGGAGAAATATAATCTACGCCAAGTTTTGCCATTAATAATCCTTGAATTGCACTAAAAACAAGGGTGATATTTAGGGGAATATTTTCTTTTTTAAGTTGATGAATAATAGGGTAATAGTTTTTGTGGCATGGGATCTTCACCAAAATATGTGGAGAGATTGCTGCTATTTTTTTTGCTTGCAGGTATGCCTTTTGGGGATCGTCTTCCGTTATTTCAACACTTATTATCCCTTCTTTAAAAAGAGATAAAATGTCTAGAATGTTTTGCTTTGGGTTAGTTCCATTTTGAGCAAGCAAAGAAGGGTTTGTAGTAACCCCATCGATTAATCCTGTAGGGATATATTTTTGTATAATATTTATATCTGCGGTATCAAGAAAAAGCTTCATAATAATCCTTTTTTACTGATTTTTAATGACCCATTTTTTTCTTGCAAACGGTTGTTTAGCCGGTAAAGGGGTTTCTTTTTTAGGGGATACTGCTTTAGTGTTGCAAGGAGGAATGTAATTGTCTATAACAATGCAAAAAAAACGGCAAGAAGAGTATGGTTCATGACGATAGCGATCAGAGCATAAAGAGCTGTGCAAAGATGATGAAATGGTAAGACAAAAAAGTACAAAAGAAAAAGAATTAAAAAAAATAGACATATGATTAAAAAAGTAAAAAATAAAAATGATTTGTTTTAGTAAAACAAAAAAAGGGGGGAAGGGCAATCCATTCTATGCTTTTTTGATTTGTTCCATAGTTCGATGTGTTAGTGCTGAATGCAAAATGGCTTTAGCAGGTTTTTTGGTAGTAGATGCATATGCATCACCCATTTTTATTAAAAGCCATTGATCTTCATGGGTATGAATAAGAGAAAAAGCTCCCTGCAATACGTTTCCGGATAGTATTATTTTAATGTGTCCTTTTTTAAGTTGTTCTTTTAAGGAAGGAGTTTTTTTGTTGGGGAGAATATACGGTTCAAAGGTGCCGTAATCCCAAATCATTACGGTTCCTGCTCCATAATTATCTTTTGGAATTACGCCTTCAAATTGTGCGTATTCAAGAGAATGGTCATCTGTTCTTATTGCAAGACGTTTATTTTTTGGATTTAATGAAGGACCTTTTGGAATGGCCCATGAGACAAGCACTCCTCCAATTTCAAGGCGAAAGTCAAAATGCTTGTGAGAAGAGTCATGCTTTTGAATAACAAAAATTGGCTTTTTCTTTTTTCGATTTATTTTTTTTGTGGAAGAAGATTCGGAAGATTTTTTAAAAGAGCGATGTGCAGAATAGGTATTGAGTGAATGATCTTTTTTCATAGCATTTGCACAAAAATTAAAACATAACATAAAAAAGCAAAACAAAATAAGCACAAGCGTCTGCCATGGTAATAACTTTTTATGTACTATACTGACTTACAAATACGTGATGCAAGAGTTTATTATTTTTAGTGACGAGCAAGAGATCAGGCGATATACTCAAAAAAACAGTGACCGTGAAAGGGAATCATGCTTGCATATATAACAGGGACTGTGAGCTTTACGCAAGAATCTTCATTAATTCTTCAAGCAGCAGGATTTGGATTTTTGATTTTTACGCCAGAAGGGTATTTTTTTGCTCAAAATCAGACAGTAACATTGTATGTGTATTTGCATTGGCAACAAGATCAAGCGCCAACGGTGTATGGGTTTAAAACAGAAGCAGAAAAAACGATTTTTTGTTTATTGCTTGAATGTTCTGGGATTGGTCCAAAAGTTGCACTTGCCGTGTTATCAAAATTAGGGATTGAGCAAATTGTGCATGCCATTCATCAAGAAGATGCCCGAATTTTGAGTAGTGCTCCTGGTGTAGGTATAAAAAAAGCAGAGCAGATGATTTTGCATCTCAAGCATAAGGTAGATAAAATTGCAGGGCTTACGTATCAAGCAAGTGAATCTTCAAGTGCGCTACACGATGTTATTCAGGCACTTAATGCATTAAATTATTCAAAAGCAGAAATTAGTTTTGCAATTAATCAGCTTAAACATGATGAGAGTGTACAGAATAAAACATTTGATTATATGCTAAAAAAAGCGCTCGCTCATTTGGCAAAGTAGCATTATTTTTAGTATTTTTTAAATTGTAAGTTCAAGGATTTGGTATTCTGAAGTTAAGAAGGTTGATGCCTTCTTGTGATGAGAAAGTTGAAATAACAAATTAATTTGTTATTTCAAAAATATCTTTAGCTGCAAAGCCATAAAAAATAGTTGCAGGCAAAAGTGCTAAGGCGCGATTTGCAGTTGAAGAATCAGGGTTGTTTTGAGCATACTTTAATCTGGCAATCATACAGGCTGTAGTTAACCCAACTTTAACTGCAAAAAGCTTACCATTAAAGGGATTCCTTTGATTTAGGGGACTTTGATTCAGATCAACAGGATTGTTGTAGGTTGGAGTTCCTTGCAAAGAGTAAGATAGTCCTAAAAAAATAGGTAGGGTAACAAGGTTTAATAGCCTCTTCTTCTGAATATTTAGCATAACAACCTCCAATATGCTTTTATGATTATATCTATTTTTAATTATATAGCCATAATTCTATCTGTAAAGCGCTAATTGGAAGAGGCATCTTGAGTATCAAAAAGGGCTAAAAGGCTTACTGTAAAGGGAATGGCTTTATTGCGTGATTGGTATTATTTCACGTCTAATCTGTATGTAGCGGGTTGTTCTTGATGCTATTTATAATATAATCTTTATTGCGTATAACAAGATTCAAGCATGAAATGGCGACAAACATTTTTGCCATTTGAGAGCTATTCATGCCATTGGGCTCTTTATTTGCAAAAGATTGGCTTACATGCATAGCGACTCCCAGGCTTCCTGTTATTAATCCATTTTCAAGCATAAAATCTATGCAAGAAAAAGGAGGGGTATCATTTTTGCGTGGTTCTTGATCAACCTTATGAAGATATCGAGAAACTTCATGTATTACAAGTTGGTCATTAAATCTAACTTTTTTAGTAGGAGAGGGAGGAGTAGAGGTTAAGCATGAGAATGTTGGAATATGAGTACAAAATAAAAGTCCAAAAAAAAGTATCAACATATACAATAAGGTAATAATAAAAAATACAAATACAATCTTGGATGATTAGTGTTATCGTTTTTTATTTTTTGTCTAGGTGTATTTTTAACGTAAAGAGCCTAGCGAAAAGAGATGAAATAAAAATTAGTGTCCGTTGAAGACAATTTTTTTTTACTTCTTTATACTCGCTGTAGAGCTCCTATATTTTATTTTTATTGCTATGAAAGGACCTTGCATGAATGTACTTTCTTTTTTTGCATGGCTTAACAACGATATTCTTGCTTTGCCAACGGTAATACTTTTTTTGGGAGCAGCACTGTATTTTAGTGTTATATCGCGATTTGTGCAGATTCGTGCATTCAAAAGACTTTTTTTGCTTGTTACGCAAGGGATAAAAAAAACGGTAAAAAAAGATGATCAAGGCGAGGTTGCCACGATAAGTGGATTACATGCATTGTGTACGGCAATGGCAACAGCAATTGGGACAGGGAGTGTTGTGGGGCCGTCATTAGCAATTATAACGGGTGGTCCTGGTGCATTATTTTGGCTTGTGATGTATCTTGTTTTTGGATCTGTTACCAAGTTTACAGAAATTATGTTTGCTATTCAGACGCGCCAAACAACCGAACACAAAAAAATTCTTGGTGGACCGATGCAATATTTAGCATATGTCTCCCCATATCTTGCTTCTTGGTATGGAGTACTACTTATAATTTTAATTTCTGGGTGGAATATGGCGCAAGCGAGTAACTTGGCAGCTATTTGCGCTTTAGAGTCAGTGCCTGAATGGGTAGTAGGAGGCTTTCTTGCAGGGATGCTTATTCTTGCACTTTCTGGTGGAGCACAGCGGGTAAGTTCAATTGCAAGTAAATTAGTTCCTATTATGTTTACCCTGTATGTAAGCTTTGCTTTGTATATTATTTTGCATGATCTTTATGCGTTCAAACAGGCTTTGTATTTGGTATTACATGATGTTTTTTCATGGAAAGCGTTTTCAATAGCAACATTGTTGCATGCTATGCATGCGGGAATTTATAAAGCTATTTTTATTTGTGAAGCGGGGCTTGGTACTTCAGCAATTCCGCATGCTCTTGCAGATACAAAAGATCCTCGCGATCAAGCAATTCTTGGGATGTATGCAACCATTGCAGATATCATTCTTTCTGTTATTTCAGGGCTTCTTGTCTTGGTAACAGGATTGTGGAACGTTGGTAATTTTAGAAGCACATTGATTTATGAAGCATTTAAAATGCAAGCTCCTGGGTTTGGGCAATGGGTTTTGCTTTTTAGTATTTTGCTTTTTGTTCTTACAACGGTCATAGGTAATGGGTTTAATGGAATGCAAACCTTTGCAACGTTTTCACAGTATCGCTTTTTAAAGCTTTTTAGCATTATTGCAGCATGCATTGTTTTTGTAGGCGCAATTTTACCGGTTCCACTCGTTTGGGAAATTATGAATACTATTTTGGCAGCAGCAGCAATTCCGCATGTTATTGGGTTGCTTATTCTTTCATACAAAAAACCAGATTTGTTGCGGTATTAATGGGTTTGTTAGCGACAGGACAAGTCAGAAGTCAGGTATTCTTTTAAAAGAGTAAGGCGTTCTGTTTTGTTACAGTTTTTTATTGCCATAGCCAAAGCGCGTGCTTGTCCTACGATGATACATAATTTTTTGGCACGGGTAACAGCGGTGTACAGTAAATTCCGCTGGAGCATCATAAAGTGCCCCATAAAAAGAGGGATTATGACAGCTTGATATTCCGATCCCTGACTTTTATGGATAGAGATTGCATATGCAAGAACGAGTTCATCAAGCTCTGATTGTTCATAGGGTACTGTGCGGTCGGGATATCGTACATGCATACGGTGATCTGATGTATCAATAGTTTGTACAATGCCAATATCACCATTAAAAACATTTTTATCATAATTATTTTTGATATGCATTACACGATCACCTTCACGATAGGTGTATCCACCATACGTTAAAGATGACTTTTGTTCTGCAGTGTTCAAAAATGTTTGCATAGTATGATTGAGAGCATATGTTCCGGTGATGCCACGATTCATGGGAGAAAGCACCATGGTTTCATCAAAAGGGATATGAGCGGCGCGAAGTTTTTTTGCTAACAATTCTTTTAAGATGTCAGCAAAACCTGCAGGATCATCTTGCTTGATAAATAAAAAATCTTTTTTTGATTCAGAAGATATTTGAGGGACAGGAAATTCTCCATTGTTAATACGGTGAGCATTAACAATGATCATGCTGTCTTGTGCTTGTCTAAAAATTTGTGTTAATCGAATGGTAGGTATTTTTTGTGTTGCAATTAGATCATTTAAGACATTTCCTGCTCCAACAGAAGGAAGTTGGTCGACATCTCCTATAAAAATGACATGTGCATAACGAGGAACAGCTTTTAAAAGAGAAGATGCCAAAAAGATATCGATCATTGATGCTTCATCAAGGATAAGAAAATCAAGAGCAAGCGCATTTGACTCGTTGCGCGTAAAGCGCATGGTAGCAGGGTCAAACTCCAGAAGCCGATGAATGGTTACGGCTTCTTTTTTTGTACTTTCTGTAATGCGTTTTGCAGCACGTCCTGTTGGAGCAGCAAGACGATATGCTATTTTATGAGCATCAAGAATGGTCAAAAGTTGCTTGATAAGCGTAGTTTTCCCTGTTCCTGGGCCACCCGTTATGATAGTTATTTTTTCTTGTAGGCAGGTCAATATACCTTTTTGTTGATCTTCATTTAATGCGATATTCTCATTTTGTGTGCGTAATTGGGTGTAAACATGCTCAATATCAATAGGGTGTCGAGTTGCGCATGCACGTATGTGGTCTATGCAAAGAGCAATATTCTTTTCATTCCAGTAGTTGCTATTTGTTGTCACAAAATGTTCATTTTGTTTACTGATAAGTTTTATTTTTTCATCATTATAAAGAGCATGAAACGCTGTTTTTATAATATGAGCATGATCGGGGAGTGAAATCTCAAGAAGCTCAGCAGTTTTTGTTTTAAGGGCATTAAGTTCAACATAAACATGTCCAAATCCAATATCAGTTGCTAAGACGTGCAGTATGCCTGCTCTGCATCTTTTGGGAGAATCATGGCGCATTCCCATGTTTTGAGCAATATCATCAGCCATTTTAAAACCGATTCCCCAAATATCTTCTGCAAGTCGATAGGGGTTTTCAATAATCAAATCAATTGCACGTGTTCCATATTGTTTAAAAATTTTGACGGCATATGTTGTAGAGATGCCTTTTTCTTGTAAAAAAAGCATAATATGAGAGATTTCACGTTGATCAATCCATGCATCGATAATTGTTTCAGCGCGCTTTTGTCCAATGCCAGGAACTTCTTTGAGTCTTTGTGGCTCTTTATCAATAATATCAAGAACCGCCTTGCCAAAATAGGTAACGAGTTTTTCTGCGTATGCAGGACCAATTCCTTTTATAAGTCCAGATCCTAAGTATGCAATGAGACCTTTAGTGCTTGTAGGCCGTTCAACAGTGCATGATATTGCTTCAAATTGTTTGCCAAATTTAGGGTGAACAACCCATGATCCGCTAATTAAAATATGTTCACCCGGTTGAATATTTGGGATAATGCCGCGTGCAGTTACTTCATGCTTAGTAGAAAGTGACAGCACAAAAACAGCATATCCATTTTCTTGATTGCGATATACAATCTTTAAAACGGATCCAGATAGTTTTTCAGTGTGATTTTCTAAACTCATTCCAGAGCTCTTTGACCGTTTCTATAGAAATAGCAGTAAGCTTTTCTGTTAAATGATGTTTGACTACGTAGGCAATAAAGCGTTTTTCTTCTTGTGGTGATACAGTTGCTATTTTTGGAAGAAGATCATGAATAACGTGAAGCCTTTCCATGCGTTGCTTAAAGAGCGCATGTGCCTTTGGACAACTGTTAATAATATCACTTAAAAAGGTTAAAAGATCAAGGCAGAACTCATTAAATTTTTCAAATGTTGTGATAGTTTTATTAAAGTGTTCATGCTCTTCTTGTTCTTCTACTTCAGCCCATCGCAAAAGGAGACTAAATGGTTTTGTGTGAATGCGTGCCCATTCTCTGATGAGTGGAATAAATTGTGCTTTTGATCCATGAGCTGCAGCCATGCATTGAGCACTTACTTCAAGAAAAGAAGCTTTAAGTTCTTTTAAAAGAGCATTCTTTTTTTCAATCAGTATGCTGCCTTTTTGTTCTAAAGAGATTAAATCTTGTATAGAAAGAGATTCTTGTGTGTGTGGTCCCTTTAAAAGATGTTCAACTTTTGTTCCAAGTTGATACATATGTCCGATGTCATTTTCTTTAATAAGAAGTCCATCAAGTGCAGCAGCTGTTGGCAGGATATCATGAGAAGATTCTGATGTTTTTGCATACATTGATGAAACGGTGAGTGCACACAAGTATCCGATATAAAAAATCTTTTTGTTCATGTAAATTCCTTTTTAAAGGTGATTGTACGATATGGTTTATCTAATCAAAATAATCGCTCAATGCCAAATGCAAGCCCCCATAATTTTCCAATTCCTTTTTTAAAAAGAGTATAGTCTCCGCTAATAGTGAAGAGCCATCCTTTATGATTATCGCCACTATTGTATGAAATGCTTCCAAAGAGATCTATTTGATATGCAATAGGAGGATATACTTTTGAAAAGCATACTTGATCTTGAATGGATTGATAATTTATAGGGGATATTCCATTTACACCTTGCAACCATGAGTCCAGTCCTGCTGTTGCGACAAGAGCATCGCCAAGATAGGATATTTTGCTTATATATCTAAATATAGGACGCGGATGAATGCTCACTGAAAAAGCTCGTAAATAAAGACGCTGTACAAATTCACTTTCTAAAAAGGCGAGATTTTTTGCCGCTTTAATAGGGTCTATAACAGGAGAAAGAGGATTTATAAAGAGACTTGGATCAAAAAGTTTAGGATTGATCTTGTTGGTAAAAAAGCGCTTTTCTGTGTTTGGGAAATAATATTCAAGACTTATGCGATTTTCAAAAATTGTATTATGTGCATTGAGCCCTTCAAACCAGCGACTAAATGGAATATCGAGAGTTAGATATCCACCAATTCCAAGATGCCCACCATTTCCCAAAGAAGTATCAAGCAAATTTGCTGCCATGCGGTCAACAGCGCCCAGCAAAAAATCACTTAAAATGGTAAATGCTTTTTCTTGATTTGCGGGAGTTGGATTAAGGGCAAGATCAAAAAGTTCTGTAAAACTGAATGAGGGGAATGTGCATGGTTTTGGAAAAGAGCGCCCAAGCATTCCTTGGTTAATTGCAAATGCAGTGGGAAGTGTTGTAAAAACACCACCATACAATGTGGAGTATTCTTTGTTAACAAGGCAGGTATCAAATTGAATGCGCATGTCGCCAAAGCCAACTTTGTCGCTTATCATATGATTTTTTTGGAACTCTTCTTGCTCCTTTGGTCCAAGCTTGCCAAATTCGGCTTCTACAAGAAGACGTTCTTCATCGGTTAATGAAAAGTTGCGTTCAAAATAATAAAATGGAATTTGAATCATAAGTCGATTGTTATCCCAATATTTTCCTCCAAAAAGCATTGCTCCGCCGGCGCGTTCTTGCACAGTCATTGGTTTGAAAAGGCCTAAGAGACGTGTAATATCAATATTATCTGCAGGGTTTGCAAAAAGTGGTTTAAGTTTTGCGACAACGTCTTCTAGTTTTGTAATCAAAGAAGGCTCTTGGAGTGCAAGGTAAGAATCCATATCTGTGCTATTTTTGGTAAAATTCCCTCGAGACATCATAGATGCAAAAAGCTGCATTCCTACAAATCCTGCCTCGCAAATATATACACGCACAAAGTCCTCAAACATAGGTCTATCAAGAAGTGGTCGTTTGTTGAGGGTATTGGTGTGTAAAAAAAGACTTTCTTGTAAAATTTGAAGGATGTCGGCTTGAGCAATTAAGATAGGAACAATAACATCAGGCCCAACGCTTCGTGTTTGCATGATTCCTGTGTCAAAAAGCTCCAGCTCAAAAGGATCAAAAAAATCTTCTTGGCCAATGGAATCAAAAAAACCAAAATCTTGTGATCGGGATTGAATCTCAAAGGCTATGCTAGAAAAGACCGTTTGGAAAAGCAGCGTAGAAAAAGCTAAAAGATGCCAGCAAGGAAACATGATTACTCTCTTTTAAAGATATAAAGGTATATCGTATAGTTAGTGCGAGTTTGAGTATAAAAAATAATGGATGCTTTCGCGAGTACTCTTTTTATGAATTTAACCGTAAAAAATAATTTTCCTCTTGTCATGTTTCGGTAAAAAGATCTAAACTACATAAAAAGGCCATACAACAACGCATTGTAACTGTGTCAGAAAGGAAGACTATGATATCTGATGGAATTTGGTATGCAAAAGCAGCCGCATTTTTGGGAGCTGCGTTTGCAATGGGAGTTGGAAGTATTGGGCCGGCTTTGGGTCAAGGATTGATTGGCATGAAAGCGTGTGAAAATATTGGTAAAAATCCTGAAAGTGCAAATAAGTTGCGAACAGCAATGATGATTGCAATGGGGTTGGTTGAAACCTCTGCAATTTATGCATTGATGATTGCAGCGTGGCTTATTATTGTAGGGACAGGATTGTCAGCTGTATAGTATGCTGTGCCCAAAAGCGTAGGTGATATCTATGATGAGTGTAAATGGGACTCTTTTTGTTCAAATGCTTCATTTTTCAGTAGCGTATTGGGTATTGAAGCAGTTTCTTTTTGCACCCGTTGTGCGGGTGATTTTGCATGAACAAGAGCTTGCAGATAAGTTGCAAGTGTCTATTCAAGAACTACAAGGATCTCTTGAGAGCAATGAACGTGCTTTGCTAGAGCAATGGATGGAGTGTCGAGAATATCTTTTGCTAAAGAACATAGAGCAGGCAGATGATGTATACACCGTAGCAAAAAAAGAGTTCAGTCTTCATGGTCTGACAGCACAAGAAGTTGCGTTTTCTAGGGATGAAGTCTTTGATAGTGCTCAGGCGCTTGCTGTTAAAATAGCACAAAAGGACAGTGCATGAGTGTTCTGGTGTTTTTTTTTAAAATATATCTTTTTTTTATTCTTGTCGGTATTGTTTTTTATTTCTTTAAAAAATATGGTCGCCCCTTTTTTATACAAGATCTTGTAATAAAAGAAGAATTGCATCATGAAACGGTATCTCGTTTAGCTGTTTTGACGGCACAGGTTGTAGAGCAAGAAAAAAATATTACGCAACAACAGCATGAAATTGGGGTACTTAAAAAAAAAATAGATGTATGGGTGCTTGAGTGTAATCAAAAAAAGATTCGACAGCAAGAAGAGCAAGAGCAGCATCTTGCGTCTATTGAACGGCGTTTTGAGGTTCAACAAACCTACTATCAATCATACAAAAAAGAGCAAAAACGTATCCCTGCTATTTTAGAATTAACCAGTAATATTCTTGAGCAAAAAATGGCGGGAGAAGAAGGTAAAATGTGGATTGATTCGTTAATAGATGGTCTTGAAAAGGACAAAAAATGAAGCTAATAGGGAAATCAGCGGCAATAGCAAAAAAATATGCTAAAGCATTTATGCAGGTTGCTGGGTCTCGCTTTACGCTTGAAGATTATCATGCGCTGGGGAAGTTTGAAGATTTTTTGCAGAAAAATCCCCATATCATGTTGGTTTTTAGAGTACCGCTTTTTGAGGATGCCAAAAAAGCAAAGTTTTTACGGCTGTTGCTTGAACGGTTTGCTCTTCCTGGGCACATGCAAGCATTATGTAATATGCTTTTAGTACATGATCGAATTATGCTTATGGGCCGTGTTTTTTATATGATTCGGAAGCTCTATCAAGAAGAACATAATATGATGTTCTTTACGATTACCACGTCACACCAGCTAGAAGGGAAAAAGCTTGAAAAAATACAAAATTTCCTTGCACACAAAACGGGACGTACTATCCTCTATACATATATGGTAGATAATAAATTAATAAGTGGCGTCCGAGCACAAAGTGATACCTTGTTGTGGGAGTGTTCGATTCGCCGACGCCTTCGCATTGCTCGCCATGCTTTGGTACCTGTTTGAAAAGGTTTTTTAGATGGACATGAAAGCAACAGATCTTGTTTTGTTATTTGAGCGTGAGTTGCGCGATATCTCAGAGCAAAAATTAGAAGAAATTGGGATTGTTTTGCAGGTTGGAGATTCTATCTGCTCAGTATATGGCTTGCAGCAAGCAATTCTTGGAGAAACAATAGAATTTGAAGGTGGGAATAAAGGAATAGCGTTTCAACTTGATGCAGACTTTGTTTCTGTTTTTTTATTTGATCCGCATATTCCTGTTACTGAGCTTGAAATAGCTAAGCGCACAGGCCATGTATTTAAAACAGGGGTAGGCTCACAGTATTTAGGAAGAGTAATTAGCCCAATGGGAGTACCGCTTGATGGAATGGGGGATCTTGTTCCTGAAGAAATGCGTCCGATTGAAGCAACAATTCCTGGAATTATGGAGCGATCTCCTGTCAATGAACCTCTTGAAACGGGAATCTTGTCTATTGATGCGCTTGTCCCAATTGGGAAAGGACAACGAGAGCTGCTTATTGGGAATCGAGGAACAGGGAAAACAGCGATAGCTCTTAATATTATCTTGAATCAAAAAGATAAGAATGTTCTTTGTATATTGGTTGTTATTGGGGGACGTCTTGCGCAGCTTGCTCGTACGATTCGTCTTCTTGAAGAGCACGGTGCTTTATCTTATACCACAATCATTCTTGCTGAGGCAGGAGAGCCTGTACTAAATCAGTATATTGCGCCATATGTTGGATGTACGATGGGTGAGTATTTCCGCGATCAAGGAAAAGATGTTTTGATTGTGTATGATGATTTAAGTAATCATGCGATTGCATTCCGTGAAATGTCTTTGTTGCTCAGAAGAGCTCCTGGTCGAGAGGCGTATCCGGGTGACGTGTTTTATTTGCATTCGCGATTGCTTGAGCGTGCAGGAAAACTTGCAAAAGGTGGGTCATTAACGGCTCTTCCGGTAGTTCAAATTCAAAGTGATGATATTACGGCATATATTCCTACCAATTTGATTTCTATAACAGATGGACAGATTTTTCTTGATACCAAGCTCTTTAAACAAGGGATTAGACCTGCAGTTAATACAGAACTTTCTGTCTCTCGAGTTGGTGGATCAGCGCAGATACCTGCAATGCGTCGTATGACAAAGGCGTTAAGGCTTGATTTAGCACAGTATCATGATTTGCTTACGTTTGCACAATTTGATACAGAGCTTGATGCGTCTTCAAAAAGGCAGCTTGCGCGAGGGGCTCTTGCGATTGAACTTTTAAAACAGGGCCAGTTTGTGCGGTACCCAATGGTTGATCAAGTGTTGATTCTTTTCTTATTTAAAGAAGGGCTTCTTGATACTTTAGAAAAGAAAATTGCATTATCTTTTGTTACTAATTTTGTCAGTTATATTAAATCAGTATACAAAGAGATTTATGATCAAATAGGGCAATCCAAAGAATTGACTGATTCGATACGCCTTGAGCTTATTGGGATAGCAGTAGAGTTTAAAAAAGTATCGCAGTCTCGATAATTTGCTGAAAGTTTTATTTTAATTTATGCTATATGCAAAGGCTTTTTGATGCCTTTTTTATAAGTATTGTATTGTTCATCCTACAACCTCTATCTCCTTTTAAAAAGGAGTTTAGAGCACGTATGTAATTATGTGGAGTATTCATCCATGTCAAAAGAAATAATACGTTCGACCGATTTTTGTCATGTAAAAGACAAATCTCTTTTGCAAGATATTGATACTGAGCTTCAACTCAGTGCAGAGCAGCAAGAGAGCCTCGCAAGCCTTTACGAAGGGGCGGTTGAAACGTTTAAGCAAGGAAAAACCTTGCAAGGTACAGTTATCAGCAAAAGCTCAGATGGTGTTTTGGTAGACGTTGGATATAAATCTCAAGGAATGATCCCTCGTTATGAATTTACCGACAATGAGTTAAATAGTTTGGTTGTAGGCCAAAAAATAGAAGTTTTGCTTGATGTTCTAGAGAATGTTGATGGATTAGTGGTTCTTTCCTACGAAAAAGCGAAAGCTGCACGTGCGTGGGATGATATCATGAAGCGCTTTGAGCAGAATGAACCTATTGAAGGTTTAGTAACGCATAAAGTAAAAGGCGGACTCAATGTTGATGTGGGTATTCCTGCCTTCTTGCCAGGGTCCCAGATTGATCTACAGCGCGTTCTTGATTTTGATCAGTATGTTGGTCAAAACATTACAGCACTTATTTTAAAAATTAACAAAAAACGTGGGAATATTATTCTTTCCCGTCGTAAATATCTGCATGAACAACGTTCTGAAGTTCGTAAGGAAATTTTGGATAAATTGTCTATTGGGCAGGTTATTCAGGGCGTGGTTAAAAATATTACCAGCTATGGCGCATTTATTGACATTGGTGGTGTTGACGGATTGTTGCATATCACTGATATGACTTGGGGTCGCATTGCGCATCCAAGTGAAATGCTAAAAATTGGTCAGACAATAACGGTAAAAGTGATCTCTTTTGTAAAAGAAAAAGAGAAAATCTCATTGGGCATCAAGCAATTGACAGAAAACCCATGGGAAAAAGCAGTTGGTTCACTCAAGGTAGGTGACAAATTGCGTGGAAAAATCACCAGTGTAACCGATTATGGTCTCTTTGTTGAAGTAGCTGAAAATATGGAAGGACTTGTTCATATTTCAGAAATTTCATGGACTGATAGAATTACCAATTTGGCAAATAGATATCATGTTGGTGATGAAATTGAAGTACTTATCGTATCATTTGACAGAGACAATCGTCGTATGTCATTGAGTGTTAAGCAGCTTGCAAAAAATCCATGGGAATCAGCAAAAGAAAGCTTTAAAGTAGGTCAGCATATCAAAGGAACAATAAGCAACGTAACCGATTTTGGTATCTTTGTGCAATTGCTTCCTGGCATTGATGGACTTGTGCATATTTCAGATCTTTCATGGACTGAGCATATTGAACATCCAAATACGCGCTACAAGATAGGTCAAGAAGTTGAAGCAGTAGTTCTTTCTTTAGATACTGAAAACAAGAAGATATCCTTGGGCATTAAACAACTTACTCCAGATCCTTGGGAAAAAGTTGAAAATGAATATCCTGCAGGAACTATTGTTAGCGGTGAAGTCACAAAAATCACCAACTTTGGTGCATTTGTGAAACTTCCAAATGGTATTGAAGGACTTGTTCATAATACTACCTTGATGAATGAAGAAGGCAAAAAAGCCGACGAATTCTTGGCTGTTGGTCAAAAAGCGCAATTCCGTGTAGTGAATGTAAATCGTCAAGAACACAAACTTGGCTTAAGCATGAAGCTAGAAGGTAAGATTGAAAGCTACAAGCGTGAGTCTCGTGAAGAACGTGCATCACAACCGGCATCATCTCGACAAGAAGGCGGTAGAAATAAGCAAGGCTGGCAAGAAAAACGTGCTCCTCGTTCGGAACATGGTATGACAAGTGCTTCCACACAAGGAAAAGTAAAATCATCCTTGCAAATAGCGCTTGAGTCAGCTTTCCATAAAGATGAATTGCCAAATTCTTCTGATTCAGATGATAACGAGTAAGTGTGAACGATTATTTTAAAGAAAGATAATACGATGATTGATAATAGAGAAATAACATTTGCTATGATAAAGCCGGACGCTGTCCGTGCACATAATGCAGGCAAAATCATTGATCTTGTAGAAAAAAATGGTTTTGAAATCTTGCGTCTTCATAAGATTATGCTTGATAAAGAAGGCGCAGAAGGTTTTTATGCTGTGCACAAAGATCGTCCATTTTTTGGTGAATTGGTAGATTTTATTTCATCAGGCCCAGTTATTATTATGGCATTAAGCAAAGAGAATGCTATTCAAGACTGGCGCAAATTGATGGGTGCAACTGATCCTCTAAAAGCTGAAGAAGGAACTTTGCGTAAACTCTTTGGCACCAATGTAGGTGAAAATGCAGTTCATGGTTCTGATTCTTCAGAAACTGCAAATCAAGAACTTGAATATTTCTTTGCTCATGAAGCAGGAGATGTTGAAGATGATTTTGATGAAGAAGAGATGGATGCATGTTGCGGTGAAGAAGAAGACTGCGACGATTGCTAAGTTGATTCTTTTGTAAGAATTATATAAAAAAAGAGCACCTTTAAAAGGGTGCTCTTTTTTTATGCTTATGCGTAAAGTTTTTTCATTGCTTCTTGATAAAGCGCATGTGTTTCTTCTGGAATGTTTTCTTGGCCAATCCAGCGAGACAACCGTTCAAATCCTTCAGTTAAATTTTCTTGTAGTTTTTCTGAAGGATTATCGGATGTTAAAATTTCTTCAGCTACGGTGTTGAATGAGTGAATTTCTGTTGTTTTGATAGCATCAGGGCAATGTAAAAGATCGTTTTTATTTGTTGTAAAAGTAATTAATTGTTTTAAGAGGCTATCATTAAAGATGCGTATTTCATTATGAGAGTCTGCGATACTAAATTGAAGTTTCCCTTGTGAATTTGTGTGCGCCACCGCGGTAATCCAGTGCCCAGAAAGACTTTCTTTTTGTGCTGTATTTATAAAAAAGCAGGCGCAAAAAGGTTTTTTATCTTTAATTGCAGTGCGAACAGATTTAATTGTAGCAAAAGTATTTTCTATTTCAGGGGTTATATCAAGAGTTTCTAGTGAATCTAAATTAGGAATTGTTGCAAGGAGTTGACTTGTTTGTGTGTCAAATGTTGCAAAAGGGATGGTTCCTTGCCATGCAAACTCTTTTTTTTCACAATGATTGAGATATTTTATAAGGCTATTTACTTCTACATCATCTAGCCATTCTCCGTTGTTTTTAAACAACTCATTTGCGTAATATCGTAAAGAGCTATATCTATCTGTGTGTGTACCAATAGCTTTTTGTATGCCTTTTTTGCCCAGCAATTGTATAGCAAGATTTGTTTCTTTGCCTTGTGTAACAATATCATTTACCAGAGTTAACCCGTTATAAATAGCATGAAGGCCACATGCTCCGCCACCAAATCGACCTTGACCTTCAATTGTTTTTTCGTCTTCTTGGTTTGCAACAACAACTTGTGCAAAGACAGTGCTGTTGTCATGAGAGATTATGTGTGTTCCTTTTACATTATTTTCTGATCCAATTGTTGTTTTTGAAGCATGAAGAAGCTTTAAATCTGGGGTTCTTTCTCGTAGGATTTTTTCATATGCCGATTCTGTAGGAATAGCTGCAGCATAAAGAGTATTTTTTATGCAAAAAGGCGCTAGAAATGCCATTATATAAGATATTTTTTTCATAGTACCCCCATTTTTTTTATTTTGTTTTATTCTCTTTTTTATTATATTTAAAAATTTCAGATTGTCAAGCACTGCTTAATAGAAGGTCGAAGGGAAGTGAATATTAGTATTAATAAAAAGATAGGAAAATTTGTTTATAAGTAAACAGATTGTTTTATTATGTTGTGATGGAACTTTAGGATGTAATTTGTTATTACACGAGAATTACAAATTTGATTGGTATTTTGCACAAATAAAGGGCCTTATGCAAAGCCCTTTATTTGTGATGTATGCTTGTAGAAGTTAGTATTTATTTACCCCATGCATGAGTTTTGCAGTTATACCTGCAATTGCACCGCATAGTTCTGGGTAGTCTGACAAAAGTTTGTGGATTTGTTCACAAACTTTTATATCAGTTTGTTCATATAGTGTTTTTGCTATTTTTGCGAGTATATCGGTGCGATAGCTTACCAGAATAGCAGCCGCCACAAAGCGAGCCATGCGCAATGGTAATCGTAATTGAGTAAGCTGGCCAGTAAGGCTTATAAATGTTGAAATTAGCCATGCTGCAGCTTGATCGGGGCGATTGTTATATAAGCCGTGGACAGCTCCGCAGGCGGATCCCAGAGTAATTGCCCAATCCCAAGGAGTTGATTGTTTAAGATTATATTTTGCTACCATAGAGCCAGCTTTTATGTAATCTAGCGTGCTTACTTGTTCAGAAAAGGTTTGAAGGTTTGATCCAAGCAAAAGTGCTGTTATTAAAGAAGAGACATTTCTAATAGATAATGTCATGAAGACCTCCGTTATAAAAAAGTCTCCTTTTTAATAAAAATACGCTTTTTGCATAAAAAGGCAACAGCTCTTTTAGTGTGGCTTTTTGATATTCATGTGTGGTACGGTGCTTGAAAATAAGGGGTAAAAAGGACTTTGTGATGATAAAAAAGCAATTAATATGGATAGTGTTTTTTTCGATAGAATGCTTTGCTGCACGTGTAATTATTGTAGTTCATGGCACATGGGCTCAAAAAGAACAGTGGTTTATGCCAAATGGATCATTTTATCAGGCTTTGCAGAGTGTAATAGATCCTACAGATACAGCAATAGTTCCTTTTTTATGGCCAGGAGGGCTTGGGCATGATGATCGTATGCATGGAGCGTATGCTCTTGCGGAACTTATTAAAAGTTATCATGCAGAAGTTGAAATTGTAGTTATTGCCCATAGCCATGGATCAAATGTTGTCTTGCTTGCGAGTCAAATACTTGCAACAGAAGAAAAATATTATGGGCGGATTAAATCGCTTTTTACTCTAGGAGTACCTGTTTATAAAGATAAATATTATCCAGATATGCGTGTTATTAATGCTCTTTATAATCTTTTTTCATTTGAAGATGGGATACAGACAGTTTTTGGATCTGCAGATCGAAAATTTGAATCGCACAGTTGTATTGCAAATTTATGCGTAACTATAGAAGGTTTTCAACCAAGTCATTCGTTGTTGCATTCTGATATTATTGCGCGATGGATTTTGCATATACCAGGGCTTTTAAAGCCACATAAAAAAGGGCATCAGGGAATGATTCATTTTTCTAAAACAGAATTTCCTTATTATGAAAAAAAGGATTTCTGGAGAATCTATCTTGATGATGCCCTGTATAAAACTGTTACTTTTGAACAGAAGCGCTATTCTGGCGAACTTGTTGTGCTACACGATCCAAGATGCCATTGATTAAACGGTATGCATCGTCTTCTGCAAATGCTTTTGCCAGTTCAATAGCTTCATTAATGATAATGTGCGTTGGAGTATCTGTATGAACAAGCTCCCATGTTCCATATCGTAAGGTCAATCGAGAACACACGCTTACCCGTTCAGGTTTCCAATTTTCAAGCAGTGGATTGTACACTGAATCAAGGCTTTCTCTATGATCAATTATCATACGCGCAGTTTTGACAATCTCTCCTGATGGAGCGATCATTAATGAAAATCCTTCATTAAAGTTTTGTACAATCGTATCCAAAGATTCTTGGTATTCATATGACTCGGCAGCATATAAAAAATGAAAAACCATTGAGCGCGCGTCTCTGCGCGACAGATTGGTATCAGAAATAATAAGTGTTTCTATGCTCACTGCAAGACTCGCTCGATATAGATCCCTTCACGGGTATCAATTTTTAGAGTATCGCCTTCTTGTACAAATAAGGGAACTTGTACCGTTACCCCAGTTTCTAATTTTGCTGGTTTGCTACCAGCTCCTTGTGCGGTATCACCTTTTACGCCAGGAGTTGTCTCTATTACTTTCAAGAACATATGCATAGGAGGCGTTACGCTAATTGGTTTGCCGTCAAAATAAAGCATAGTGTATACAGATTGTTCTTTTAAGTAGCAAAGGATATCAGAGATTTGTTTTTTATTAAAAGACACTTGATCGTAAGATTCTTGGTCCATAAAATGGTAAAAGCCATCTTCTTCATATAAATATTGCATGTCGCGATATTCAAGATCTGGTTCTTCAAATTTTTCACCGGATCTAAATGTTTCTTCGTGAATAAGCCCTGTGAGGAGGTTTTTCATTTTTGTTCTGACAAAAGCTCCACCTTTTCCTGGCTTGACATGTTGATAGTCAAGAACTTGGAAAGGTTCTCCTCTAAACAAAATTTTTGCTCCCTTACGAAAATCTGATGTGGCTATCACGTTTAAACCCTTTGTATGAGATGGATGATTAACTTTTTCTTATTGTATAAAAAGAGCAAAGAAAAGCAATGGCCAATTCCAGAATTGGGTTGTCGGAGTATTGAAAAAAGGTCATACTGATACTATAGACATCTCTTTTAAGACTTATTTTTATGAGCGCCTCTCAAATTAATACAATAAGGAATTAATATGATAAAAAGCTCTTTGGGCGTTGATCAAACGTTAGCAGCTCTTTTGCGCAATGAAGAACAAAGGCAGCAAGAAACAATAAGTTTGATTGCTTCTGAAAATTATGCTTCTCCTGCGGTGCTTACAGTAATGGCTTCCGTTTTGACAAACAAATATGCTGAAGGCTATCCGCAAAAGCGGTATTATGCTGGGTGTGAATGGGCAGATGCTGTAGAACAGCTTGCAATTGATCGATGCAAAAAGCTTTTTGGGGTTGAATATGTAAATGTGCAGCCGCATGCGGGTTGTCAGGCAAATATGGCAGTGTATCAAGCTCTTATAAAGCCTGGAGATACTATTTTGGGTATGAGCCTGGCGCATGGTGGGCACTTAACGCATGGGCACCCGGTTAATTTTTCTGGATTATGGTATAAGTCCGTACAATATGGGGTTGATCAACAAACAGAATGCATAGATTATGATCAACTTGAGAGGTTGGCATATGAACATATGCCAAAAATTATTGTAGTAGGAGCTTCTGCATATTCACGCATTATAGATTTTGAACGTTGTGCTCAAATTGCAAAAAGTGTTAATGCATATTTGCTTGCTGATATTGCGCATATTGCAGGGCTTATTGCAGCAGGGGTGCATCCTTCTCCTGTTGGATATGCCGACGTTATTACAAGTACTACGCATAAAACATTGCGAGGCCCTCGAGGTGGTTTGATTATGACCAACTCAGCAGAAATTGCAGACCGTGTTAATCGTGCAATTATTCCAGGGACACAAGGTGGGCCATTTATGCATGCAATTGCAGCAAAAGCGGCCGCATTTTATGAGGCATTAAAGCCTGATTTTGTAGAATACCAAAAAAATGTGGTTTGTGTTGCGCGGTATATGGCAGAACAGTTTGCCAAACGGTATCGAATTGTTTCTGGGGGAACAGACAATCATTTGTTTATTGTTGATTTAACCACAGCAAATATTACTGGATTGCAGGCGCAAAATGCGCTTGAAAAAGCAGGTATTATAGTAAGTAGAAGTTGTATCCCCTTTGATCCTCAAAAGCCTTGGATTACCAGTGGTATTCGTATTGGATCGCCAGC
Source organism: uncultured Pseudomonadota bacterium (assembly GCA_964440325.1). GTDB lineage: Bacteria > Babelota > Babeliae > Babelales > Vermiphilaceae > CAYTRW01. The sequence continues at coordinate 39,597 of CAYTRW010000003.1, forward strand.
CCTTGTTACGCGAGGTATATTCAAGACAAAAGAAATTGATGAAATCCTTTCGTGTATTTTTGAGGTACTGGATTCTATTGGCTCAATTGATGAAGAAAGTGTTTTCAAAAAAGTAAAAGAGCGTATAAAAAAAATAGGGGGAATTTTTACGCCTCCTTGTGCTTCTATCCAGAGTATGGATCTTCCGCTTTCAGTACAAACGGAAATGCATATTTAAATCTTTGGATTATTTTATAAATTTATTAGAAAAAAGCTCCTTTTATAGGAGCTTTTTTTGATGTTTAATAAACGATAAAAATCAAATTTATAAAAAATGTTATGGCATTCATAAATAGGTTGATGCATATTTTGCAAATTCTTTGTTTCTGTTTTAGGATTGCCCTAAGTATGTTAATTATCTTTTATAAGGAGAAACGTATGATGCATACAAATACACGATTATTATTAAGCCTTTTGTATATCGGAATGTCAGTTGCTCCATTTGCACGTGCTGCGCAAGAAATTCCAGGTTCTTTGCACGATGAACAAGTTGAACTTGATCATCAAGAGTATGAATATGTTGATGGTGTAAAATGTCCATGCAATAAGCCAAAGCCAAAAAGAAAACTTCTTATTTCTGCTGCTCCCCGTTCTGGAGAAGAGTTGGTCAAAACAGTTGTTGATGAGCTTGTAAAGCCAACATGGGTTGCCGTTGATGAAGCGGATACTGATTTGTCAGAAGATGTATTGCATAAATTAACACGTGATAATAAAGCTGCAGTAACACATATTTGTGCAACTGATAAAACAGTGCGTCTTGCGCAAGAACAACAATTAAATGTTTTATATGTGGTTAAAGATCCACGCGATTATGTGTATGCAACCGCACAATGGATAAAAAATGTTGCACATAAAGATGGTGTATCTGCAAAATCGATACATGACCTTGTTGTTGATTTGATTAAAGATGTTGATTTTGTATATCGTTCATATACTCCGTGGATGAGCTATAAAAATACGCTTGTTGTTCGATCTGAAAGCTTGGCTGGTAAAGAAGAAGAACAAGTGGAAGAAATCTTAAAACTTGCGCGTCATCTTGGTGTTCCTGCAGATAGACAAAAAGCTCATCGTATTGCATTGCTTTGTCAAAAAGAAGAAGAAACATATAAAAGCAGTGGTACATGGAAACAAGAATTTACACAAGAACATAAAGAACTATTTAAAGATGTAGCAGGGCAGTTGCTTATTGATTTAGGATACGAAAAAGATCTTAACTGGTAATTGTTATTGCACAGAAACTGTTAAAAAAAGAAGGGCTAAAAGCCCTTCTTTTTTTATGGTTTTTAATTATTGTTATTGTTATAAAAAAAAGAAGGGAATCGTATTTTAAAGAGTGCTTTTAGCATATAAAATCCTGCAGATAGTTTTAATTTGCTGCCTGCTTGATCATACCAGGTTGTTGGTATTTCTTTTATAACAAAGTGTTCCTTCTTGCACAAATATAAAAGTTCAACATCAAAAGCCCATTGCGTAACGGTTAGCTGAGGCGCAATATGTTTGATACAGCGTTGCGTAAAAAGCTTTGCTCCGCACTGATAATCATAATAAGACATGCCAAAAAGAAGGCGAATAAGTGATTCAAAAATAAGCTTGCTTCCCAATCGCTTGATAAGAGGTCGTGGTGGATAAACGTGAGCTTCAGGCATATATCTGCTTGCAATAATTCCATCAAAACCATTTATATTGTTGATAAGATCATAATAATAAAGTGGTTCTGTAGCCATATCTGCATCAACAAATCCAATTAAGTCAAAAGTATTTTTTTTGATAGCTTGTAAAAAACCATATTTTACGGCAAGTCCTTTCCCTGATTCTTTAAGATTAAACATAAAGATTGTGTCAGGATATTTTTTTTGTAAGCGCGTTATTACAAATTCAGTGTTGTCGGTACATCCATTTAAAACAACGAAAAAAGTTACGTTTACATGGTCTGATTTTTTTTGAAAAAAAGAACAATATGCAGACAACATTTTTTCTATGCGATTTTCTTCATTATGCGCGGGAATTATAAGTGCAACGTTCATTTTTGTGCCGATATTAATTTTATTGCAAAGGTTGTAATAATGATTTTTGTTTTACAAAAAAGATATCGATTTTTATGTTTTTAATCTACTACTTGGGATTTTTGATCTCTATTTTTTCGTGCCTTCTTTTTAATGAGGTTTAATTATGTGCCGTCAATGTGTTGAAAATTTTTAATGTGAATTAATTAATTTTCCAAAGCGAGTAAATAAATGTTGTATGCCTTTTGTATGAACAAAGAGTTGATTGCCCTTTTTTTATATTTTTTTAAGTCTTGTTGATTAAAGTATTTCAGTTTGATATTTTTGTCAGTGGTAGAGTTATCATAAAAAGAGGATTTCCTGTATGAAGATATCAAAGATAGGATTGGCGTGGATTGCAGTTCATGATATTGAGCGAGCAACACATTTTTTATCTGATGTGGTTGGGCTTACTGTTTTAAACATGCTTAAAGAACAGGGATGGGCAGAGCTTGTTGCTTTGCGTGGAGATATTGTTCTTGGAGTAGGACAAGTATCGGATCATCAAGGGGTTGATCCTGAGAATGGCTCACCTATTAAACCGGGCCAAAATGCGGTTATTACATTGACTGTTGATAATATAGTATCTGCAAAGGCTGAGCTTGAGCAAAAAGGAGTCTCTTTTGTAGGAGATATTATTGAAGTTCCTGGCCATGTAAAATTAGTGACCTTTACCGATCCAGATGGTAATTTTTTTCAGCTTGTAGAAGAAGCTGCTGGAGCATGATTTAGTTAGCCATCATAAAGATCAGATATTTGTGATTTTAGATTCTCGTTTATTGCGGTAAGCGCATCAACCTCTTTTTGCAAAAGTGTTTTTTCTTTTTTAATCGTATCCATTTCTTTTTGGAGCCGTTTTATAATGGAGTTTGATTCATTTAGGATTTGTGTTTTATGGGTAATATTTTCTGAAAGCATGGTTATTTCATCTTTTAGTATTTTCATTTCTTCAGTTTGAGCTTCATGTTCTAATTTTTTAAAATAGCTTTTTGTTGATTGAGCGCATGACAAGGTAATGCTGTAGCAATAAATATATAAAAATAGGTATTTTTTCATGCATGTTCCTTAGGTGGGGAGCTCTAGCGGTTTTTTAAAACATAAAGGACATGGTTTTTGAAGTTCAAGACATTGATCAAGAAGAGCCTTTTTATCTGAAGAGGAAAGATTTTCTTTTTTTAATCTAACCAGAAGAGCTTGATTTTTTATGCAAAGAAGACAGGGTTTTTTAATAATGGGGCAAAGCGTATCTTTTTGAGTCTGAAAAGTTGGGACAGGGGTGTCTTTATGTGCCCCTTTTATAATATGACTTACGGTTATTATTATATAAAAAAAAGAATGTATTCTTCTCATATAAAACCTTTTTCTAAAACATGGCAAATATTCTCATATGGCAACACTAGTATAAAAATTATTTTTATATCAACTATTTGAATAAAACCGTTGAGTTCTTTTAAAAAGAATCAGTAGGATAAAAAAGATAGGAATAGATAAAAAAAGGATTGTTATGTATTCAAGAAAAATATTATCTGTTTTTTGCGTACTGTTTACGTTTCTTTTTATACATGTTGGTGCGCTAGATAATAAAAAAGTTCTTGAGGGCCCATTTCTTCCTGAAAATACACAGCTTCAGTTTGATATTGATGAGACGATTGTTATAAAAAATCGTTTTCAACTGTGGATTGATTTGATAAAAGATTTACATTATAGGGTTGATTTATTGTTCCCATTATTATTTACCAATGCGGATCCCAATTATATTAATTGTGCAATTGGGCATCCATGGAACTTATATTATCAAGCGATAAATAGGCCTGAGTTGCGTCCATATGTTGACCAATTTATGAAGAGAGTTGCGTCTTCTCATCATCTGATTCCTGGGGTTATAGATATTTTGGTTCGTTTAAAACAAAAAGGATATTCCATTGTGTATGCGACCAATAAGGATCGTGTATCATATGATTATACGGTAAATACTTTAAAAGAGCCGTTTTCTTCTTTACCCGATGCTGTTTTGGTTTATTTTAGAAAAACAACTGATCCTGTTATGAATGCAATTAAACACTTTATTGATACGGCAGGAGAGCAAGAAAAAGAGTTTGCTGATATGATGCGTGATGTATATGACCAAAAGGATACAACGCTTATTAAGCATTCTTTTGTCATGAAGCCATCTCAAGAATATGTATTAAAACAGCGAGAGATTGCAGGAGATAAAAAAATTATCTTTTTTGATGACCTTGCCAAAAATGTTGAAGCGATGTCTTTTGATCAAAATAGTATTGGGATCCAGGTATTTGCTTCAGCAGAATCTATTCTCAACCCCCTTTTCCAGTTGGGAATTTTTTCTCATGATGATCCAAGTGATGAGGCATTATATATTCGATTGAGCGAGTATCATAATTCCGGTATACTCACAAAGGTTGGCAAATGGTGGCTTGCATTTAAACGGTGGTTATGGCCACCAGTCTCTGTGCGCATGCCTGTGCATTAAAAGAAAGCGTAATTTATGATAGATATGATAGGGTTGCAGGCCCTATATAGCGTTTCAGCGATTATTAATAAACAATTAGTGGTGCTTGCGCATCCTTTGGTTGTTGTGGTTGCGCGGATGTTTATTGTTGGCGTATTATTGTATGCCTACGAATGGTATAAAGAAAAAAGGCCTCCATTATTGCAAAAACGGCATATTTTTTATTTTTTATACATAGCTTGTTGTGGAATGCTGCTCAGAAAGTTCTTTTATTATTGGGCTCTTTCATATACGCCTGTTACCAAAGTTTCTTTAATTTTAAATTGTACGCCCTTTTGTATTGGCTTAATTGCACATTGTTGGCAAAAAAAAACCTTAACGCGCTTGCAGTGGGTTTCTTTATTGATAGCTTTTTTGGGGACAGCACCTATTTTATTTGTTGATGCATGCGCAGAAACAGTGATTAAAGGACTTTTTATTACGTGGACAGATCTGGCATTAATAGCGGGAATTTTTTTGTATAGCGTCAGTGTGCTTTTAATGCAGCATCTTATTATAGAGCATAAATATCCTTCTTCTGTAGTATATGCACTTTCAGCTCTTGGATGTGGGTTTTTTGGTATAACCATGCTTTCAGTAACCAAGTATGGTTCTCAGCTTGAGTATACTAGTTTTATGTTGGGACTATTCTGTTGCCTTGTTTTAATAAATTTTTTGTGTGGTAATGCGTATTATCGTCTTTTGCAAACGCATTCGGCAACATTATTGGCGCTGACTGATTGTTTGGGGCCAATTTTTGTAGCGGGTTATTCAGCGTTTTTATTTGGAGACCATTTTACCTGGCATTATTATGCATCTGCTTTTTTAGTAAGTTTGGCGCTTTATTTTTTTTATCGAGACGAATTGTTGCAAAAAAATATGCGCACTCAATAAATCTGAATGCGCATAAAAAGTTTTTATAAGTGTAGGGCTATAAGTAAAAACTTGAGCCTACGATATATTCTTTTTCATCTTTTATTGTTTTTTCTACATGCGCAACGGCAATACGTTTATTAAGCGTAAAATATACTTTTGCAGGACCATGTTCAACCGCGCTTATCATAGTTTGAATAAAAGTTCTTTCTTCATCATCTTGCCAGTTTTTTAAGTTTTTCCATGGCTTTTTCATGTCATCACCCCACACGTAGCACATGCCCTCAGTATCAAGTACAAATACTCCCAATTCTCCGCGTATAAATGCTCCGGTAGGAGATGAAAACTGTTTAAAAGCAAAGGCTCGATCATTTTCTTGAAAAAATTCTAGTGCACTTTTTGATAAAAGCATCATTGTTTCACGTTTGGTGAGTGGATAGATTCCTGATCCAATAACAAAGGTTTGATTTCCCATTTTTACTTTTTCAACATAAATTGATTGGAATGCATTTTTAAAGCGATGATTTATCCAGATACTATTGTTTTCTGAATCATTTTTCATGAGTGTATTGATTAGTTCTTTTATGTAAAGATCACCTTCATCGTCTTTTGCTTCTATTTGATTGCGCCCAACAAATTCATCATTTGCGCCGTGTGCAATAACTTTGCCGGTTAGATCGTATACAAAGAGGTATAGGTCTCCATATCTAAAATCATCTGTTTGGCGGCTACTAAATTCTTCAGCGGCTGCTGATATGCCATGAGATTTCATGTATTGATAACCCCGAGCCACAAGGTCAGTCATTTTTTCTTTATCAGCATCGGGATAAAATCCGCAGGCAATAAAGTAGTTTTTACCTTTTGTGTCAGTAACTTGCATTGCGTATGTTTGTTTTGGAGCGCGTTTTGAAAGGTATTCTATCCAAATACCTTCTTCTCCTTTATTTTCTTTTAATTTTTTTACAATTTCTTTGTTTATATATACACCGTTTGCATCTTTATAGTCTCCCGCATTATTTCCAATAAGTCCGGGACGATCTCCTTGTGCAACAATATTATAGTCAAAATCAAGCGCATATAAATACAGATCACCTATTGCAAAGCGTCCACTGAGTGGGTAACTAAATGTGCTAAAGATGTCTTCAACGGGTCTGTTATTTTTTTGTTCTGCATTAAAAAAAGCGACAGCGCCATGAACAAGTCCTTTTACAAGGTCGCTTTTGCTGTGTGCATAAAAACCGCAGCCAATAACATATGAAACGCCATCTTTTTCTACTAATTTTACGTATGATGATTTAACGCTGTCTTTAAATTCATACGTAGTCCATCCCCCGCCACTTTGAGCTTTTTTGATGATTTCTTTTAAATAAAAAGATCCAAATTGATCTTTTTCTTCATACCAATTTTTCCAAATATTTTGTTCTTTTTGTCCATAGGCGTAAATGGTTCCTTTGGTATCAACAACAAAGATATAAAGTTCTCCCAGTAAAAAATCTTTTGAATGAGTAAATGCGTCACACGCAACAGCAAGATCATGGGTATTTAAATAGTTCAATGCTTTATTTACAAGGGAAATAGCATCTCTTTTTTTTGCTTCTTTATTAAACCCTTTTTCAAATAACATCTCAGCTTTGTCTGTTTCTTCTCCTTCTTGCTGGGAAGAGATAACATTTTTTGATTCTTTTTTTAAAAGAGGAGTTTCAGGTTGATCGGATTGATCTTTTTGTTCTTTTTTTTTGCGTAATCTTTGTGATCGAGAAGACTGTTTTTTTTGTTGCGATGTTTCAAAGTTATTAGTAAGATCCGACGCTGCTTTTAATACAGTATCGCTATAAAGAAGCATGCATGAGGTAATTATAGTACGCAACATAACCATATCTCTAGAGAATATATTTTTCATAGCATGCTCCTTTACAACTCATTTATTTTTTTTATTAGTCTCGCTTTTTGCCCATAAATCTAAGAAGAAAAAGAAACAGATTGATAAAGTCTAAATATAGTGTAAGAGCACACAATATTGTAACTTTTGCCATTTCTTGTGTTCCGCCGAGTAATTGGCTACCGATCATTTTTATCTTTTGTACGTCATACGCTGTTAATAATGCAAAGATAATTACACCAATTCCTGAAAGAACCATATCAAACGCAGGGCTTTGAAGAAAGATATTTACAAACATTCCGATAATGAGGCCAAAAAGAACCATCAATCCCATGCTTCCAATAGATGTAAGATCTGCTTTGGTTACATATCCGTATAAGGCCATTGCGCCAAACATTCCAGCACAGGTAACAAATGTTGCTCCAATTGAGGCAGTAGTATAGATATAAAAAATTGAAGACAGCGTTACACCCATTGAAGCTGCATAAAGAGCATAAAGACCGATTGCTGCAGTAAATGAAAGGCGCGGTAAAAGAGCAGTGAGTGATGTTACAAGGGCTATTTGTGCAAAAAATATGCCAAATAAAAGCAGTGGACTTGTATGGAGAGTGTATATAAAGCGAGGAGAGAGTGCTACTGCATATGCAATGTATGCAGTGAGAGTGAGAGCTCCTGACATCCAGCCATATACTCCCCACATAAATGAGCTTATTTGTTTTTCATACTGATGATTACGAGATTCTGTATAAAACATAGGCTACCTCTTTGTATAAGGGGGTTTATTTCTTTTGTTAGCCTACTTTTTTTTCTTATGAATGCAATAATTTGCTCTTGAATTCAGAAAGTTGATTTTTTCTTACTCATTTTATGAAAGGGTCGACTTTTTGGGTATTAAAAGAAAAGAATTATTTTTAAAAATAACCCTAAGATATTGAAAAAAAGCTTTTATTTGTACTATCTTTAAAATAATACCACGGTATGTATCTTTGCAAAATAAAGGTATATGCTCCGTAAAAAGGAGATCAAAGAGATGAAAAGTATAAAAAATCTATTGCTTGTAATGGGGGGTATATCCTCTATTCTTATTCTTGCCAATTGGGGAGCTCAGACCTCCCAATCAGGTCGGCCAAAGCCTGCAGTTAACTTTGAAGGATTATTAACCACGGAGCAAGAAGAAGCGTTGAGGGTTGAAAATATTACCTTTGATGGCAAGTATAAGCAAATCCCCATGTATGATGCCCCTTCTGGAGCAAAAGCGTTAGAAAAAGAAAAATCTGCGGCACTTAATGAAAAAACGGGGCATAAAGAGGTATTATTAAGAAAACACCCTAAAAATAATTTTGTGCTTACAAAAATTGATTTATCTGAAGTTTCAAAAATAAGTGTGATGTCTGACCCTCTTTATGTACATGAAGATAAAGAAAAGAAAAGACGAACGGTTTTTTTAAAGATAACTGTTGTTTTGCATGATCAAAAGAAAACCCCAAAAAGTTATCTTGTTGAAGATGGGCACAAATTGTTTTGTGATGAAAAAAATGAAGCCGGTCCTCTAGAAAAAGAAGTTCCACTGTCTGCAATCAAAGAACTTATTATTTCTGGATTTCATGAGCAAGAAGTAGAAGTGCGAGTAAAATCATCAGAAGAATCAGAAGAACCTATTGATGATAAAAATGCAGAAAAAAAACAACAAAAAAGAAAGAAAAATGGCGTTCGTTCAAAAAAGAAAGAAGAACCAGAAGCTTTAGAGCAAATATCTACCTCTAATGAGACAGAATCTTCTGAAATGCAAAAAAAAGAGCAAAAACAATCTCCAGCTCCTGTTCAAGCAATGCCTGTTGCGACTTCAGTTGCAGTTCCTGTAGTAACTCCAGATAAAAAAGTAGTGCCATCAAGTCAGCCTGCTCAAGGTGTGGTAGCACCATCTGTAGCGGTACCTGTTCTGCCTCAAGCTCAGGGAGCAGTCAAGTCTGCAGTTACAGTTCCTGTTGCAGTTCCCGTTTTGCCGACTGCAAAATAAATTTATATTTTAGTAAATTGAATGCTTTTATACTTTTGCTATCCTAAAGAAATAGTTGCACATATAGCGTAAGGAACAATATGCCTTTGATTATAAAAAATGAAACGTTGGAACAAGTAAAGCAGTCTAAAAAGCCAGTGGTAATTGATGTGCATGCTCCATGGTGTGGACCATGCCAACAAATGGCGCCTCTTTTTGAAGAGCTAGAAAAAGAGCTTGGAGATACTTATCTTTTTGCATCATTAAATGTTGAAGATGCACGAGAAATTGCCATTTCATATGGCGTATCATCGATTCCTACTTTTTTGTTTATAAAAGATGGTCAATTAAAAGGAAAAGTAACGGGATACATGTCAAAAGAAGATCTTAAAGAGCAGATCATATCGCATTTGGGTTAATAAAATAGTTAATAGAGGAAAAGAAGCTCTATAGTTTTTGTTAAGCTTCTTTTCTTTTACTATACGGCGTATACAACATCATAAGCGTCCAGGTATTAATACTCTTAAAGGGATCCTCGCAAAGATGCGAACACTCCAAATTACAAGAACGATCGCACTGATCAGTAATAAGTAAAGTCGAAGAATGAGGACAATCTATAACTTTTACTTTCCCTTTGAGAGTACAATCAATCATATGGTTAGTTCTTTTGGTTATAGTCGGTATATCATAAGAAAACCAATTGCCAGGATTTTCAGGTTTAAATGAAGATGGTTCTGAGTTAAAATCTTCTTGGCGAAGCGCATTAAGCTTTTTTTTAATGGGTACACTCAGAAACGCTTGATTTAGATAAAACACAGCTGACAAGATGCTAGCAGAAATTAAAAGTTTGCTGCTTTTTTGTAATGCAGAATTTTTAAAAAAAGATGCTGCAGAAAAAGTTGACGCTCCCAAAAGCATGGTAGCTAAAGAGGCATTTTTAAAACGGTTTGCTGATTTACGTGCTTTGGTGTAGATAATGCATTCTTTGACAGCGGTACAGAAATTGCTAGGCGCATCAAATGCTACTGTTGTTTGAGAGCATGCAGCCAAAAGGGCAAGAATGGTTATTTTTATCTTCATGCAAACTTTCATTTTTCAACTTTTTATAAAAAACATATATACAATAATACAATATCTCGTTTTTGTCTATTTGTCAAATAAGGTTGTTTTAAAAAGAGGCCTGTTCCCGTAGGGGTTTTTGCGCTAAATTTAAGATACGGGGGTTTGAGTGAGGATTTTTTTGTGTAATAAATGCAAGAAACAGGGATTTTGGCAGGTTGTATGATAGGTTGCCATAGCACAAACCGTCTCAGTTGCTCTTTGTTTGTATTCTTGCGAGGAGCGGTTACTTTTTAGTTGAGTAAAAAAAGAGGCCAGAGAGATTGTAAGCAATGCACTTTGGCAAGGTATTTTTGAGCCATCAATATTATGGGTTAATACATAAGCATCTCTTTGTGGGCCAAAAGGAACCTCAGAGAGGTTTGTCGATTGCATGCTTTTTATTGTGCACGCAACTATGCAGAGTAAAAAATATGTTTTAAAAAAAATATGTTTTTTCACGGTTAAACCTTTTTATCTTGAACAGGGATTCCCATTTTGATCAATTGATCTCTCAACTCATCAGCGCGCTTCCAGTCTTTTTGTGCGCGAGCATGTTCTCGCTCATCAAGAAGCGCTTGAATTTCTGGTGTGATTTCAATCTTTTTTTGTTCAAGAGGATGGAGAGTAAGTCCCAAAATTTTGGTTAAGATATATTTTACTCGTGCGGCTTCATGTTCATGCTTTTTGAGACGATCAAGTGATTCAAATAATACGCCAAACATTCCTGGGGTGTTTAAATCATCACAGAGCAATGAAAGCATATGATCAATGACTGGGACATCTTGTGCTTGCTTAAGAGATACGGGAACTTCTTGTACATCCAAAAAAGCATTGCAAAGACGTTCATAGCTTTTTTCTAAGCCGCGAATAGTTTGCTCTGAAAAATCTATAGGCATGCGATATTGATGTGAAAGATAATAGTATCTCAAAATCATTGGATCTATCTCTTTAAAGAGCGTATCAAGATTAATTACATTTCCGAGTGATTTTGACATTTTTTCATTGTTAACTTGTACAAATCCATTGTGAAGCCAAAAACGTGCAAATGAGCCATTAAATCGTGCTTCAGATTGGGCGATTTCATTTTCATGGTGAGGAAATGTAAGATCAAGGCCTCCCCCATGAATATCAATATGCTCTCCAAGGTATGTGTATGCAAGAGCAGAGCATTCAATATGCCATCCTGGTCTTCCGTTTCCCCAGGGGCTTTGCCAAAATGTTATTTCTGGTTCATGTTTCCACAATGCAAAATCAAGAGGGTCTTTTTTTTCTTCACGAATATCAACGCGTTCTCCTGCGCGCATATCATCAAGTTTGCGTTTTGAAAGTTTTCCATATCCAGGAAACTCGCGTACTGCAAAATACACATCGCCGTTTGATTGGTATGCTATGCCTTTTTGGATAAGATTTTGAATAAAAGAAATGATTTCTGGAATGTGTGCTGTTACGCGAGGTTCATGCGTTGGGGTTAAACAGTTAAGTTGCTTCATATCGGTGCGATATTCTGCTATATATCGATCTGCAACTACGGTAAATTTTTTTGCATCACCAAATTCATCAATCGCTTTTTTTAATAACTTGTCATCAATGTCTGTAATATTTCGACAGTAATCAACTTGATATCCCAAAAAAGTTAATAATCTAAAGACAAGATCAAAGGTAACATAACATCGCCCGTGCCCAATATGCGCTGGTGCATATGGGGTAATCCCGCAGACATACATGCGAACCTTTGGTGGATTACTTGGAGTAAAAAGCTCTTTTTTTTTGGTAAGGCTGTTTGTAAATGTTAACATTTGTTGAACTCTTGTTTAAAATCATCTTTTTGTAAGAATCAGTGTAGCCAAAAAAGGGGGTATGCTCTAGTCAATTTCAAAAAAAATAGTAGTATGTCTCCTGGTATCCTTCCGTAACTGGATCAAACCTTATTGAGCATAAGAGACATGACACGCAAACGTACTGCATCGCCACGCATTCTTTTTTTAAGTATTTTTATTGCTGCAACTTTGCCTTTTTATGGAAAAGCATCGCATCTTCCGAGTGATATTGATGAATATGCTATCACTAATCCTTATGAACAGGATGAACAAGCCCCTGAAGTAGAATCAATAGACTTGGATGAAGATGAATCAAAAGAGGATGAAGATGAGCTTTTTGATTCTCAAGATAATGTGCAAGAATCATCTGATCCGTGCGCTCAGCAACCTGTTTCGCAATCAGAGATTCGCATTAATGATATTATAGTTTCTGGAAATAGGTTTACCTCAAAAGAATCTATTTTGAGTTATGTTACATACAAAATAGGAGAGCCGTTTGATCCTATAAAAACGGGGCAATTGATTCGTTCAATTTATTTTGGCATAAAAAGGTTTCGTAACATAAAAGTAAAAGCGGAAAAAATTGCTCCGCGTTTGATTAATTTGCATATTCAGGTGGAAGAAAAGGTCCCGTTAAAAGGAGTAACTTTTCATGGGAATTCAAATCTTTCAGAAAAAGATATTAATAAAAAAATAGATTTTGCAAATTTGTATGCGATTGATCCTGAAGAGCTGGGACAGTTAGCGTTGCAGTTAAAAAAATTGTATATAGAAAAAGGATTTAACCATGTTTCTATTGATTCTTCATTAACAATAGATGATGACGGAAGAGCAGTTGCCTGCTTTCAGATAAAAGAAGGTAAAAAATCCGTAGTAAAACAGGTGCACTTTAAAGGGAATTGCCATATAAGCAGAAAAGAATTGCGTGATGCTCTTCTTACCAGAGAGGATTGGCTTCTTGGTTTTATGGATAGATCTGGAACGTATCATCCAGAAATGGTTGAGTATGGAGACAGGCAAGCTCTTGAGCATTATTATCAAAATAAAGGTTTTTTGTATGGACGAGTCACCAACATTATTACTGATGTGCATCCAAAAACAAAAAATATTTCTCTTACGTATGAAATAGAAGAAGGAGAGCAATACGTTATTAGCAGTGTGCAGGCTCCTGGAAATTCTATTTTGCCAGAAGGGTTTTTGTTGCATTCAATTCCATTGCGTCCTGGCATGTTATATTCCCGAGAAATGATTGCAAATTCAATGAAAAAAATTGAACGTTTGTGGGGGAATTTAGGATATATTTTTGCTCATGTTGAACCTTCTATTATTCCCGATGATGATGCAAAAACGGTAAAAGTAATCTTTAAATCAGAAATTGGAAATAAAGTGATGCTAAACAGAATAACGATTAGAGGGAATAAAAAAACCCGAGATAAAGTTATTCGAAGAAAAATTGTCATGCAAGAAGGTGATCCTCTTACGCAGGATGGCATGGATACTTCCAAAAGAAATGTCGAATCATTGGGTTATTTTGATCCAAAAGAAGGAGTAAATTGGAAGATAAAACGACTTGATGAAGAAACAGCAAATCTTGATTTGTTTGTAAAGGAAGCAAAAACGGGGAACTTTGGCTTAAAGTTTAATTTTGGTGGGTCTGGTACGGATATACAATCTCCTGCGGCTGATCTTTCTGTTGCTCTTGAGCTTACAGATACCAATCTTTTTGGGAGTGGCGTTCATTTAAATACGAATGCAAGTTGGGCAAAAGCAGAGCAGTCATTTCTTTTCCATCTTGCGCAACCATGGATGTTTGATAAACCTATTCTTGGCGCGCTTGACATTTATCATAAGCGTCCTGTGTATGATGAATTGCGAAATGTTCGTGCAGGGAGATCAAATGCAGTTCATGAAAAATTAACCGGTGCTTCAGTGACCGGTGGATTTATTTGTAGATCTGATTGGGAACTGTTTCACGATATGAATGTTTTGGGAAATATTGGTATTGATAGTATTCAATATCAAGGACCTGTGATTGCAACAATTTATAATGTTCCACCATCAACAAATCTTGATTACCAAGCAATGCTTGATAAGCTTTTTACGGCAGGTGAATTTGCATGGCTTACGGTAGGCATGGAGCAAGATACTCGTAATCATCCAATTCATACAAGTCGTGGGCATAGATGGCGGTTTAATGCACGTCTTGCTGTTCCATCTTTTTGTAAAAATATTTCATTTTACAAGGTATCGCTTGATGCTGGATGGTTTACGCCGCTCATAAATGAGTACGACTTAGTACTTAAATTGCATGGGTATTTTGGTATTACACAGCCAATTAAAAATTATATTGTTCCATTTGGTGAATTGTATCACATTGGTGGGCCGACAAGCGTGAGAGGATTTCTCTTTGGTCAGATTGGTCCTAAATATGCCGGGGATTCTATCGGTGGACAAAAAGCATTTTTTGTTAACGCAGAGTTGATTTTCCCTATTGCGCCAGATATGTCTATTAAGGGAATCGTTTTTTATGATGGTGGTGCTGGTTGGGATAATCCGTATACAGATAGTATTTCTCCAGAGAACATGCTATATTTGCGCGACAATAGTTTTACGTACCGGCATTCTATAGGTGCTGGGTTACGTTTGCTCAAACCAATGCCTATCAGGATAGATTGGGGCTTTAAAATAGATCCGCGTCGCAATAAACAAGATCCAGGTAAATCAGAAACTCCTTATGAAGTGCATTTTGGAATGTCGTACGATTGGTAGTATTATTTTTTGTTTTACTGTGATGGTAATGTTTTCTTCTGCACAAAATAGTGTTGGGATGATGACAAATAAATGGAGGAGGTTCCTTATGTCAGCAAGATATACGGTCACTATTGATGGTCCTGCCGCAACAGGAAAATCGACTGCAGGAAAAGAGATTGCAGCAATTTGTGGTTTGCCATACGTGTACACAGGCCTTTTCTTTAGAGCATTTGCATGGGCATTAAAAAATAAAAAAGATGAAAAAATAATAAAGAGAATAACGCAGTCATTTGTTGACGATCTTTTTGGTAAAATTGAGTATCAGTATGATCATGTAAAAGGATGTGCGATTTTTTTTGACGGTTGTGATATTACGTCTTTACTAAAATGTCCAGAGATAGATCACCTTGCGCCAATTGTTGCAAACAATGTATTGGTGAGGCATGCGGTGTTGCAAAAAGAGCGTTTTTTGGCTCGAGAAGGTGGTGTTATTGATAGTCGAGATGCAGGAACGGTGGTTTTCCCTGATGCAGAATATAAGTTTTTTTTTACAGCATCACTGGTGGTACGTGCGCAGCGAGTGTATCAGGATTGGCAAAAAAAAGAGATTAAAGGAACGCTTGATGATGCAATAAGGCATATAAAAGAACGGGATGATTCTGATGCAACGCGTGGATATTTTAAACTTGTTATTCCTGAAAAAGTTATTCAAATAGATACAAGCACTTTGTCAAGACAACAAGTTCTTGATCAAATGATTTTAGCTCTTGATTTTTTACATTAAACAATTCTTTTACTTGATACATAAAAACTAGGATTTGTCTCTTTTTTTGATATAGGATTTAGAGTGTATTAATCCTTTGCAAAAGAGAGTTTTTATGAAGCATAAAAAAGGTTTTAAAAGTATATCTTCTGTTAAAATTCTTCTTGGGGTAAGTCTTTTTTTTGCGGCGTTTCATATTTATCAGTATACCCTTTTTGTGCAAGCATCATATCAAAAGCAGCAAGCAGAAAGGCATCTTGTAGCATTGCAAGAAAAAAAAATGCATCGCATGCAAGAGATTGAAGAGATGAAATCGCGTACATTGATTCGACATTATGCAGCAAAAGAACTAGGAATGAAAGTATTAAGCTTGCGACAAGTTAAACGCTTATCTTGTCAACAAGGTTCGGCATGAAAATGGTATATGGATCTGAAGAAAGAATCAGGATAGGGATCCTTTTTTGTTTTTTTTTGTGTGGATATGGAGGCATAATTGTTCGGCTTTTGTATGTGCAAATTGTTCATGAATCATTCTATACATCCTATGCTGAGCGACAATATTATGGATCTGTAATGCAGTGTCCACCGCGAGCAACTATTTTTGATCGCAATGGTGCATATTTAGCAATGAATAAAGAATCTCTTTCAGCATTTATTATTCCTCCATTAGTGCAAGAATGGGAGCAACTTCTTTCTTTTGTTAAAACGTATTTTCCTGAACAATATGATCGAATTGGGGCGAGTAAAGATAAAAAATTTATTTATCTTAAACGTAGGATTAGTATTCAAGAAAGTGAATATATAAAAAAATATGCACCGCAGGATACGGTTCGATTGTTGTGTGAGCCGGGAAGATTTTATCCTGTTTCAAGCGCGAGTAGCCTTATTGGAATTACAGATATTGATAACAATGGAATTATGGGAATGGAGTTGTGGTTACAAGATATTATTGCGGGTAAGCCAACATGGTATGAGTTAGAAAAAGATGCACGCATTGATGGATTTTGTATAGCAAAAAAAAAGACAGAAGAGGGTATTGATGCTCATCCGGTTGTATTGACAATAGATAGAGATTTGCAATTTTTAGTGCATCAAGAGCTTGAAGAAGCAGTTGCGGCATTTCAAGCAAAAGAGGGTGCAGTGTTAGTTATGAACCCTGATAATGGGGATATTCTTGCAGTAACGTGTATTCCGCAGTTTAATGCAAAT
This sequence comes from uncultured Pseudomonadota bacterium, assembly GCA_964440325.1. GTDB lineage: Bacteria > Babelota > Babeliae > Babelales > Vermiphilaceae > CAYTRW01. Next base: position 56,576 of record CAYTRW010000003.1, read on the forward strand.
GAAGTATCGCAGATTGATGTTTCAACGACAAAGCTTCGTCCATTTACAGAAAGTTATGAATTGGGATCTGTTATAAAAGTGTGTGCAACACTTGCAGCGCTAGAAGAAGGTGTTGTTGATTTTGATGAATTAATTGATTGTCAAAATACAAAAACTGCGGTTATTGAGGGTCGTAAAATTAATACCCCGTATGCAAATGGAGTAATCCCTTTTTGGCAAGTGATTGCAAGTTCAAATAATATTGGAATGGCTATTGTTGCAAAGCGAGTAGGGCGTTCTTTGTATGAACATTATAGACGAATGGGGTTTGGGACAAAAACGGGAATATCTTTTCCTGGAGAAGCCGTAGGATTTGTAAATCCTCCGTATAAATGGTCAAAGCAATCTATTATTTCACTCTGTTATGGATATGAAATTACCGCATCGCTTTTACAATTGGCTTTGTTTTTTTGCATGATTGCACGAGATGGATATGCGATAAAACCACGATTAATTTTATCCCCTGACAATAAAAATGAACGTGTTAATCCTGTTCGTCTTTATTCAGAACATGCGGTGTTTCAGCTTAAAAAAATTTTGGAACAAACAACGTTGCAAGGAACGGCAAAGAGAGCAGGTATTAAGGGTTATTGCATTATGAGTAAAACAGGAACAGCCAATATGGTTGTTAACGGAGCATATGATGTTACTAAAAATGTATACACGTGTGCTGGAATCATTCAAAAAGACTCGTATCAAAGAGTTGTTGTTACTTTTATTAAAGAAGCAAATCGTTCTGATCTTTTTGCAAGCACTGTTGCAGCTCCTTTGCTTGAGCGCATTGCTGAATGTTTATTGATTCATGATCGTATTATTAATGATTGATTTTTATAAAATAAGGAGAGCATGATGCATCAAACAGATATCCCTTTAGATGTTCCAAAAAATTGTGTAGAACATTTTATAAGTAATTACACATTGCTAACACGAAAAACAGAAAATCTTTTTTTTGCAGTGTTTGACCATGGGATTGAGCATTTGGATGGAACTGATCCTGAAATTGTATTTAAGCTTGCATCACAAAATGTTGGAGCGCTTGTAGCACCTTTTGGTTTGATTGCAAAATATGCTCATGGATATCGTTCAGTTCCGTATGTTGTTAAAATTACGGGAAAAACAAATCTTATTCCTACTGCTGAGCAGGATCCGTATAGTACAGTATTGCAATCAGTTTCTGATGTTGTGCGTTTTAAACAAGAATCACAGCTACTTATATGCGGAGTAGCAGTAACTATTTATCCAGGAAGTATTTTTGAGTCAAAAATGCTGCAAAATGCTGCACGGGCTATTTTTGAAGCGCATCAAAATGGATTACTTGCAGGATTATGGGTATATCCGCGAGGCCATTTAATTACGGATGAATTAAACCCAGAATTGCTTGCTGGAGCCGTTTCTCTTGCCAATAATTTGGGAGCAGATTTTGTAAAAATAAAGCTACCTGTTGTGCGCGAACAACATTTTTTTGTTGATGAATGTAAAAAAATTATAGCAGCAGCCGGTAAAACAAAAGTTGTTTTTGCAGGTGGAGAATTTGTATCAAAAGAACAGTTTCTTGTTACGCTTCAAAAAACAAAAGAAGCAGGATTTTCTGGAGTGGCAGTTGGCAGAAACCTTTTTTTTAGGCCATTGTGTGAAGCGCAAGAAATATGTTCAGCAATAGCGCAACTGATATACCATGAACAATAAATCGATTGATTTGTTAATAATTCCCTCTTGTGTTTATCAAGAAGCTTTCTTAAGCTTATGAGGCAGCATAGAAAGGAATAGATAGATAATGAACAAAAAGATTGTACGTGTTATTTTTTTTCTCAGCCTCCTTGTAGACTGGTTAGCACGCGCGCAAGTGATTTTACAGGAAGATTCTACAGATCATGAAGTATTTGGAAGATCTTTCATGTGGCCACGGCCAGGCTATCAGCATATTTCAACATATAATCAGTTGTGGGATGAGGTTATTTATACAAAATGTGGGAAAGTGCGCGGAGCATTTCAACTCATTCCATTTATTCAAAAGTCTTCTCCATTAGAAAAAAATTCGCGTTATTTTTTGATTAATGGATTGGATCAATTGCTTGTTTCAGGTGATGCAAATGTGCGCGATACGTATACGCGTTCTGTTCGTGCGGAATGGTTAGGATTGCCAGCAGATTTTAGAGGTAATATGACTATGCGTCCTGAGCAGTTTCAAGCAGGTTTTATTTTTGCATATGATCAAGACTTGGGTGCATGGTTTGATATTCCCTTTGTTAAAGATTGGCAACTAACGATAGAAATTCCCTTGCAACTTGTTGAAAATACGCTTAATTTGACCCAATTTGATGTAATTAATCAGGGTAATGGAACAACAACGCAACGTAATATTTTGACTGCATTTGATCAATCTGCGTGGCATTACTCAAAGATACAAGGAAAGCAGCGTGCATTTGGGATTGCAGAGTTTCGCTTTTTATTGCAAAGTACGTATATGGTGGGCGATCATTTTTTGATTGAGTATCATGGAATACTCTCATTGCCAGCTGCTCCTACTCAAAATGCAAAATTTCTTTTTGATCCTTTTTTGGGGAATAATCAACATGCGGGGATAGGTGGTGGAGCGCATTTTCAATTTCCGTTAAATCGTGATACAGATACCTATGCTTTTTGTTTTTTTGCAGCGTTGGATAGCTTATTTCTTATTCGTAACAAGCAGTATCGTACGTTTGATTTAAAATCAACGCTTACTGCTAATATTGAAGGAACACTGGGAACAAATCCATGGAGCAGATTTTTGTTATTTAATAAAAAAAATGGACCTCCTAATCAAAATATTCCTGGCGTTAATATTTTAACGCTTAAAGCTCTTATTCGTCCGTATGGTATTTTTGATTTTACGACTGGATGGCGGATAGAAGCAGAGTGTTTTTCTTGTGAAGTAGGGTTTAATATTTGGGGCCATGATCATGAAAAAATTCAAAGTATAAAAGAGCCCTTTCCGTCTATTTATGGAATTGCTGCGGTTCAACCAGATACTGATATTCAAGCAAAAACAGCAAGTAATAGTACTATATCAACACTTGCGGCAACTGATGCAGAGTTTACAACTATTGATATTACTGATATTGATCTTGAGTCTGCTGAAGGCGGTAGTGCTATTAACTTTAAAGCGCATCTTGCCTTTGGATTTAAAAATCTTGATCCAAAAGGAGCAGGGTTTTTTGGTTTTGGGATCTTTATTGATGTGCCAGAAAAGAATGCAGCATTAAAAAACTGGGGTGGATGGGCAAAAGTTGGAGCAACATTCTAACAAAAAGAACTATATGCTCATTGGGTCGATAAATCAGTCGACTTAGAATTCAATCTGAATGTTTTTCTTTTTTTATTCTTTCTTTTTAATTGTTTGTTTAGTTACAATTGTACATATAGAATTGTGAGTCTAAATAAAGATTTTTTATGAAGATTTTAAATAAAAAAGTATCTCTATGTGTGTGGAGCCTGCTTTGTTTTTCTTTTATGGTAAAGACGGTTCCGCGATTGGTTGCAGAAGAAAAGATGCTTCATGATATACGTAGAAAATATGTTCGACAGGGTCAGCATATATCCCGTGCACAAAAACCCAAGTATCCTCAAAGAGCGCCTTTAAGGGTGCAGGCTAAACCATTAAAGTTAACGCAAAGTGAAAAAATACAGGCATATGTTTTTCTTGTAGCGTTTGATAATGCAAAGGGAATGTGGAACATCCTTCTTGGACGTGAGAATGATAAAGGTAAAGATGTATGGAAAGAGATCTTTTTTTATGGGTTAGAGTCTGAAATCCCGTCAATCGTGCAAAAGGAAACAGGTGGAGAAATTCTTATTTCTAAGCAAGATGTTTTAGCGGCAATAAGCGAAGCTTGGAATAATAATGAACGAGTATATTTTATTTCTGTGCCGTATAAAAGTGCTCATGCCTTAAATAAGGCGTTAGCGATAACAAAAATAGCAAAGAAAGAACAGTTAGTTTGGTATCCCGTTGATAACATAGTTAATTTGCATCAAGGAATAGATATTAAACTTACCTACGGTGGTGGAAAATACGATGCGCCATTATGCCAAAAAACAACAAATATTATAAAAAACGTATGGAATACGGTAAAAAATAGATTGCCTAAAGGGCAGCAAAGAACTGTTAAAACAGTTTCTCAAAAAAGAGATCTTAAATTTTTAGAAACGTATTTACAGCAATACGTAAAAAATGTTTTTTCTGCAATCAACCAGAAACCATATTTAGCTCCGGCAGGTGGATGGAATGTATTAAAAGGATCTGGCCGAGCAGTATTCTTTTATCATGCGGATAAACCGTATTATGAATTTGCCAACTTTTATCAGCCGGCACCTATTTTAGTTGGAGGTATTCGATACAAAACGTCTGAGCACTATTTTCAGGCCCAAAAATTTATGGGAAATCCACAAGTTCAAAATTATATAGCTCAAGCTCCAACCCCACGCCAAGCGTATTTACGGGCAAAAGAAAAGGGAGGAGGAAATTTGCAGGTGAGTGATGAATTTAGAGTAATGATTATGTTTCAGGCTTTAATCTTAAAATTTTTGCAAAATCCAGCTCTTTTGGAGGTACTCTTAGGAGTAAAAGAAGAATATATTGTAGAAGATACGGGTTCGGCAAATGTTGGCCCAAACCAGCATGATGATCCTTTTTGGGGGAATGGTCTTTCAGGAAATGGTCAAAATTATCTTGGAAGATTATTGATGTACCTAAAAGATTTGATACGTTTTGCAGATCAGTCATAGGTAGTTTTTATAAGGATGTTTTATGTATTTTTACAAAAAACTTTTATTTTTTTTAGCATGCTCAACTATTTTTATAGTAGATGCTGCAGAGCAAGAAAAAGAGGTTGTTATACGGGTTATACCATATCTTTTTCAAGAAGATGGTACGACTGTTTTTTTAAAAAAAGAACAGGTAGCGCCTGTTTTATGGAAAGATTTTGTAGTAAATGAGCAAGATTATGATGCTCTTGCGCAACGATTAACAAAAGAAACAAAAGGGTTATTTTCATTTAATTCGTATAATTTTTCAAAGGAGCCCGATATTTTTTTTGAGGGTGAAAAAACAAAAGGGAAGGTTTACTTTATAGATATTTCAGATCAGGTAAAGATAAAAAAAGATTTTGTATATGATGAAAATAGTTTTGTTTTGATACCAGTCTTAGATCTTTTAAAGGCATCTCAAAAGCATATATATAAAGGAGTTCCTGTTTCTCGTGGGGTAATAAAGTTATTAACAGATAATTGGGAAAAATTTATCCAAAGCAAGCAAGAAAAACAGCGACAAGAGTATCAGCAAAAACTTTTTTCCTATGAGCTTTTCTTGAATAAGCTTATTCCTTCTCGAGGCTTGTTCCCTCAAGAGATGAAGGAAGAAGCAATGCCTGAAGCGATCTTCTTTTACAAAAAAGATTCACCGTATTATGAATTTACCAATTTTTATCCTGCAGAAATTTTCATTGATGGGTATATTTATCCTACAACAGAGCACTATTTTCAAGCACAAAAATTTATACATCATCCTGAAGTAATGGCTTTGATTAGAGAGAGCAAGAACCCTCGAGGGGCATATGAGGTAGCTGCACGATATAGACAAAATAAAAGAAAAGACTGGGATGAGGTAAGTATTTTAGTAATGTTTAAAGCATTGGTCTCAAAATTTGTGCAGCATCCGGACTTATTGCGCATTCTTTTAAAAACGGGTGACAAACTCATTGTTGAAAATACGGCATTGGTTGGAAGGTCAGGGCATGATGACCCTTTTTGGGGAAATGGTAAAGAGTTTTCTGGAGAAAACTACTTGGGCAGATTGCTTATGGCATTACGGAGTTTAATCAGAGAAAATCCGCCACCTTTTTTTGTAATGCCTCAAGAAGACTTGTTGGAAAATCCTGTGCCAGAAGCGCAGGGAAGGATTAAGGGAATTTTAAAATTATTTGGATTTTAAAAGCTTTTAGAATGGTATGTAATCATAATTATATGCAAAAAAGGGATCGAAATTCGATCCCTTTTTTGTGTGTACATATCTAAAAAAATTAGTACATTCCTGGCATTCCACCCATGCCGCCACCATGGCTATGCATTGGTTGTTCTTTTTTTTCTTGTGGAAGCTCATGAATGGTTGCTTCTGTAGTAAGCAACAATCCTGCAATAGATGCAGCATGTTGAATAGCAGAACGTGTTACTTTTGCAGGATCAATGATCCCTTCAGCTACCATGTCTACATATTCACCATTGCGAGCATTAAAGCCGATATTTTCTTTTTCTGCACGAACGCGATTTGCAATAACGGATGCATCATAACCAGCATTGTCAGAAATAATGCGAAGTGGTTCTTCAAGTGCACGACGTACAATCATAGCGCCAACTTTTTCGTCTCCTTCAAGCTCGAGTGCATCGATAACTGGTTGAGTACGAATAAGGGTAACGCCGCCTCCTGCAACGATTCCTTCTTCAACTGCAGCGCGTGTTGCATGAAGAGCATCTTCTATGCGGTCTTTCTTTTCTTTCATTTCTGTTTCTGTTGCAGCGCCAACTTTAATAACGGCTACTCCACCAGCAAGTTTTGCAAGGCGCTCTTGAAGCTTTTCTTTGTCATAGTCTGAAGAGCTGTTTTCAATTTGCCCACGAATTTGAGCAACGCGTGCTTTTATTGTATCGGACATACCTTGTCCTTCAATAATAGTGCATGAATCTTTGGTAATGACTACCTTTTTGGCAAGCCCAAGATCTTCAAGGGTTAAACCTTCTAGTTTAAGACCAAGGTCTTCCGTAATCATTTTCCCGCCGGTTAAAATAGCAATATCTTCGAGCATTGCTTTGCGACGGTCTCCAAAAGCAGGGGCTTTTACAGCAACGACGTTTAGTGTTCCGCGAAGTTTGTTAACAACAAGTGTTGCAAGCGCTTCGCCTTCAACATCTTCCGCTACAATCAACATAGAACGTCCAGCTTTTGCAACTTGTTCCAAGATAGATAACAAGCTTTTCATGCTGCTAATTTTCTTTTCATACGTCAAAATAAATGGAGAATCAAGAACAGCTTCCATTTTTTCTGCGTTTGAAACAAAGTAAGGAGAAAGGTAGCCGCGATCAAATTGCATGCCTTCTACAACATCAAGTTCATCGCTCATTCCTTTGGCTTCTTCAACGGTAATAACACCATCTCTCCCAACGCGCTCCATAGCTTCTGCAATTTGTTTTCCAATTGCTTCATCTGAGTTTGCAGAAATTGCAGCAACTTGTTCAATTTCTTTTTTGCTGTTTACAGGGCGAGCCATTTTTTTGATTTCAGCAACAACTGCAGTAACTGCTTTTTCAATCCCTTTTTTGATAACCATAGGATTTGCACCAGCGGTGACTGCTTTATTCCCTTCTCTAAAGATTGCTTGCGCTAACACGGTAGCCGTTGTGGTGCCATCGCCTGCTACGTCAGCAGTTTTGCTTGCAACTTCGCGCACCATTTGTGCGCCCATGTTTTCTATTTTGTCTTGAAGTTCAATTTCTTTAGCAACTGTTACACCATCTTTTGTGATACCAGGTGCGCCAAAAGAACGTTCATATACAACGTTACGACCTTTGGGCCCGAGCGTTATTTTTACGGTATCAGCAAGGAGGTCAACCCCACGACGAATTTTTTCGCGCGCATCAGCGCCAAAAACTATTTTTTTTGATGACATAGTTATTCCTTATTCGTAATTCGTACGGTTTAAACTTTTTCAACAACAGCAAGAATTTCATCGCCGGAAATAATTAAATAATCATCTCCCGCATCTGTTCCTGCATATTTTCCAAAGAAAACGGTATCATTTACCTTAATATCAAGAGGAAGCAGATTCCCTTCTTTATCACGTTTTCCTGGGCCAACTGCAAGTACCGCTCCCATTTGGGCTTTTTCTTTTGCAGAGTCAGGGATAATGATGCCAGAAGCAGTACGTTCTTCGCTTTCTACTCTTTTTACAAGTACGCGGTTTCCGAGTGGTCTTAATTTTTCAAACATAGTATCCTTTCATGTAAGTCATTATGCTTGTATAATTTTTCATACAGAACATCATAATAATAGCGGCAATAAAAGCTCTTATACTATTATTATCTATAATAAAATTATAGAGTAAAACTTTCAAAGTTCAACTAATTTTTTCTTATAATCCAAGACTCATATTTTTTGATAAAGGATATTGATATATACTCTGAAAAAAGGCTCAAATTTTTAAAAGGAAAGGTGATGCAATGGATGTCTTAAATACTAAGAAAGGAAGAATCTTTCCTTCTCTTATTGCAGCTGATTTGCTTAATCTGCAACGTGAAATTCAGGTTCTTGATCCTTATGTTGATGGATATCATATCGATATAATGGATGGGCACTTTGTTCCCAATCTTACGTGGGGATCAATGTTTATTGATGCAATTTGTAGTGTTACTGTAAAACCCTTATGGATACATTTAATGGTTGATAATCCTTTGTGGTGGATTAAGATATTAAAAATGCCTGATGGCACACTAGTTTCTTTTCATATAGAATCAACCAAGAGCGTTGAGCTGTGCGTTAAATCAATAAAAGAAAAAAAATGGGAGCCGAGTTTGGCAGTAAGTCCAAAAACGGCAATCTCTGAAACGTTTTCCTTTTTTAATATTATTGATCATGTTTTAGTGATGTCGGTTGAGCCAGGCTTTTCTGGGCAGTCCTTTATTTCTCATGTGCAGCAAAAAATCAATCCTGTACTTGATGCCTTTCGTAAAAGGGTAAGTAGTAATAAAATAGGAGAAAATTGGGGAGCAATAGCTTTTGATGGCGGAATTAATGCAGAAAATATAGGGGATCTTTTCACGCAGGGCGTAACGGATTTTGCGATTGCAAATGCAATCTTTGCATCTAGGGATACCCGTAATGCAGTAAAGCATTTAAGAAAACTTATTGTATAAATAAGCTAAATTTTGAATAGCTATCTATAGAGATTAAAGTGAATAAGAGAAACTGCTCTTATTCACTTTACGTGATGTTTATTAGTTCTTTTTAGACTCTGTCTTCAAGATCTAATTCTTCGTCAGAAAACTGTTCTAATGTCTTTTTGATAACTTGGCTTGCAACATATATGACTGCAATAGTTCCAGCAATTTCGACAGCTAATTTGCTATTGCCTTCTAATGTTTTTACTTTTGAAATTCCCCAGACCATAGGTGCACCTAAAAATGCAATGGTAGCACTGGTTTTATTTACGCAAGATGAGGTAATTCGAGAAATAAGATTTGGAGCTGTAGTTTCCCCTTCGCACATGATCATCTGATTTGATAGTCCTAGGACAAGAGCAGCGCAAAGTAGCTTTTTTGTATTCATATAAAATCCTTCAGATAAAAGAGATAGAAGAGCGATACTCATTTGCGACTAATTTTAAGCTGATTTATTTTTGTGTCAAATAAATAACAGGATGGGCTGCTTGTTCATATTAAAGAAAACATATATTTGAAAAGATTAAATAAAAGATAAATACAAAAAAAGGGACCGTAAAAAACGATCCCTTTTTTTGTATTTATAAAGTCTCTTAAGACATTATTTGCAAGTTTTGCAACCACGAGCTGCTGGACGAATAGCTGGACGAGCATTGCGAGCTACGTTGCGACGAACTGCTGGACGAGCAGTATTGCGACGTACTACTGGACGAGCAGTATTGCGACGAACTACGTTGTGACGAACTGCTGGACGAACAGTGTTTGTGCGAGGAGCTTGTTTTGCTATTTCAACTTTAGCAGCGTCAGCTTGAGCAACGATGCATGCTGTTTTTGCTTTAGCAAGTTCAGCTCTTACTTGATCAAGAGCCGCTTTTAATTGAGCGATTTCTTGTTCGTTTCCTTGATTTTGTTTAAGAGCTTCTTCTAGAGCTTGTTTTGTTTCTTTTGCTGTTTTGATGCTTTTCTTAATTGTTTTTACAGTATAAGTAACACCAGCACCAGCAACAAGAGCACCACTAGCGATAGCAGCAGTTTTTACAGGATGTGCTTTTACTGCATCAACAAGAACTGCGCCCTTATCCATGCCGTATGCTAAAACGTCTTTAGCTTTTCCCAAAGAGTAGCTGTAAGCATCTTTAGTTGCTTGCCAAGAACCTTTAAGAGTAGGTAAAGCTTGAACTGAAGAAGTGATAAAACCAAGAGTTAACATTAAGGTTATGAAATGTTTGTTCATAATATACCTCCAATTATACTTACGCGACTATTTCCATTTGTTAACCAGACTCGCGTTTTATCTGGTAGTTATTTTCATTATAAATTAAATTAGATTATTGTCAATATTCACATAGCTCTTTTTTTATATATTTTCTTTCTGTATTCTTTTTATGGCATTTGTGAGGCTTAAAAAGCCTTCTGAGAGGGCTAAGTCGTAAAAAAGGTATAAAAATAATTGTTTAAATAGAACAAAATATGATTTAAGGGGGGAAATATGTATTAAATAAAGAATAATCGCAGTGGGTCGAGGTTTAAGAGGGGTTGATATGCAAATTAATAGAGTAGAGGGCTTTTTTTGATAGTTGCAGTAATCAAAAGAGTTCTTACTTTGCATGGGGCAGATTTAAGAAAACGCCTAAAATGGCATAAAATGAGGGTTTTTAGACAATAAATTGATTAATTTGGCATAGATAATAATAAGGTAGCCGGCCTAGCGTAGAATCGCTCTATTGCGGCAAGAAATAGTTTATTCTGATTAAGAGCATTTGTTTTTAGGGTCTATGGCTATAAAATTTATCGTAATCATATAAAAGTGGCTATAGGCAAGGATTTGTAAAATTTGGGGATTATTTTGGTTAATCAAAAAAGAGTTAATAAAAACTTGGAGAATGGTGTGCCCGGCAGGATTTGAACCTGCGACCTACAGATTAGAAGTCTGTCGCTCTATCCAACTGAGCTACGGGCACATATAAAAGGCTTATTTAGTATAGACAAAAGATTAAAAAAGGCAAAACTCAAATAAAAAAAGGTATAAAAAACCCCCAATTAAGGGGGTTTTACTTATTTATATATAAAAACTAGATGATTTTAAAACCATGAATCGCGAGATGATGGCTTGGATCCATGAGAATTGCGAGATCTGTTGTTGCTTCCACTGTTGTGACTGTTATTGCCACCATTTCCAAAACGGGAGCGACGAGGCCCTTTGTTGCGGAAGTTGCCCTGATTATCATCTGATGGACGGCGAGAGCCTCGATCAGAGCGGCTAGCAAAGCCACCTTCAGGTTTTTCATGATGATTGTTAAATTGTTCAGCATTGTCGTCATTTCTGCGTCTTGAGAAAGATCTTCCTCTAAAGTTGCCACCGCCATTGCCTCTGCCTCCTCTAAAGCCTCCACCATTTCCACGGCGGCGATTGTTGCGTGCAAATGCACGATCAGCTTCATCATCAGCAGCAGATTGATCTTTTGGATTGATTAAGCGACAAATACTTTTCCATTTCATGCTGTCTTGAGAAGTAACCAAGCTTATAGCGCGACCATCAGCTCCTGCTCTTCCTGTTCTGCCTATTCGATGAATAAAGTCTTCCGGGCATTGTGGCAAGTCATAATTGATAACACATTCAATGTCAGGAATATCAAGTCCACGAGCGGCAATATCGGTTGCAACAAGAATTCTGTATTTTCCGTGTCTAAATCCTTTGATAACACGTTCGCGGTTGCGTTGACGCAAATCTCCATGGATAGCATCGGCTTCATGGCCGTGTTCTCGGAGCTTATGAGCAAGTTTTTCAGTGCTTGATTTTGTTTTTACAAAAACGATGCATGAACCTGCATATAAATTAAGTTGTTCAACCAAGGTGTCATATTTTTTTGGTTCAGCAATTCTTAGTACTTCTTGAGTAATTTTTTCTGTAGGAGTTGTGGTTGAGCCAACTGCAATACGAACTTCATTTTTTAGGTATTTTTGTGCAATCTTTACGATAGAAGGCGCCATTGTCGCAGAAAACATCAATGTTTGGCGTTTTTCTGGCAAGTGCTGAGCGATTTTTTGAAGTTGTACTGAAAAGCCCATATCAAGCATACGATCTGTTTCATCAAGCACAAAAAATTGAGTGTTATGCAAAGAAAGCGTGCCGCGCATTAAATGGTCATTAATACGACCAGGAGTTCCTACAATAATACGAGGATTATGCTTAAGCTGTTTAAGCTGTTTAAACATAGGGTCGCCGCCAATCAAAAGAGCAGTATAAATGCCACTTTTGCGGCCGGTCATTTGATGTACCGTTTCAAGAACTTGGACTGCAAGTTCGCGGGTTGGAGTCAAAATAAGAGCATGCGCAGAAGGATGAGCCATCAAATGCGTAAGCATAGGGATTGTGTAAGCTCCTGTTTTTCCGGTTCCGGTCTGAGCGGATCCTAGAATGTCTTTCCCTTCAAGTGCAAGAGGAATTGTTTGCGCTTGGATAGGGGTTGGGGTAACAAAATTCATTGCTTTAAGGGACTGAACAAGCCCTTGGGGCAAACCAAATAGTGAGAAATTTTCCATAATAGTGACACTTTATATTAAAAAAGAGCAGATACCATTATTATGGAATCTTATTAATCTCTTTTGGGGGGGTAAAACATATGATTAGTCTATTTTTCTCCTGAGCAGATGCTTTTTTGAGACTATTATAGTATACCATTAAAAATGTAGTTTACAAATCGTTTTTTTATGCCTTTTTCAAAAAGAACAAAAAAAAATAAATTTCCTTTTTGATTGACGAAAAGTGGTTTGTTTGTTACCTTTATCCCGTCATTATAACGCCGGGGTGGCGAAATGGCAGACGCACGAGACTCAAAATCTCGCGGTGGTAACACCGTGTCGGTTCAAGTCCGACTCCCGGCACCAGGCTTTTTGTCTTTGTAGGGGCTGTACGTATGAATGATGCCTGTGTTTTTTGCAAAATTGTGCAGGGTTTGTTACCTGCTTCTTTTATAGATTCTAATGATTTTTGCATTGTTATCCAAGATATCGCTCCAAAAGCTCCTATTCATTATCTTATTGTAAGCAAAATGCATATTCCAACGATTTCTTCTCTGGGGCAAAATCACGAATATGATATTGTAAGCCAAATGATAAAAATGGCTCAAAAAATTGCTACTCAAAAGCAAATTGACTCTTTTCGGCTTGTTATCAACAATGGCAAACAAGCAGGGCAAACTGTTTTTCATTTACATATGCATCTCCTGTCTGGATCATCTATTCCTGGGATGACAAGTGCCGCTTTATAAAATAAGTGATTATTTAAGATTTGTTTTAAATGGTGCTTTTAAAGATCAGTAGTCAATTAAGTTGTGTCGTATATTGTGCGTGTTATTTTAAAATGGATTTTTTATGCAAATACATAAACTCATTTTTAGTATTATTTTTTTAAGTATTTTTGCTGAGATAAAAGGGGCTGTGCATTCTGTTATGGGCTTAGGTTTATGCTTTTTGACAGCGCATCAATTGCGCAAGTTTGATCATCCTCTTGTTGTTTCAATTGGCATAGATCCTCAAAAAGACTTTTCTGATAAAAAAAGTGTTTATAGTGATGCTACATTATCGGTTCCTTCTTTTAATCGACAACGTGTTGGTGTTATGAATAGTATTTTTAACGCAAGTGATACTGTTTGGTTGAGTATGGATCATCACTCTGATAATCATAAAAGTTTTATAGGAGTAGAAGGATCCTGCAATAATTCACCATGCAAATTTCCAAAACATTGTGTAAAAGGAACTCAAGGGCAGCTTTTTGTATCAGACTTATTGATACCTAAAGATGCGCGTATATATGTTAAAGGAGAAGATTCTCTTCACGAACAATTTGGTGCATCAAAAGCCCGATATTTTGGGTTGGGTAAAGAGTATTTGGCTGCGGTAAAACTAGACAGAAAAAATCAAAAACCATTGTCTGGCGAAATAACAACCAATAAATCGTCCAAAAATCTGGTAGAAGATCTTGTGCAATTGGCAAAAAAAGATCCAAAGCGCTCTGTTCTTGTTCCTGTAACAGGAGTAGCAGGAGATTTTTGCGTAGATGCGTCTTTGTGTGAAATTGCTGAATATTTAAAAGAGCAGGGCGTAACTAATGTTACTCTTGTTGCAATAGATGATGCGATTGCCTTTTTAAATGATACAGAAGAAGCACGACAACAAAAAATTGATGCGTGGAAAAAGCAGGGCGTTGTTCTTATGTCTTCGGAGCAGTTTTTAGCAGAATTACAAAAAAATAGTGGTAGGTCTATTCCAGATTTAGTACAAGAATAATTTTTTACCCTGTTTTTTGTTAAAGAGAGTGCTTGAATAGCGCTCTCTTTTTTTTTATAATCGAACTCTTGTTGAAAATTTATTACACTAACGCTGTGCATGAATAAATATTCTAACCGATGGAATGTATATGGCGCTATCAACTGTGCTCCTAAGTCTACTTTTGTCCTTTTTTTCAACCACGGTGATGAGCTATATTTCTATGGCTACGCCTATTGGGCCATGGATTGCCCCAACGTTAGTGCTCCTTCTTTTGGTTATTTCAAAATTTTTAAAGAAATCATTGCTGCAAGAAGATATTGTATTGCCGGTTGTTGCAGGTTCCGTTGGAGGAATTATGGCAACGGCTTGTGGATTTTCATTTCCTACCCTTTATTTTTTAAATCCTATTCTTTTTAATGAGTGGCTTTTACACCCTCTTTTTTTTAGTACCACACTCTCTTTTTTAACGCTTTCTTCTGGATTGCTTGCTTTTTGGATGAGTGATGTTGTTTCTTCTTCATTGCTTTTGCAAAAAGATCTTTCTTTTCCGATTGCACAATTGGTAGGAAGTATGATAGCAAAGCAGGATCAAGAATTGCATGCGCGCAAACTTTCTTTGGGATGCTTTGTTTCATGGGGGATTGCAATTGTATCTTCTGGATTAGAGATGATATCGTCTTCAGTTTTATCTGTGATTTCTATTACGCAAAAGCATGCTTGTGGTATTTTTACTATTCCTGCGTTAGTGATTGATCTTGATATTGCTCCAATGTTGTTGGCAATAGGATATGTTACGGGGCACGTGATAGCTCTTCCGTTATTAGTAGGAGTTTGTTCTCGGATACTGTTTGTTGATCCGTGTGCGACTGCGTTTTTTTCTGACTTATCTTTTATGGAAGTTTCGATGGCTTTTTGTAGTGGCATAGTTCTTGTTGGAGCAGGGGTAGATCTTTTTGCGGTTATCAAACAATCATTCTGTGGAATACAAGCGCGTGCAAAAAAACATTTTTTTTCTGCAGCAAAAGATCTTTTTTCTATGATTGTTTTTAAAAACATTCCATTTTTTTTATTTGTTATAACACTCTTTTTTGGAGTGTTCTTGTTCTTTGAATTTGCATGGTATGTCATTTTATATCTTATTGGTGCAACGTTAATTTGCTCGTATCAAATGACTGTTATTGCAGGGAAAGTAGGGCTTGCATATCTTGGAAGGTTTGCAACATTTGTAATGGTTCCTGCTATGCTTCTTTTTTTTGTTAATGACGTGCATATTGTATTTATTGCAGCAACGGTTGAATTGGCCGGTGGTATGATGGTTGATTTTTTATGCGGGAAAAAAGTTGGGGTGCTTTGTGGTGTTGATTTAAAAAAAGTCAGAAAATATCAACTGCTTGGTTTGCTTGCAAGTTCCATAATAATTGGGTTTGTATTTTATCATTTACTTACGGCATGGCCGTTGGGATCAGGGCATCTGTTTGCATATAAAGCGCAATCCAGACAATTGTTAATTAATGCGCGCTATTTTGATGTGCGGCTTTTAGCGCTAGGTGCAGTGTATGGATGGTTTTTAAGACGCATAAAAATAAATCCAGGATTAGTGTTAGGAGGGCTTTTGATGCCTGTTGCAACTTCTTTAATGCTTATAGCGGGTGGATTTTGTGCGGTGCATTCAAAACAAAAGGATGCGGGAATTTCCTTTTGGTCTGGGGTTTTTACAGGAAATTCATTATGGATTTTTGTGCGAGCATTTTTGAAATAAAACATATACTTGCTTTTTGTGCTCAACTTATCGTGTGATATCGATAGGATAAAAAACAAAGGGTTAGGGGATGTTAGGGCGTATTACCATTGCGATACGTACTAGACACATTTTAGGGAGTGTTTGGTGCGTTTTATTTTTGTATGGTGCAATGCGTGTCATGCGTGTTGTGCGTGGATATGTGTATCCCGAGACTATTAATGTTATTGTTCCTTCATGGGTTGCTGATGTATGCAAATTGCATATAGAGTCTTTTTGTAAAAAAGAAAGCATGTCTTCTTTTACAAGTTTTGTTTCTTATCTTCGATCAGAATGCCCCTATTTATCTGGTATTGATATCGTATATCAACATACCGGTATAGAATTATCCGTTGATGTTGCAGATCCTCTTTTTTTAGTAAATAAAGAATATCTTTTGCTTGCAAATAATACCATTATTCCGTGTTCTTGGTATCAAATATGGCGCTGGAAAGATATTCCGCAGGTTACTTTTGTTTCTTTTGAAAAAGAAAAAACATTGCCTGTATCAGAGTTTGAAATGATTAAAAATTTTCAACATTTTTTGATACATGAAGACATTAAATTTGTATGGAAAGATAAAACTGATATACGCCTGTTTGTTGCAGATATGCCAGAATGGATTATTCGTTGTTCTGGAAGCAAGGTTCCCGATGAAAAATTGATGCGTGAATGCAGGATGTTGTATCGGATTTTTTTGGCAGAAAAGGTCAAAAAAAAGAAAAAGAAACGATATCAGTTGTGTGATATTCGGTTTGAAAAACAGATTGTACTTTATGCTGATAAGGAAGGGGGTTTTGATGGCTTTATTGTCAACGCATAACTGTATTGCAGCAATAGATATTGGTACAACGAAGGTATGTGTGCTCATTGCGCGAGTTCTTGATTCACAACACCTTGAATTGATTGGTGTAGGGAAATCTCCTTCTATGGGTATGGCAAAAGGTATTGTTGTGGATATTGGTAAAACGGTGCATGCCATAAAAACAGCAGTTAAAGAAGCAGAATTAATGGCGGGAGTTTCTATTGAGAGTGCTGCTGTTGGTATTGCAGGTAATCACATACGATCTTTAAATTCACAAGGAGTTATTCCGCTCAAAAAAGGAATAATTCGTCCAATTGATGTGCAAGAAGCGCTTGCTGCTGCTCAAGCAGTACCGCTTCAAGAAGGTGATCAACTTTTGCATGCGCTTGCGCAATATTTTGTGATTGACGGTAAAAAACGGGTTGAAAATCCGATTGGGATGCATGGGGTACGTCTTGAAGTTGTTGCGCATCTTATTATTGGATCAGTTTCTTCGGTGCAAGATATCGTGGTAAGTTGTCAACAAGCGGGTATTGCGGTGCAAGATATTGTTCTTGAGCCTGTTGCATCTGCTCATGCCGTATTAAGTGCTGATGAAAAAGCGCTTGGAGTTGCAATGCTTGATATAGGTGGAGGGACATCTGATTTGGCAATTTATTGTGGTAATAGTATTCGTCATACACGTGTACTTCCCGTTGCAGGGAATCATATTACTCATGATTTGGCAGTAGGCTTGCGTACCACTATTTCCGATGCAGAGCGTATAAAAAAAGAACATGCAATCGCTTTCTCGCCATTAATAAAAAAAGACTCTTTTGTAGAAATTGAATTGGTGCAGGGATACGATAAGCAGGTAATTTTTGCAACGGATATTAATCGTATAGTGCAACCACGCGCTGAAGAAATATTGGAGCTTATCAAACAAGAAATAGAAAGACAGGGTCTTGAGCAATATATGAGTACAGGATTGGTACTGACTGGTGGAGGTTCATTGCTTAAGGGAATTCGTGAGCTTGCTGAGCATATTTTTGGGATACCGGTTCGAATTGGCAAGCCTCTTATTGAATTTGATCTTCCAGAATCATTACAGCAACCGTTATATGCAACGGGATATGGGTTGTTATTGTATCGTATGAAGAAAAAAAATGAAGAAAAAGGTGCGCATGCATCAGGTATTACAACGCGTGTTCTTGATCGCATGAAGGCATGGATGTCTGATCTATTTTAACCGTTCATCAGGAAGGAGAGCGATGATTATTTTAAGCCACGAATCAGTAAATCAGCATGATCCTGTAGTGTCTATCAAAGTTGTAGGACTTGGTGGTGCAGGAGGCAATATTTTAAACTATATTATAGATTCAGGATTTTCTGGAGCCGAATTTGTTGCGGTTAATACTGATATTCAAGCGCTTGGGTTGTCAAAGGCGCAGTATAAGGTTCAAGTTGGGATAAAATCAACCAAAGGGCAAGGTTCGGGAGCAAATCCAGAAACGGGAAAACGTGCGATAGAAGAAGACCTTGAAAAAGTGTTAGAGGCTATTGGAGCAGCAGACATCGTTTTTTTGATTGGTGGCGGTGGCGGCGGAACCGGCTCTGGAGCCCTTCCGGTTATAGCAAAAGCATTAAAAGAGCGAAACATTTTATGCGTGGTTGTGGTGACTAAGCCATTTACGTTTGAAGGCAAACGCCGTGATTTAGTTGCACAAAGTATGATTGATACGCTAAAAACGGCTGTTGATACTCTTATTGTTATTCCTAATCAAAAATTGTTAGATGTGGTTGATCAGCGCGTTTCTATGATTGATGCATTTGGTATGATCAACAATGTTGTTTGTCAATCAGTTCGAGGTATTTCAGAGATTATTACAAAGCCAGGGCATATTAATGTAGATTATGCCGATGTGCGCGCTATTATGAAAAATCGAGGGCTTGCAGTTATGGGCACAGGAAGAGCTTCAGGTGCCAATCGAGCAGAAGAAGCGGCATTGCAAGCAATATCTTCTCCATTGTTTGAGAACGTAAGCATAGAAGGTGCTCAAGCAGTATTGCTTAACATCACGGGTGGAAGCAATTTAAGCCTGCATGAAATAAGCCGTGCAGCATCATTGGTTCATGAACTGGCTCATGAAGATGCCAATATCATTCTTGGTTCAGTTATTGATGAAAATATGAAAGATGAAGTAATGATAACGCTTATTGCAACAGGGTTTGAAAAGAGTGTGCAAAAAGCGGTGCAGGCTCAAGTGCAAGAACAACCAATTCAGATCGTAAGTGGAATAGGGGTTGCCAAAAAAGATGAGCATGTTTCTATTGAGCGTGTTGCAAAAAATGAACAAAGCAATCAACAGGCAGCCTCATCTGTGCATCAACCGTTACCAACAGCGTATGATCGTGCAATCGCATCAGAATATTCTGGGTATCAAAAGGGAACGATAAATTCTGAATCAATGCAGCAATATCAAGATAGTTCATCTTCTTCCCTTGATATTCCAACATTTTTAAGAAACAAGCAAAAGCATGATCCAAACGGGTGGTAAAGTTTCTTTTAACATTAAAAAAGGCTCCTTAAAAACGGAGCCTTTTTTAATGTAATCAAATTATATGATTATTCTTCTGGGCATACTGAGTTGAGTTGCTCATTTACTTGATGCGCGAGGGATTTTGCAAAAGCAATCAAAGTAGCTTCGAGCATTTCTAGAGAATTGTAGTATTTCAAAGAAAGAGAATCAAGAAAATCTGTTTCTTTTGGGTCTTTAGATACAAGGCCTTCTCCAGTTATATCTGGCAACTGATTAGAGTTTGGTAAAGGAGTCGGTTTTTCATGAGAGGCTACATTTTTTTGTTCATGAGAGACTATGTCTTTACCTATAAAATGTGTTGTGAGCGCGCCAAGATATTCTTTATGATACCATCCTGCTGCAGCCAAAAGACCTCCAATAGTAAAAATAGAAGCTACTTTTACTATCTTTTTTTTAGAAGATTTGACAGAAGCTTCAATCATTGAGCTTTGAAGGGTAATAATTCCACATAATAATGTTAAAAAAATATTCTTTTTATTAAAATTATTCATGTACAAATCCATTTCAAATAAGTTGTAAGGTCTTTTTATACTCCAATTAAAGGGTATTTACTTTAACCTAATGGGGAAAAATCGTATCCTTGGTATTCAGGATTGAAATTTAATTTTCCAACGTTTTCCGGATTGTTAATAACTTTATCTGTTTCTCTAGCCACAAAAGGAACAATTGTTTCTTGGGTAAAGGTTTTTAGTTCTTGCGCGACAGGAATGCTAGCATTTGTAATTCTTGCTAAAAGATCAGATAACAGAGCAGTTGTTGGTTTAGGTGTTTCTAAATTTGCAATTGTTTCTTGTAGGGCAACAATTTGAGCTTGAAGTGGCGTTGCAAGATTGCTTAGCGTCTGTAAAGCTTCATTTTGAGTTTGTATTTTCTGAGTGACTTCATCATTGAGTGCGCATTTTCCAATCTGCTCCTGCAATGTTTTAACTTGGGTTAAGAGTTCTTGTACAGTTTCTTTTTGTAAGGCCCCTTTATTAGAACATTCACCAATTGTTTCAGTAATACTTTCAAGCTTGGTATTAAGTTCTTCTAAAGACTGATCATAAAATGACTTCTTTAGATCGCTCCATTTTAGCTTAAGGTCTTCTAAGGCCTGAGTTCTTTGAGCTTCAAATACTTCAAAAAATTTTTCTCTTAAATTTTGTAAGTCGTCTTCATATTTCTTAAGAAGATCAAGACGTTTTTGAGTGATTTGATCTTTTTCTTCTTGTGTAAAATCAATTGTATCTACAATATATTTAATGCATTCGCAGCGTAAATTATGAAGCAAAGGAAGAATTCCTTTTATGTAGTCTTTGTAATAATAAGTTGCAGCTACAGTTGCCGAAGCAAGAACAGATCCAATTGCAAAGCGTTTAAGCTTTTTAGCGGGGCGCGATATTGGGGTGGACGCATTTATTGCTGAAGAACCTAGCGCTACCGTTATTGCAAATAGAAAATACAGCAATGTTATTTTTTTCATAGTGCGCTCCATTTAAATAATATAAATATAAAAATAAGTACCGAGTAAATTAACTTTAAACAAAAAATATACAAGTGTCAAAAGGACAGCAGCTTTATATTGTATTATTAGTAAATTATTTTTGTATAATATCATCTATAATATTATTTTAAGCTCTTTTTAGTAAATTCATCCAACTCGATTTTTAAACTTTTAACATGTAAAACTTGAGTATTTATCTTTAAAGTTAGAGCATGTATATTATTTTCAATTGATGTATGATTGCGCCAATAATCTATGTCTCTATCTCTATAAAACTGAGCTTTCTTTTTGCGCTCTGTCTCTTTTTTTAATAACTCTCTTAATGCTTCAAGGATTGCTAGGGCGCTTTGATAATTATTTCTCAATTGTGTGAGATGTTCACTTTGGGTTAATAGTTGCTTAGCGGTTTGGTCTTGATCTGAAAGAGTAACTATTTGAGGTGCATATAGTTTTTGAATAAAAGGAACAATTCCTTTTATGTAGTCTTTATAGTAATAAGTTGCAGCTACAGTTGCCGAAACAAAAACAGATCCAATTGCAAAGCATTTGAGGCGAGACCAAGATTTTTTAGCAGGGCGCGATTCTGTAGAGGTAGAATTAGTTGCCTGGGGGCTAACATGAGAGGTTGTTGTTGAAGAATTCAAACTCGCTGTTATTGCAAATAGAAAGCACAAAGAGGCTGTTTTTTTCATATTGTGCTCCATTTAAGTAATATGAATATAAAAATAAGTACTGAGTAAATTAACTTTAAGCAAAAAATATACAAGAGTCAAAAGGGTAGCGGTTTCATATTGTATTATTAGTAAATTATTTTTTTGTATAAAAAAGTGTAAATAATATAGTTGGTGTGATGTAATTTAGGTTGAAGATCTGGAAATAGAAATATAGTTTAGCTATTCTGTAACAAAGCTATCCATGCTGGATGAGTAAAAAGGTTTTATTTTAGGTAAAGGAACAATATATGATAGCGCAGCTTTTGGCAAAAATTATTGGGACTGCAAATGAGCGCAAAATTAAGCAGGCTCGTCGTATTGTGGATCAAATTAATGCGTTTGAACCAATAATTAAGCAGCTTTCTGTTGAACAGCTTTTGCAAAAGACTAAAGAGTTTCGTGTCCAATATGCTTCTGGCCGCTCGCTTGATGAACTTTTGCCGGAAGCCTTTGCAGTGGTGCGTGAGGCTGCATCCAGAACTATTGGCCAGCGCCATTTTGATGTGCAACTTATTGGTGGGATTATCCTCCATAAAGGTGGCATTGCAGAAATGAGAACCGGGGAAGGAAAAACATTAACCGCAACATTGCCGCTCTACTTAAACGCTATTACGGGAAAAGCGGTTCATTTGGTAACCGTTAACGATTATTTGGCGCGACGTGACTCTGAATGGATGGCGCCTGTTTTTAATGCACTGGGACTTTCTGTTGCGTGCTTACAAAATAATATGACGGATGCAGAGCGTAAAGATGTGTATCAGGCTGATATTTTGTATGCAACTAACAATGAGCTTGGGTTTGACTATTTGCGCGATAATATGAAGTTCCGTAAAGAGGATTTTGTGCAACGTCCTTTGTACTTTGCAATAGTTGATGAAGTTGACTCTATTTTGATTGATGAAGCTCGAACTCCACTTATTATTTCCGGTGCAGCAGAAGACAGTAGTGCTTTATATGTACAAGTAAATAAAGTTGTTGCTCGTCTGCAGCGTGGTATTGATTTTGAAGTAAATGAAAAAGATCGCATTGCAAGTCTTACAGAAACGGGAACGGATGCGGTTGAAAATGCTTTTGGTATAACAAATTTGTATGATTTAAAGCACATGCAATTGTTGCATCATGTAAATCAAGCTTTGAGAGCGCATGGACTTTTTAGGCGTGACGTTGATTATGTGGTGATTAATAATGAAGTGTTGATTGTTGATGAATTTACGGGACGAATACTTGGTGGTCGTCGATATAGTGATGGGCTACATCAAGCGCTAGAAGCAAAAGAAGGTGTTCCTGTTGAACAAGAATCGCAAACGCTTGCAACTATAACCTTGCAAAACTTTTTCCGATTATATGAAAAGCTTGCTGGTATGACGGGTACGGCAGCAACAGAAGCAGAAGAATTTTTTAATATTTACAAGCTTGAAGTAACAACTATCCCTACAAATAGACCAATGGTTCGTCAAGATAAGCCAGATTTTATCTTTTTGACCAAGCGTGCAAAATTTAAAGCAATTGTAGAAGACGTTAAAGAAAGACAAGCAAAACAGCAACCTGTTTTGATAGGTACCATTGCGGTAGAGACATCAGAAATGTTAAGTGCTGAGCTTTCACGCAATGGCATAACGCATGAAGTTTTGAATGCAAAACAAAACGAGCGTGAAGCAGAAATTATTTCATTGGCAGGCCTTCCAGGACGTGTAACCATTGCTACAAACATGGCGGGTCGTGGAACAGATATTAAGCTTGCGCCAGAATCATTGGCAGCAGGCGGTCTTTATATCTTGGGGACAGAACGGCATGAAAGTAGGCGTATTGATAATCAGTTGCGTGGTCGTTCAGGTCGGCAAGGAGATCCTGGAGAGTCTCGTTTTTATATTTCATTCGAAGATGATTTGATTCGTATTTTTGCAGGAGATAATCTTAAAAATAGAATGCAGCTGTTTGGGATGAAAGAAGATGAAATAATAGAATCTCGTTTTGTATCAAGAACTATTGAGCGAGCACAAGAAAAGGTAGAAAAGCAGAATTTTGAGATTCGCAAGCACTTGTTAGAATATGATGATGTTCTGAATCAACAGCGTATTGTTGTGTATCAGTATCGTTGTGATGCGCTTGAAGGATCAGAAGAGATGAGTGCATTAATTAGAGATTTTATTATTAAAGTTGTGCAACGATCTATGGAATTTCATGCACCTAAAAAAGTGTTAAATACAGCAAATGTCAAAGAGTTGTATGAAGCTCTTGCTCAATTGACTGGTACCAAGCAAGATGTGTTCTTTCAGGCGGGATTCAATGAAAAAAATAGTGAGCAGCTTGAAAAAGATCTCATTGATTTTTTATTGGTACAATATGAATCGAGCCGCAATACAGTAGATCAAGATAGAATAAAAAATGCTGAAAAATGGCTTCTTTTAAATACAGTTGATCAAGCTTGGAAGCAACATATGCTTAATCTTGACCATCTCAAAGAAGGTATTAATTTGCGTAGTTGGGGGCAAAAAAATCCGCTTATAGAATACAAGCGAGAAGCTTTTGCGATGTTTAGGGATATGATGGACAATATTAATGCTTTTGTGGTTGGAAGTATTTTTCATCTTGATCTAGATCGATTTAATCCCGAAGAATTAGAAGAAGAGCGTCAAGAAGAAATGGCAAACATGTCTATTTCATCTGCGCCATCATTGGCTGGAGAAGATGTGCCCAAAACAGTTCAACGAGAAGAAGATAAAGTTGGACGCAATGAGCAGTGCCCTTGTGGATCAGGTAAAAAATACAAAAAATGTTGTGGATAAGATTGAGATGAAATAATCAAAAATATATTTCTTATTAAAGAGTTGATAAGGCTATAAAAAAGAGCGCTTTTAAAGAGCGCTCTTTTTTGTGTGTAATCATTACTATGTATCAAATTATTTTTGTTCAGTAGGAGGATTGGATTGTTTTTGTGAATTTTCAGGAGACGTTGTTGTCATTTTATGTTTTATCCATGTGCCACTTGGAGTTTCAATCCATACAAAAGGAGAAAGTTGATTGGTTTCTGGATTAAAATCAAGGGTGATTCCTTTTAAGTCATATGATTTAAAGGTTGAAGCTACCTGAACTATTTTTTCTGCGGTAATATCACCTTCAATTTTGTTTAAAATATGTAAAAGTATTTCGGTGTTAATAAATGCTTCAAATGCGATGGCTCCACCATGAGGGGCGTTAAAATGATTCATAGCATCTTGAAACTCTTTTGCCATTTGGATTCGTGTGTCTTTTGGGTTTGGAACAATATTGCAAGTCGTGAACTCCAAACCTTTTTGAGCAAGGATGGCACTGTATCGAGACTGATTTATATGTGAAGGCCCAACAAGATTTTTTCCAAGTAAGTATTCGATTCCAAGTTGGTTGATAAATTCTACGATAGAATTTCCTGAAGCAAAAAAGATAACCGTGTCAATGTCGCTTATTTTAAACTTCTCAATTTGTTTTTCAAAAGAGATATCATGTTGATTGTAAGAAATTGAAGCAATAGATGATTCTGGGAAATTTAGTTTTTCAAATGCATTTTTTGATCCTTCAAAATATTCTATGCCAAAAGGAGAATCTTCATACATAATAAATATTCTATGAGACTGCAGTTCTTGTACGGCATAAAGAGCGAGAGCTTCTCCTTGATGGAGGTATGATGCTCTAAAGGTAATGGCTTTTTTAAAATTTTTATTACGGATTTGTTTTGATCCTGAAAAAGGAAACAGCAAAAACCCATCAGCTTTTTCAATAAACTTAATATAAATAGGTAAAAGATTTTCTCCAAAAGAGCAAAATAAATATTTTGTGTTTGCGCTATTCAAAATATCATTTATTTTTGAAAGAGATGATTCGTTGTCTTCAGTATGAAGAGCGAGGGTTATCGGAAGGATATTATTTTTTTGTTCCCATGCAAGAGCGGTATTAATGCCATTTTTTATTTGACGACCAAAATCTCTATTGGCACGAGAGAGATCATTGATAAGACCTATAGAGAATGATCTTCTTTTTGCATCAGGGCTGAGCGTAAAATCTGGATAAAAAGTTTCTTTTACATTAAGGGTAATGTCTTTGGTATCAGGAGCGCTGTCTGTCTTTATTCTTGGAGCCCATATAAAAATAAGATAAAACCATAAAATTATAAAACCTACATAAAAAAGGAAAAAAAGAATTCCGCGAGCGATAATCCAGGTTGCGCGAGGAGGTTGTTGATAGGTTATTTTACTATAAATAAGTTGAATGCAGGCAAAGATTAAAAAGAAAATAAAAATATGATCGGCGATCATTAAATAGCTTACTTTTGGAGACATGCTTTCTATTACAAATCGGTACGCAATAATAGAAGCTGCGCCAGCAACATTAATATCAAGAGCTTTTCCTCCAATAGTTCTTTGGGCACCAATTGACATCATTCCTACTGCACAAATTAAAAAAAGCGGAAGAAGCATGATAAAAACATGTCTTAATCCAGCGCGATAAAAATCAATAGCAAAAAGAACTTTAGGATGGAGGGCGTTTTTTTGAGTATCATTTGTATCAAGAATATATTCTGTATATCCAGTAAATACTTGTAAATTTTTATATGCCCATTCGGGTATGAACACTTGTTTTGAAATGATAAATTCTGATTGATCGCATTTAAACAAAGCTTCATTGGGAGATATGTGTTCGTTGACCAAATTAAGATAAAGTCTGTGATTATCTAAAGGGAATGATTGATGCGAGAGTTCACTGTTGAATGTGAGTCGTATATCAAATTCTGCAAGAACCATGTTTTTAATCATTTTAACTTCGGGTTCAGATTTTTCTAGAGTAATTTGGTTTTCAAAGGAAAATTGAGAAATGGTGTTTATTGACACCAGTTCAGGATCAAATAAAAACCAAAGGTTTCCTACAATAGAAAACTCATCTTCTAGCATTTTAAATTTAGGGACATTGTTGATTTGAAACCCTACCTGTATTGTTGCGGGTTCGCCGCCCCATTCATTAAGTTTTTCAGCAGTGATTGGTTTTATAATAGGATAGTGTTCAAGAGGTATCTGTTTTTTTAATCCTTTATCGGAGATGATAAACATGCTTATTGCAGTAATAAAAAGAGCTATTACTTGATATTGTGGAATTACTATTCTATCAAGAAAATGAACAAAAGGATGGTGTTCAATAATTTGATCTTCTTGGGTTTTAAGCTCTTTTTGTTCCATACTGCAATCTCTTTCATGGCATAATGATTATTTTTTCATAAGGTTTCCATTCAGCCGTGCTTTCATCAAGCCAAAGTGTTGTTGAAAGTTCTCTTGTTGTAGGATCAAAATGTAATGGCAAGCCTTTATGCGTATACTCTTTCATATTTTCAAAAAAGTTTACAAGATCTTGAGGCGTATGATTTTTAGGGAGATTATTTTTAGCGTATATATAAAGATCTGCACAAATAAAAGACTCAAAAGTTTGAGCATCAATAGGTATGTGTGCTGCATATGCTGCATTCCTGAATTCTTGTGCTATGGGGATCATGCTTGTTGTTGGATCTGGAACAACGCTGCTGATAAGTATTTTGAGTCCTTTCCCTTTTAAAAATTGTTTGCAAGCGCGATTATGCAGTTGTGATGTGCCGAGCATTTTTTTCCCAATAAGGTGTTCAATGCTCAGTTGTCGAATAAGTTCTTCTGTTGCAGGAGCTGAGGATAAAAAAAGAATGCTATCAGGGCTGTTTGATTTGATATGGCTTATAATGCTATCAAAATTAACACTTCCTTTAGGATAGGTTAAGGTTGTTATGTATTCTGTTGGAATAGCAAATTCAGTAAGAATTTGTTGGGCGCCAGTGTATGCGCTTACTCCAAAAGGAGATTCTTCTTTTATAATCAAAAGACGTCCAGTTCCAAGGTTTTCTATCGCATAGCGTGTAATGAGCGCACCTTCTTGTGCGCTTGAAGCGCGATAGTGAATGAGATTTTTTAAATTGGAATCACGGAATTCTAAAGCGCCTGTAATGGGAAACAAGATTGCAATATCTTTTTCTTTTGCAAAATCAAGGTATGCATGTAAAGTTGAAGTCCCTACGGAGCAAAGGAGCGTATTGATTCCTTGTTTGTATAATTTTTTCACATTATGGACAGCTTTGAGAGGGAATGATTCATCGTTTAAAAAAAGAATTTCAGGAATTTCTTCATTCTTTTGCACTGATGTTTGTGTAAAGCAGAGCATAAGGCCTTGCTTAACTTGTTTTCCAAAATTTTTATCAGAACGAGATAAATCAAGCGTTGATCCAAGAGCATAAGAAGTGTTTTTTTGTTCAGAAAGATGCCCAGAACTTATAGCTTCTTGTTTGTCATATAAAGAGGTTGTATTTAAGCAAGAAACGGTAGGATGTTGAGAGGGAATCCATACAAGAAGAAGTCCAATCCATATAACAATAAAGAGTCCGTATAATATCATTAAGATAAAAGCTCTAATCCAAAGGGCAAGTGGAGGAAGAGGATTGTCCTTATATGTTATTTTGGTAAAAATTGCCTGTGCGCAAGAAATGACCAAAAAAAAGGTAAAAATATAATCAACAACCATAAAAGTGCTTGCATGTGGAGACATGCTTTCGATTACAAATCGATAAGCAATAATTGAAGCTGCGCTAGCAAGTGCGATATCGAGTGCTTTTTCTCCACCCAGTACTTCTTGCGCACCAATCGCCATCATTGCCATAGCGCATATAAGAAATAAAGGGAGAAGAATGATGAATACGTGACGAAGTCCTGTTCGGTTAAAATCGATAGAAAAAAGAACTTTGGGGTGGCAAACCATTCTGTTTTGGTCATCGGTATCAAGAATTGCTTGTGTATATCCGGTTGCAACGGAATGACGCACGGGTTTCCATTCAGAAACATGCACTTCTGGGGCAATGATAAATTGCGTGTTGTCTGCGTGGAAAAGAAATTCTTGAGGAGAGGTATTGGTATTTATCAGATGAATAAAAATGCGATGACTATCAAGTGGGAAAGCAGTATGAATGAGTCCAGAGTTTGTTTTTATGCGAATATTAATTTCCGCAAATAAAAGATTGCCAAGCATTTTGAGTTCTGGAGTTGATTGGTATGTTATGGTTCCCTTTTCAATAGAGAACTGTTTTATGGTATCTAATGAAATTATTTCTGGATCAAATAAAAACCAAAGTTTTCCTTCAAAGACAAAGCGATCATCAATCACGTTAAATTTGGAGATGTGTGTAACTTGTAGTCCAACATGTACAATAGCAGGGTCTGTGCCCCATTCATTTATTATGTCTTTGGTTGCGTGGCGCAAGCCAGGACATTGTTCAAGGGGGAGTTGAGTTTTGAGTGCATATTCAGAAATTGCAGCAATAAGTATTGTGGTGATAACAAGAAAAAAAATCTGCCATTGAGGCAATACTATTTTTTTTAGCCAGGTTGCATTTTGCATATATCCTCTCAACTTCTGTATTTGGTGATTCAAACATGCCATGTTAAAGATTTGAAAGTCAATCGATTTGCTCAGAGGTGCTCTTTTGATGATTGGTGTTTTTAAAAAAAAAGAGTTGTGGTATTTTAAAAAAAGAGTTGCTAAAAGCATGGTAAGTGAAAAACGGTAAATTGTATCAAATAAGGTGTTATATGAAGAAATTAGTATTGATTGCTGTGATGTTTGTTTCATCGGCTTTGTGTTGTGAAAATCCTGTTATTAAGTTTGATGAATATAAAAAACAACTTGATAATATGGCAAAGCAACTTAATAATGCGTTAGAAAAAGGCGGAGAGGAGCTTGATGAAGAGGTTTCTGGGTTTGCAATGTTAACACGTTTAGCGTTAAAAACCCTGGAGGTTAAATTTGCAGAAAAATGTGATGAAATCGCAGCGGCTGTTGCGTTGCTTGCTGAATCTGATAATAAAGCATTGATCGCTGCAAATATTAAAGTAACCTTAGAATCTCTTTCAATATGGTTAGATGCTTTTGAAAAAATGCTTAATGCAAATATTGCGTTTGGAGGAGCGTTAGAAAAGCTTGGTGCGGAGTATGTTGCGCAGTCTCGTTAAATTGTTGTAATTTTGGGCATAAAAGAAGAAAAGCCTCTTCTTTTATGCCCTTTTTGTTTTTTAATTATTTGCATTCCATATAAGATATGCTTCTATAAATCCGGTTAATTCACCATCCAAAACAAGTTCTGGTTGTGGAGATTCAAAGTCTGTGCGATGATCCTTTACCATTTTATAAGGATGAAGCACATATGAACGTATTTGTGATCCCCATTCGATTTTCTTTTTTACAATAGAACCTTTTAGTTTCTCTTCTCGTTCCTGTTCCATTTTCTGTGCTAGGCGAGCTTGAAGCATTTTCATAGCAGTTTCTTTATTTTGCAGCTGAGATCGTTCATTTTGACATTGCACTACAATATTTGTGGGAATATGAGTTATGCGCACAGCAGAATCTGTTTTGTTTACATGTTGCCCGCCAGCACCTCCTGCGCGATACGTATCAATACGAAGGTCGTTTGGATCTATGGATACTTCAATTTCTGGCATTTCAGGAACAACAAGGACGCCAGAAAAGGAGGTGTGCCTTCTTTTGTTAGAATCAAAAGGGGATATGCGCACTAATCTATGAATGCCGTGCTCACTTTTAAGGAGGCCGTATGGGTTTGTTCCTCGTACAAATAAGGTGGCAGATTTAATGCCGGCTTCTTCTCCGGCTTGGTAGTCAACAATTTTTGCACTTAAGCGATTTTTTTCACAAAATCGAACATACATACGGAGAAGCATATCGGTCCAGTCTTGGGATTCTGTTCCGCCAGCTCCAGAGTTTAAATATACAAAACAACTTTCTTGATCATGGGGGTCGTCAAGGAGGAGTGCTATTTTAAACTGTTTAATATGAGAGATAAGATCATTAATGTCAGGGGCTATTTTTTCAAGCTCTATTTCGTCATCTTTAAAAAGCTCTAAAAGGTCAATGAGCTCTTGACGAGATTTTAGTATTCCGTAGTATTCATTGCGTCGTACGCGGAGTTGTTGCAGTTCTTTGAGAATAGTTGCTTGATTTTGATTTTGCCAAAAGGATTCTTGCAGGGAGATTTGCTCAAGCTCAGTAAAGCGATCATCAAAGGTAGATCGTTCCCAGTAAGCAATTATTGTCTGAAAATCAGGATGAACTGATCTCATTTTTTCATATAATTCATCATATAACATATATATTCCAAAAAAAGAGAGACTCTGCAAAAGATATTACTATAATAAGTATCTTTAGCGTATCATAAGCCTGACATACAAACAACAATGTTTGCGTATATGGCGACCCAGAGAGCGTTTTGAGCAATATTCTTAGCTAATTGGCTATTAATTAAAACATCAATTTGTGACCATTTTAAACACCAAAAAGGGGTGCAATTCTGATAGAGGAAAAAAATTTTTAAAAAATTTTATAAAAAGTGTTGACTTCATTATAAACAGAGTTACAATATTACCATCTCTTGAACGAAACGGTTCAAGCGAAACGAAAAAAAGATCTTTGAAATACACAAATTTAGCACCAAGCAAACATGTCTTGTAAATAGATCGTAATTTTTGAAATGAAGAGTTTGATTCTGGCTCAGAATGAACGCTGGCGGCATGCCTAACACATGCAAGTCGAGCGAGAAAGTTCCTTCGGGAATGAGTACAGCGGCGGACGGGTGAGTAACACGTGAGAATCTGCCCTTTAGTGAGGAATACCTTCGGGAAACTGGAGATAATACTGCATACGCCCTTCGGGGGAAAGGTGGCTTTTATGCTGCCGCTAAAGGATGAGCTCGCGGACTATTAGCTAGTTGGTAGGGTAATGGCCTACCAAGGCGATGATGGTTAACCGGCCTGAGAGGGTGAACGGTCACATTGGAACTGAGAAACGGTCCAGACTCCTACGGGAGGCAGCAGTGGGGAATATTGCGCAATGGGCGAAAGCCTGACGCAGCAATGCCGCGTGGAGGATGACGGTCTTCGGATTGTAAACTCCTGTTAAGCGTGAAGAAAAGCTCACTGGTAATATAAGTGAGAAATGACGGTAGCGCTAGAGAAAGCACTGGCTAATTTCGTGCCAGCAGCCGCGGTAATACGAGGAGTGCAAGCGTTATTCGGAATTATTGGGCGTAAAGGGTGTGTAGACGGCGTATTAAGTCTATTGTTTAATTCTTCGGCTTAACCGAAGGTCAGCGGTAGAAACTGGTATGCTAGAGGGTGAGAGAGAGAAGTGGAATTCCCGGAGTAGCGGTAAAATGCGTAGATCTCGGGAGGAACACCGATGGCGAAAGCAGCTTCTTGGCTCATTCCAGACGTTGAAACACGAAAGCGTGGGGAGCAAACAGGATTAGATACCCTGGTAGTCCACGCTGTAAACGATGATCACTAGACGTTAGTCCAGCTTGCTGGATTAGTGTCAAAGCTAACGCGTTAAGTGATTCGCCTGGGGATTACGGTCGCAAGACTAAAACTTAAAGAAATTGACGGGGGTCCGCACAAGCGGTGGAACATGTGGTTTAATTCGATACTACGCGAGGAACCTTACCTGGGTTTGACATGTACATGACCGTCATAGAAATATGATCTTCTAGGCTTTTGTCTAGACGTGTACACAGGTGTTGCATGGCTGTCGTCAGCTCGTGTCGTGAGATGTTGGGTTTAGTCCTTTAACGAGCGCAACCCTTGCTGTCAGTTGCAACCTTTACGGGGCACTCTGATGGGACTGCCTGGGAAACCAGGAGGAAGGTGGGGATGACGTCAAGTCCGCATGGCCCTTATACCCAGGGCAACACACGTGTTACAATGGTCGGCACAACGGGCAGCAATTCCGCAAGGATGAGCAAATCCTTCAAAGCCGATCTAAGTTCGGATTGGGGTCTGCAACTCGACCCCATGAAGTTGAAATCGCTAGTAATCGCGCATCAGAACGGCGCGGTGAATACGTTCCCGGACCTTGTACACACCGCCCGTCACACCATGGAAGTTGTTTGTACCCGAAGCTGTCTTAGCTAACCTGAAAAGGAGGCGGGCATCTAAGGTATGGATGATGACTGGGGTTAAGTCGTAACAAGGTAGCCGTAGGAGAACCTGCGGCTGGATCACCTCCTTTCGAGGGAGATATTTAAACACAAGGTGTGTTTAGTCTAGTTACAGGGCATGTTTGGTGCCTTTAAATTCCGCTAAGCGGTCAAGAAGATTACTTCTTATCTGCGGGCCTATAGCTCAGTTGGTTAGAGCACCCCGCTGATAACGGGGAGGTCAGTCGTTCGAGTCGACTTAGGCCCACCATTAAAGTGTGGGTCAAGAAAGACAAGGATGTTGTAAGGGGATGTAGCTCAGTTGGTAGAGCGCCCGCTTTGCACGCGGAAGGTCAGCGGTTCGAATCCGCTCATCTCCACCATGTAATTTGACTGGCTTTAACAATGGTTAAGTTGTTAAGATTTTTTAAGAAAATCGCTTGTTTAAAGGTTTTTTGTGTGTTATAAATATGTGTGTATTTGGTGAGTAGCGAATGTTAAAAAATTTGTGATCTTTGAAATTTTTGTAGATAAGTATTTGACGCAAGGTAGCCGAAATTTGTAGGTTAATTGAAAAGAGCATTTGGTGGATGCCTTGGCATCAAGAGGCGATGAAGGAAGTGGAAGACTGCTGTAAGTCTCGGGGAGTTGTCAATCAAGCTGTGATCCGAGAATGTCCGAATGGGGAAACCCGCTCTGAAAAAATCAGAGCACTCTTGCCTGAATATATAGGGTAAGAGAGCGAACGGCGTGAACTGAACCATCTAAGTAACGCCAGGAAAAGAAAACGAAGTGATTCCCTTAGTAGTGGTGAGCGAATGGGGAAAAGCCTAAACCTTTACTATGTGATAGCCTGTGCGCGTTGTAGTAAAGGGGTTGTGAGGTATATAGCTCAAAAAGTACAGTTTTTGAAATTGAATCAGTCTATGCTAGCAGAATTGTTCTGGAAAGGACAGCCAAAGAGAGTGACAGCCTCGTATGCATAAGTATAAATTGGTCAATATATATGTTCTCGAGTACCACAGAGCACGTGTAATTTTGTGGGAATCTGCCCAGACCATTGGGTAAGGCTAAATACTACTTGATGACCGATAGTGAACAAGTACCGTGAGGGAAAGGTGAAAAGAACCCCGGGAGGGGAGTGAAATAGAATCTGAAACCAAATGTTTATAAGCGATGGAAGTACGATATACGTATGTACAACCATGTACCTTTTGCATAATGAGCCAACGAGTTATCTTATATTGCAAGGTTAAGTTTTGAAAGAACGGAGCCGTAGCGAAAGCGAGTCTGAATAGGGCGTTAGTAATATGGGATAGACCCGAAACCTAGTGAGCTATCCATGTCCAGGGTGAAGTCTCGGTAAGACGAGATGGAGGCCCGAACCGGTGTGGGTTGAAAACTGCTCGGATGAGGTGTGGATAGGAGTGAAAGGCTAATCAAACTAGGAAATAGCTGGTTCTCCTCGAAATATATTTAAGTATAGCCTTGTTGGATGAATAATGGCGGTAAAGCACAGTTAAAATTTTGGGGGCGCGAGCTTACCGGATTTTTACTAACTCTGAATGTTGTTATTTTTGAAAGCAGGAGTCAGACTACGAGGGATAATCTTCGTGGTCGAGAGGGAAACAACCCAGATCATCAACTAAGGTCCCTAAGTATTTGTTAAGTGGTAAAAGAAGTGAAAATGCACAGACAGCCAGGAGGTTGGCTTAGAAGCAGCCATCCTTTAAAGAAAGCGTAATAGCTCACTGGTCAAGTGTTTTTGCGCTGAAGAATAAACGGGGCTTAAACAAATCACCGAAGTTATGATTCATATCTTTTGATATGAAGGTAGAGGAGCGTTCCTTGATAGATACGAGTTTGACTGAAAAGACAGATGTGTGGATCAAGGAAGTGAATATGTTGGTATAAGTAACGAGAAAACAGGTGAAATTCCTGTTCGCCGTAAATCTAAGGTTTCCGTGAGAACGGTTTATCCACTCAGGGTTAGTCGATACTCTAAGCCGAGGCCAATTGGAGTAGGTGATGAGAAGCAGGCTAAATATTCCTGCACCGCTATATGGCGTTTGAGTGACGGAGTGACGCAGGAGGGTATGTTGACTTGGTGAATGGATGCCAAGCTAAGCATGTAGGAAGATCTTATAGGCAAATCCGTAAGATCATTAATTCTGAGGTGTTATGGGCATGTCAATCTTAAAATGAGAGATATGTTCGACAGATCCCACGCTGACAAGAAAAGCTTCTAACGAGCTAATATAGCGATCGTACCGCAAACTGACACAGGTAGATGAGTAGAGAATACTCAGGCGTTGAGATAATTATCATTAAGGAACTCGGCAATCTGGCCCCGTAACTTCGGGAAAAGGGGTGCCCACATTGTGAAGTAGAAATCATCTACCTAAGCAATGGTGGGTTTCAATAAAGTGATCCAACCGACTGTTTAACAAAAACACAAGGCTCTGCGAACTCGTAAGAGGAAGTATAGAGTCTGACGCCTGCCCAGTGCCGGAAGGTTAATGGGAGGGGTTAGCCGTAAGGCAAAGCTCCGAACTGAAGCCCCGGTAAACGGCGGCCGTAACTATGACGGTCCTAAGGTAGCGAAGTACCTTGTCGGGTAAATTCCGACGCGCATGAATGGCGTAACGAGTTGGGTGTTGTCTTGATGGTAAACTCAGTGAATTTGTAGTGCCGGTGAAAATGCCGGCTACCCGCGGAAGGACGGAAAGACCCCGTGCACCTTTACTATAGCTTGGCATTGATTTTTGGATTGATTTGTGTAGGATAGGCGGGAGGCTATGATGTTGTGGCGCTAGCTGCAATGGAGCCGTCGTTGAAATACCGCCCTAATCCATTTGAAAGTCTAACTCTAGTCCGTGATCCGGATAGAAGACAGTGTCTGGTGGGTAGTTTGACTGGGGTGGTCGCCTCCTAAAAAGTAACGGAGGCGTTCAAAGGTTCCCTCATGACGAATAGAAATCGTCGGTAGAGCGTAAAAGTAAAAGGGAGCTTGACTGCAAGACATACAG
>CAYTRW010000004.1:0-54196 GCA_964440325.1 uncultured Pseudomonadota bacterium
TTCAGTTTGCGTTTGCTCGTGCGTACGCGCAGTGCATGCAAGATCGGTATATAAAACCATACGATTATCCAGAATTGGTCAAACAAATGCTTGAGACTTTGTATGCAGATATTGATCCTACAGTAGTTGAGACAGCGGTTAAAATGATGGAAGTAGCCAATAATTTATCAAGAATGGATCAAAAAGAAAAAAATCAGGTGTATCAGGCTATTTTGTTTGCAAAAACAAGATATGATCTTTTGGCAGAGAAAGTTGATCATATTGTAGATTTTATTCAATCATACACCACAGCAAAAACGTCAAAAGATCTTTTGAGTGCTGTAAATACCATGATTGTGTCTGATTATGGCATGAGTACAAAAATAGAAGTAGCAGTTGGTGGGCAGGCCCTCTTTTTATTAGCGCTTGTAGCAGGTGGAGCTGAAGGTGCATCAATAGTTGAACAAGCAAAGCAAAATATAATTGGCAATCTTAAAAAAGGCCTGAAAATCGCTCAAAATTTATACTTTATGTTTAACAATTATGGCGATGCTGATACTGTCACTAAAGCAGCAAAGGTTGATTTTGAAAAGGCTGCAACAGGCGCTAAAGTTGATGCAGAAAAAAATTTTGAAAAATACAAAAAAGACATTTTACTTCAATTGCAAACGGTTTTAAGCGGTACTCCAGATCGTATTTTACAACAAATTGCGGACTATGTAGCTCTCATGGGATCCATAGATCTTAAAGGCATGTCAAAAGGTGATCTAGAGGTCAATAAGTATGTAGCAACGATTTTTTTTGACATACATACTTATATAGAACCTTCTGGTTTTACAAGGCCTTTTAACAGTGTACTTTTTGATATGGGTATTGCGCTTAATATATTGCATGTTTTCTTGCCAAAAGAATTGCTTAAGATTGAAGCTTTGGTAACCGATGATGAAAAAGCAGATGCTATAAAAAAAGATTTCGTAGAAACAATTAAAGCACAGATTGAAACTGTGTTTAAATAAAAATAATCCGTAATGATGGTAAATAAGTATTGATAAAAAGGGATAGCATATGAAAAGAATAAAAAACAGAAACGTAAAAGGAGTGCTGTTTTGTCTTGCAGTATTTGCAAACACGTATGCATCCTCTGGTCGTAGTCGACGTCCAACTCCGATGCAGGCAATGTGGCAGCAGCAACAAAGAACGCAGGGTCCGGTGCGTCGAGTAGTTGTTCCGCGTGCTAGAACAGTAGCGCCCTTGCAACAAAAGCCAGGATTGTATGCAGCGCCAAAAAAAGATGAAGGACAAGAAGTTGTACTGCCACCGATTGTGCGAAGATCGCGGGCTGTAATTGCACCGGTAGAGCCGCAAGAAATGGTTTCTGGAGAGTCTCAAAAAGAATCTTTGGAGATACTTTCTCCAGAACAATTTAAAGAACTTTCTTTAGAGGATCAGCAAAAATATAAACAAAAAGTTGCAGCGTTGGCATACTTTTTTGAGCAGTCTCAAGCTAAAAAAGAAGCTGAAAAGCAAGAACCTGAAAAAAAGGATGAACCGCAAAGAAGTGAGCAAGGATTGTTTGAGCGATATGGAAGAACTGTTCCTATGGTTGTAGTTTCTGAAGGTGAAAAAAGAGTTTCGCAACCAGAGTTAGCCAAAAAGCTTGAGTTAATATCAGGGTTTAAAGAGTTATTACAAAAGATTACCGTTCTTGAGCTTGATTTAAGAAAAACATCCAAAGAAATTAAAACAGTTGATAATTTTGTAAAAAAAATTACAGATTCTATTGATGTGATTGCGCAAACAGTTGACTCTGTTTTGCAAAAGGTTGGAGTAGGAATAACTCCTGAACAAGCAGTTTGGTTAAAATCTATGATTCCAGATGTTGTAGTTCGGTTTAATACTGCAATGGAAAAATTTCAATCGGTATTGATTGTGCATGCAAAAGATTTAAACATAAAAGACATGGACTTGCAAAAGATAATGGAGCAGTATACGCGTTTTGATGAAGTATATATCCAATTTATAGAGCAATGGGAACCTTTTATCTCTAATGCCAAGGATTATTTAAATAAATATGAATATTCTTTATTTATAAACAAACTATTAGAATTGCGCGCAGCAGAGCAAATGACAGGTGCAGTTCCCAAAGAATTGCAGCAAAAGGCTCCGTTTGTAATAGATGGTGCTTCAATAAATATTGATGATCGAATTAAGCAAATGACGCAATATCTTGAACCAGAAAAAGAAAAGGCAGTAGAGCATTTGTTAGGTTTGATTGTGTCTCCATTATTATCTCCACTATTAAAAGATGCAACAACAGTTTCTCAAGGAGAGTTTAATAGAAAAACAAAAAGTATTGTAGACTATTATTCAAAAAATTCTTTTGATAATGGAATCTTGTTGCCGGAACAAGAAAAAAAAGCATGGCTCGATGCGCAAAAAACAATAACTGCAATTACTCCATCTGATGGAGCAAAAATTAAACGCTTTGACGAACAAGTAAAAGGATCATTTGAGAATATTAAACGTTCTTTTGATGCTTTTTATAAAACGTATGTATTATTAATTAATTCTTTTAATAATTCTGTATATCAAAAAGCTTTAAGCGATTTTACAGAAAAGAATATGAATCGCCTTGACCAAAAAGAACAGTTTGATGCCGTACGAAAAAAACTTGAATTCATACGAGACCATATTGAAACGATGAATTCTAACTATAATGTTCTCAAAAAAGAGATAGCAAAATTTCCGTTTGATGTGGTTAATAAAGTTATGGGAATTATTGCTCAATATATTGATGAAAATCATATTAAACCATATAACAATTTGTGCAGGCTGTATAATCAAAAAATTGAAGAAAAAGGCTTGTCTTCATGGACAAATACATTATTTGGCTGGACCGGAGCGACATACAAAAATGCAAAATCGGCGCCTGCAGAGCTAAGCCTTTTGTACAGAGAAAAAAGTGATTAATGGTGTAACCTAAAAAGAGACTCCGCATTTTCCCCATACTAACCAGCGGCGGGGAGTTGCATTGCTGTTATGTCCAAACATGTATGATGCACCAATATCAAACATGACAGGATATTCGCAATGATCCCAGCGTTGGCCAATTGCGCCGTAAATCGTATGCGCAAGTACGCTTGGTGCAGATGCGGAGTTTATATCAAGTTGATCAAGTGAGATCACTGCTTGCTCGTAATCATCAAGTGGAATAGAAAGATGATTAAACTCATCAGTCAAAAAGACATCGCCAGAAATGGTGCGAGTGGTTGTGGTGAGCCCTGTTCCGTTGTAGTGTTTAAGCGCAACATTTTCATCCCAGTCGCAGGCAAGTTCTATAGATTCTGCTTGTTTTGCAAAAAAATTGTATCCAGCTTCTAGGTGCCACATGCAGCGATAGTATACGATTGCGGTATTTGTGTTGAGCATAAATCCGGGGGTTACTTCAAATTCACGCGTGAACACGTTTACCCCGGGAGTAGCAAGATCTACACTGCTGGTATTTAACGCTTCTTGAGCTTGTTGTTCATCAGCGTATACCTGCATAAACCTACTCCATGGTTTATTGAGCAGGTCAAAGGTTCTTTGTTGATTTCTTTTAAAGAGAAATTGCGAATGTGTTGCCTGTTCTACACGCAATGTTCCCTCTGTTGCTTCATCTTTCCAGACTTCAATTCCAAGTCCACTTCCAAACATCCATCCAAAGTGTCCGCCAAATCCAACAACGGGCTCAAATAAATATTCTGCCTTTTGATTATTGCCAAGTGGGAGAAGAATACCTGCATATGTTTCTAAGTGGCATGGTGCATGGTCAAGCCACTCGTATCCTATTTTTAATTCTGCATCACCGATTCCGGTTTTTGTTTGAGCGCCATCAATTTTGCTATACATCCAGGATTCTTGTCTAAATGCTTGGGTTGCATTGGCAACAAATGTTACTCCGTCACTTTCTGGTTGGGCAACCCCACCACCGTTGTTAATAACTCGCTCAATAAAGTTGAGATCGTTTTTAACGTGGGTGAGTGGTGCTGACGCTTCAATAAAAAATCCTTTGCGTGTTTCATCATTACGCCAAAAACTTGCTCGTACCAAAAATCCGAGTGCGATAGCCGTTTGCTTTGGGCATAATGCGATACGGCTATAAAACGTGCCTTCTTTTGTTTTTATGCCAAGTTGCTGAGCAAGAATGTCAGGCATTTCATTATCAGGTGCAGTGCTCGGTTGTTCTCCAATAATTAAAGAGGTTCGATGAGGAGGTAAAAAGTAAGAATCGCTTATATTAGAAACACCACCAACCAAAGCAAATTGAAACGCCCATGGGAATCCTTTATGAGAACAAGGGGATTCATTTGTTTGATTGCGTGCGTGTACACGTTCAAAGCGGAAGCCTGAGACCATTTCAGGAAAAACGCTATGGAATAGAGGTTCTACAAAAAAAGCGGATCGGCTAGTAAATTGATCATTACTTGAAGAACAATCAGCAAATAAAGAAAGGGGTGTTGTCATAAAGAGTAGTGCTGCTACCCCAGTAATTCGTGCTCTGTTCTTCATACATCCCTCTTTTTTGTGGGGGGTTTACCCTATTTACTCTGCTATACAGACAACTTTTAGCATGGTTGAGCTGCACAAGTCAAATAGTTGCAGGAGAAGGCGATTTAAAAGGCTATTAACCTTTGGTTGTTTATTAAAAGTATTGTATTTAAAGCCTCTTTTTTTGTATATTCAGATAGAAATAAAAGCTTTTTTGGGTAAAAATCTAAAAAAGTGAGAGAGGCCTTAAGGGATAAAAAGGGATTAAATGAAGAAATGTTCATTGTTTTTTATAATATTTTTTATGTCTTTTTATAGTGTTGAGCTTTTTTGTTTTCAAGCAATTAAAAAATACTTAAGTTCATCAGAAACATTTGATCGTGATGGTGCCATTCGATTCATTCAATCAATCAAAAGTGGGCAAGGATATTCCAAAGCAGATTTTAAAAAGCTTTCTAATGATGATCTGCGTGAAATTATAACAGCGTATTTGTTTGCAGTTCAGGAAAAAGAAAGAGAAAACATTGAAAAAGAGCAGAATGAAAAGATGCAAGAACTTATTGCTTTACAAGAAGAATATGATCGTTTGATGCTTGAGCAGGATATTGAAAAAGAAAAGGAAGAAGGATTGCAAGAAATACTCAAACAAAAAATGGTTGAACTAGAAGCGTTGCAAAGAAGAGCGCTTGAGCAACAAGAAGAGGTTTCTCGTTATCGTATAGATCTGCAAAAAATAAAAGAAGATCGTCCTTTATATATTCAAGAAGTTGAACAAAAAATAAAAATGTTGCATTAAAAACCTTGTTATTGTTTTTACTCTTAAATACTGATGATATCTATGCATCTGTGTGTACCTGTGCTACTATTTTAAAAAACGTATAGTATTACAGGTATGATGGATAAATAATGATTTCACGGGTAAAAGGAACACAAGATTGGTTGGATATGTCTATGGTTCGGTTTGTGCTGGATGCGCTTTGCAAGCATCTTGAAACGTACCATTTTCATGAAATTGAGACGCCAATTATTGAACCGCTTGATCTTTTTAAACGATCACTAGGTGAGCATACTGATGTGGTCACCAAAGAAATGTTTGTTTTTGAAACAGCAGGAAAAGATTTGATTTGTTTGCGGCCAGAAATGACTGCGTCAACGGTGCGTGCTTTTGTAGAAAATAATATACAAAATACGCCATGGAAAGTGTTTTCTTATGGATCATTATTTCGCTATGAACGGCCTCAAAAAGGTCGATATAGACAGTTCCATCAATGTAATATAGAAATGATAGGCGCGGCATCATATCAGTATGATGTGCAATTGATAGTTATGCTGGATCGTTTTTTTCATGAGATACTTGGGCTG
Source organism: uncultured Pseudomonadota bacterium (assembly GCA_964440325.1). Taxonomy (GTDB): domain Bacteria; phylum Babelota; class Babeliae; order Babelales; family Vermiphilaceae; genus CAYTRW01. Next base: position 5,872 of record CAYTRW010000004.1, read on the forward strand.
CCTAATTATGTTCTATGCCTAAACTATTTGGGATGCAGCGCTGATCGTATTAACTATAAAAACTATTTGCAGACATTCTTATATGCGCTAGATGGCATTTGTGATACATGCAAAATTCGCCGTGAAAAAAATCCATTAAGGGTTTTTGATTGCAAAAATGAACAGTGCCAAAAAGAGTATGCTCAAATCAAACCATTAACCGATCATTTATGTGCAGAGTGTTGCGCAGAATGGCAGGGTTTGCAAGAAGCGCTTTTACTGTTATCCGTTTCTTTTGTGCACACTCCAAAGTTGGTACGCGGTCTTGATTATTATGATAAAACGGCATTTGAATTTACGAGTCATAATTTGGGTGCGCAAACCGCATTTTGTGGAGGAGGGCGCTATAATTCATTAGTGGGACAATTGAGTGGAAAGCGAAATGAGCCGGCTATTGGAGCAGCAATTGGCATGGAGCGATTACTGATGTTGCTTGAGCCGATACAGGAACGATTATCATTGCCCAAAAAAAAGACGCTTTGTGTTTTTGCTCCACTTGCAAAAGAACAACACATGCTTGCACAGTTTCTTGCCGATGAATTAAGGCAATCCAATCTTGTCGCAGAAGTTCTGTTTGATGAAAATACCATAAAAAATATGATGAAAAAAGCCGATAAATTAAAAGCTGACATGGTAGTTCTTATTGGTTCTGATGAGCAAGCTGAGCATAGTGTAACAGTAAAAAAAATGGCATCTGGTATACAAGAAAAAATCAAGCAAACAGAGCTGGTCAATTGGATTAAAAAGCACAGTTTTTAAGGGCATCTGTTTTTATCAAAATCATGGCGTAAAATAAAACCCAAGTTAAGTGAGCAAATAATAAAGGTGCTTACAAGAAGGCATCGTTGTGCGGTATAAGTGTGGTTTTTTTTTACAGAAGGAGGAGCTTCTTGTTGAGAAAAAGGACTTGTTCTTTGCAAAGTAAATCCTTCTCTTACCTGTGGAACATGTCCATAGGGTTCTGACTTAAGAGATTGTGATTGATGACGATGCGTTGTCGTTGTATCTACGGAATGAGAATCTGATGTTTTACGTTCTTCTACTTTGTATTCTTCAATATCATGTAGGGTTGGGTGTGAAAGAATGTTTTCTTGGGATACTTTGTTGAGCCATTCTTCTCCATGACGTTGTTGTCCATTGTCTAAAAAAAGGAGCCCTGTAGCCGTAGAGGGTGACCCTGCAAATGCACGAAAAGTTCTTTGAGCAGGTGAAGGTGGTTCAAGTGGAGAACGGGGGCCATTCATAGTATGACTATAAAAAGGAGAGAAGAATAAGAATAAAAAATAGTATAACAACATAATGTTTCTTTTTTGTATATATAAAAATAATGGAGCAACGTTTTTAAAGAGTTTTGTTAAACATGAAAGAGGGTAGCAAGAAATTCTCTGCAAAAATAAAAGAAAAATACGGCAAATAAAATGCCATCAAAGCGGTCTAGAAACCCGCCATGCCCCGGGAGTAGTGTTCCTGAATCTTTGAGTCCTGCGCGACGTTTAAGAAATGATTCAAAAAGATCTCCACATAATGAAAGTACACATACAAGCAGGGTAAACGGTATAAGAATGCTCGGTACATAGATTATGTGTTGCTCCCATACAATAAACACAAGGCCCGCAAGAGCAAAAAGATATCCTCCAATAAATCCTTCCCATGTTTTATGATAACTAATGTTTCTTGAAATAGGATGTTTGCCCCAGAGGGATCCAACAATATAAGATCCTGTATCAAAGCTAAATACCAAAATAAAAAGAATAAAAAGCAGATGCCGATATGCAGGCATATGATTCATATGAATAAGAAGGATAAAGGGAAGTGATGGATATAATGGCAAAGTTAACCAGTAAGTTGGATGATTTATAGGGAAAAAATGGCTCCACTCACAGGTGATAATAAGACAGAGGATAAGCGCAAGTGTTATTGAAAAATAAAGTGGCGGGGTGTATGCAAAAATAGTCCAAAATGCAAAGCCAAGAAAAAGTGCAGTAACAAAGCGGCGGTAAAAATTAGTCGTTAGGGCTAAATGCATGAGGGATATAGTCAATATGGATTGGATTATTCAGTTCCCATGTTACGAGTGAAACATCAAAACGATATGTCAGCTCTTCTTTAGTATGAAAAGAGAGAAACTCTTTTGCAACAGAAAACATTTTTTTTTGTTTTGAAGGTCGAATAAGTTCTGCTAAATCTATCGTTTTTTTTGTGCGTAATTTAACTTCTACAAAAATTAACAGATCATTTTTTTGTGCAATAATGTCAACTTCGCCAAAAGGTTTTCTATAATTGCGTGCAACTATAAAAAATCCTTCGGATTGCAACTTTTCAACGGTTGCATCTTCACCGATTCTTCCTTTATGAGTAGTGGGAGATCGTTGAGACATATATTATACCTAAAACCTATTTGCAAAAGATTTTTTAGATGATGAAAGTGCAGCAGTGTATTCAGAGTTATTATTTTTTAGACACGTTTTGAGTGTCTGTTTTTTTTCATCAAATAGTTCTGTATCATCTTTTCGCTGGGCAACTTCTAATTCGCAGAGTAACACATCAACTTCTTTATGGGGTGCGTATACAAGATAGTCTGATCGTATTGCGTTAAGACGAATTTCTACATCTTTAAAATTTTTCCAAAATTCTGGTTTTCGTTTGAGTAAAAATTTGCATACAGAAATATCTGAGTCAATAAGTTTTTCATAACATTTTGTTACAATAGCTTGAATTTCTTGGCGGTATTTTTCATATGATTCATGTGCCAAATAAACATGTGCTTTTGCAGCAGTTTCTTCTGTGCGTGTTTGATCTCTTTCAGGATCAAGAGTGCAAGCAAATGAGGTTACGATCGCTTGTCTGTCAGCATATTCAACGGTAGATTTTCCAGGGAATCGAGATGAAAATTCTGTATATTTGGTGCAGGCTCGGTCATAAAAACCTTGTTTTTCAAAGATATCAGCAAGTTCAAGTAAAAGATCTGGATATTCATCAGTTTGGTCTGCGAGCTTCATCATTTGTTCAACGTATTTTGATGCAATATCGTACTGCTTTTTATCAAGAGCGGCATCAGCAGATTTTCGAAGTTCTTCCAAGGTCATACTGCTGAGTGTAATCTTTTTATTTTCTTGTTCTGCTTTTTGGCGTCTTTTTTCTTGATCCTCTTTTGCATGACGACCAACAAGAGGAATGGTTTCTCGCTGTAAAGGAGCGCCACTTATAGACGTAGAAGGTGGTTTTGCTTGAGAGTGATGAATCGCACCTGCTACGATACCAGAGATAAAAATAATTTTTTTCATGCTAATGCGAGGCAAAAACTGCTTATTTAATTTATGTTACTATACTAAATCTATACTAAAAGCAAAATGATACTTTTACAATAAATAGTAAAAGATAGGCACTCAGAAAGGTTTTAAAAATGAATAAGACGGTTGTGGATGTTCTTGTTGCTCAAGGAACGGTAACCCCGCAACAAGTTGCTGCGTGGCGTGATGAAGCAAAAGAGAAGCGTATATCAATAGAAAAATATTTGGTAGAAAAAAAGATTATTACTGCTGAGCAATTGGCAAAAGCGTATGCAGAAATTACTTCTTTTGTATATATTGAAGCCATTACCGAACAAATGGCAGATCTTGCTTTGTTAGCAAAAGCGCCGCTTTCTTTTTTGCGTGATAATCAGGTTATGCCGGTACTGTATCATGGATCGCCGATTATTGTAGCTGCCGATCCGTTTAAGTATCAACCAATGGATGAGTTAAATTTATTGCTTGATGGGATTGCTGCATATGGTGTTGCTACGCCGACCATTATTTTGAACAGTATTAATCGGTATTATCCGCTTGAAGGAACCAAGCAGATGATAGAAAAGCTTTCGCAAGAAGAAGCAACGGGGGCTGATGGAGAAAAAGTTTCTTTTGAAGAGATAGAAGAAAAAGATATTATGACGATGGCAGCAGAGGCGCCGGTCATAAAGCTCGTAAATCATGTTTTGTATCAAGCAGTTAAGCGTGGTGCGTCGGATATTCATATTGAGCCTTTTGAGAAAGAGATTCGAGTGCGATATCGTATTGATGGCATTATGTATGATGTAATGCATCCCCCAAAGCGAGTGCAGGGAGCGCTTGTTTCTCGTATAAAAATCATGTCGCATCTTGATATTGCAGAAAAACGGATACCACAAGATGGGCGCATTACGGTAAAAGTTGGTGATAAAGCGATTGATATACGTGTCTCGGTGTTACCGGTTAATTTTGGAGAACGTGTAGTAATGCGATTGCTGGATAAAACGCGGAGTTTTGCCCAGCTTGAATCACTAGGATTGAGTGAGCGGGACTATAAAGTTTTGACGGCTGCAATTGAGCGACCAAACGGTATTATGTATGTGACAGGTCCAACTGGTTCTGGTAAAACAACAACGTTGTATTCTATCCTTTCTCGCTTAAATGATGATGAAGTTAACATCATTACCGTAGAAGATCCGGTTGAATACCAGATGTCTGGAATTGGGCAAGTGCAGGTGTATGAAAAAGTGGGAATGACATTTGCTGCGGCATTACGATCTATTTTGCGTCAAGATCCTGATATTGTAATGATTGGTGAAACGCGTGACGTTGAAACCGCAGAGATTGCTATTCGTGCAGCGCTTACTGGACATTTGGTATTAAGTACTTTGCATACGAATGATGCGCCGTCTGCAATTACACGGCTAGTTGATATGGGTGTTGAGCCATTTTTAGTTTCATCATCTGTTACAGGGGTTCTTGCACAACGATTGGTACGTAAATTGTGTGGGCTGTGTAAAAAAAAGACAGAACCAACGCAAGCGTTATTGGATAAAATTGGTATAAAAAAAGATGATGCTCAAAGTATTACTTTTTATGAACCAATTGGCTGTGATGAGTGTGGAAATACGGGTTACAAAGGGCGGTTGCCAGTATTTGAAATTATGGAAATGACACCTGCTATTGCTCAACTTACCATGCAAAAAGCGGATACTTCTGTGTTGCGTGCTCAAGCAATGAAAGATGGAATGACGTTGCTCCTTCATGATGGGATTAAAAAAATAAAACAGGGGCTTACGACAATAGATGAGGTGCTTGCTGTTGCTGCGGTTGAGTATGAAGTTGAGCCGTAATTTAAAAAAGGGGAAGAATGAATGGGCTTGTAAATAAGCATGGAGCAACCATATGGGAGTTGCTTGTTTATGGAACTCTTATTGCAATAATCTATGCAGGTGCAATTCAAATAACCTGGATTTGGCAGCATTCATTGTTGTATGCGCAAGTTCATACTATTTGTATGTTGTGTAATTATGCGCGACAATGTGCGATTCATTCTCTTGCAGGACAAGCGGTCTTTTTTGATACAAAGAAAAATAGTTGTCGATACGGAGAGATAGAAGAAAAGCTTTCTCCTGGAATTCGTTTTGGAACGGCATCGATAGTGTATGGTCCGCCAAAAAGTCCTACAAAAATAGTACAGAAGCCCATAACGTTTGTAGGGGAAAAAATGGTCTGTTATCCAAGTGGGATTATGCAGTCAGGGGCTATTTATCTGACAGATTGTTATAAGCGAGCAACGTATGCGATAAGTAATGCAGTTTCAACGGTATCACATATGCGTATATATCGTTGGAATGGAAAAAAGTGGGATTTTTTATCATAAAGGATGGTTTATGAGTGCTTTTTTGCAAAAATGTCTAAGGTCTTTTTTTTTGTATGCTTGGGTATGTACGAGTCTCCCAGAGAATGCAGTTGATTTAAAAACTGAGGGTTCACATTGTGTACTTTTTTCTCCGTATGACAATGTTGCACAAGCGCTGTGCGAGTGCATTAAGGCAGAAAAAAAACGAATTGTTGTGCTCATGTATTCATTTACAAGCAAAATGATTGCAGACGAGCTTTTGCAAGCTCATAAGCGAAAAGTTGATGTAATCATTATTGTAAATCGATCATGTGTTACAGATCGGTACAACAAAGTAGAGTATCTAGCCAGTCAAGGGATTCCTGTTTTTGTATATGATCCTGTTTTTGAGTACAAAAAAGATACAAGCGCTCTTATGCATAATAAATGTGCACTTTTTTCTAAAAATAAGTACGACAGACCAATTGTTATGACAGGTTCATTTAATTTTACGGTCTCTGCAGATAAAAAAAATTATGAAAATGTTCTTTTTATTTCGGATACATCTCTTTTTAAGAAATATAATGATTATGCTGAGCGCTTAAAAAAGAATTGTTTACCGATTAATCAGTGGAATACGCAAAGACCTCTTTTGTATAATACAACATATCGTTATGCTCATGATGCTGATATATAGTATATAAAAAGATATAACTATTCTAAAACAGTTATCCAATCATTATATTGAGCATAAAAAAGGCTTCACTACTACAATTCCTTCTTAGCTCGAGGACAATGCTACCTTCCTTTTTTTTAAAAGGCAAGAGGAATATCGGTGAATATTTTTTGATATTTTTTGGATAAATGGTGTGTAAAAAATAAAAGGTGCAGAAAGTTCTTTAATAACAGAGTTTTTGGAAATCAGCAGGAGGATCTTGTGTAAATGCAAAAGGAGTTCCTTCAAAAGTAAAAGACAGAGACGTTGCATGTAAGGCCTGTCTTTGAATAAGCAAGGAGCGTGATCCATACATATGATCACCAATAACCGGATGTCCAATTGCTGCAAAGTGAACGCGAATTTGATGGGTTCTTCCCGTTATGATATGTGCTTCAATTAAAGAATAATCATCAAAATAAGAAAGTACACGATAGTGGGTGAGTGCGTTTCGTGTGGGAGTTTGTTGCATTTCTCCCGGTTTGTATGCGCGCATACGAGTACGTATGATTGGATGTCTACCAATATCATAGTCTATAGAGCCTGACTCTTTAGGATGGCCTTGGACAAGAGCAAGATATTTTTTGGTAATAAGGCGGTTCTTAAAAAGCTCTGAAAATATTTGATATGCATAATTAGTACGGGGAATAATCATTAAACCTGAAGTTTCTTTGTCAAGCCGGTGAATGATTCCTGGTCTATCAATATCTCCCACTTGAGAAAGCTGCGCATCATATGCCTTGATCCAATCAATTAAAGTTGGTTCGGTTGTATGTTCTGGTGCGGATGAGAGAGGGTGAACCGTTAATGGTGCAGGCTTGTTGATAATAAAAAACTGTTCATGGGTATATAAAATAGTAACAGGAAGAGAAAGAGCATGCTCTTTATGGTCTTTTGGCGCGGGTTGAATAGGAATAGTTATAACAATATGGCTTCCAGCTTTAACTGGGGTGCTTGGTTTTGTTGCAACAATGCCATTTATGCAGATAGCTCGTTGTGCTATCAATGTGCTCAAAAAGGTTCGAGAATACAAAGGAAGCTGCGCTTTGATATATACATCAAGACGCTGCGTGCAAAGATCAGTGGGTGCGGTTAAAAATAAAGAAGAGCCTTCCTGTAGGCGTTTTTGGTTTAATATATTCATAAAAAGGTATAAAAAGAAGCTTTGTATCCATCTGTTTCTTTTTAGTATAGTCAAAACGGGGCAAAAAAACAGGGCTTGAGTATAATGCAGGTTTTCTGTTTTTAATTCTTATGCTTTGCGTTGTAAAGAGGGGTTGTATTGTTTTTTATATCGATTTACACTTAAGATATGCCATTTGTAGAGTAAGATGTTCTCCAAACAAGCTTGTTAGACTAATCATTCATAAAAGAAAATCCCCACAGGAGTCTTCAAAATGGAACACGCAAAGCTATTCCAGGAGATTTTGAGCCATCTTGAAGAAATTGTTTCTTTGCAGGAACCGCTTGGAACAAAATTGTATCAAGAATTTATTCAGCTTCATCCCGCTGATATTGCAACTTTTTTAACCTCTTTGGGATCCAAAGAGATTATGGCCCAATTGTTTAAATTGCTTCCATCAGTGGAAAGGCTTGAAGTTTTTGCAGAGTTTTCTCATCATATGCAAACACTTTTGCTTTCTCAGTTACAGGATCAAGAGCAGATACAACTTTTACGACATGTATCTGCGGATGAGCTTACCGATTTATTTGATTATTTTTCTGATGATGAGCTTAAAAAATATTTGACTCTTCTTAACAAGGGTGTAAGAGCAAAGGTTGTAGAGCTTTTAAAATTTCATCCGCAATCAGCAGGTGGAATTATGGATATTGATGTTCTCACTTTTCAAGAAAGTTTTACGGTAGAAAAAAGTATTAGTTTATTGCAACGATTGCGTCCACGAAAAGAAGTCCACCAGCAAATTTTTGTGATAACAGCAGATCAAAAACTAGTAGGATTTATTAATCTTGAAGATTTGGTGCTCCAAAAACCAAAGACGACGATTGGTAATTTTATGCAAAAAAATGAGCTTCTGGTAGAGGCTACTGAGGATCAAGAGTCTGTTGCAAAAAAAATGCGTCACTATGGAATGATGAATGCTCCTGTTGTTGATAAACAAAAAACGTTTTTGGGAGTTATTTCCGGTGAGACATTGGTTGATGTGATCGTAAAAGAGGCGAGTGAAGATATTCAAAAAATGGCGTCTCTTGCTCCTATGAAAAACTCTTATTTTGAAACGGCTTTTTTGCGATTGCTTTGGGAGCGAAGTTATATATTAATTGTATTATTGATGGCAGAATCATTTTCGTCTACTATTTTGGCTTCATTTGAAGCTACATTGAGCGAATTTTTGATTATCTTTATACCAATGCTTATTAGCGCTGGGGGAAATACCAGTAGCCAGACATCTGCAATGGTTATTCAAGGAATGGCAACGGGAGATATTTCTCATGCAAACGTTTCGCGTTTTATTAAACGGGAATTTGTGATGGCGCTCTTTTTAGCGCTTATTTTGGGAAGCGTCTCTTTTATGCGTGTTGCATATACCGGTGGGACGTTGCTAGAAAGTTTTGCAATAGGGTTTTCGCTTGCTACGATTGTATTGCTTGCAACCATACTGGGAAGTTGTCTACCTTTTGTATTACAAACGTTGAGAATTGATCCTGCATTTTCAGCAGGGCCCTTTTTGGCGACTATTATGGACGTGCTTGGAATATTCATTTTTTGTTATTTGACAAAATTGTTTTTGTTTTAAAGAATGGTGCACTCTTTTTTTAAATGCTATTCATTTTTCCTTGACAAATGTGTGTATCATAGGTACCTTTTATACTGTCATTTTGCATGACAGGTGATCATTGACAGTAAAAAGATTTTTGTGAGCCGCTAGCTCAGCCGGTAGAGCAACAGCCTTTTAAGCTGTGGGTCGTTGGTTCGAATCCAACGCGGCTCACCATAAATACGTCCCCATCGTCTAGCCCGGTCCAGGACATCGCCCTTTCACGGCGGTAACAGGGGTTCAAATCCCCTTGGGGACGCCATTTTTTTGTGCGTTCGTTTCTTTTTCTTCTTTTTTTTATTTCGTTTTACGCTTCCTTTTTTTGAAGTTATGTATAAAAGACATGCTAAATATCATGTTTATAATGATATTTACTTATTTATACCAAGGCGTTTTTTGTATGGCGTCTCTTTGATTAGTCTTAATTAAATATGTATTTTGTTTTGTGCAAGCGAGAGTTCTCATTAAAAAATTGGAGCAAGTACGCTTTTTTTGTATGTATTGTTCCGGTTGTATTTTTTGAGTAGACTTTGTGCAAGAATGATGTAGTAATTTTTTGATATAAACAATGGATTTATATGAATGAGTTTCAAAAAATAGGTGGTGCATGTGCACTTGCTTTTGGTTTTTTTCTTACGTTGGTTGCATTAGGGGATCTTGTTTTTAGATTGTGTATAGGATTGGTAGGTGTTTATTTGATAAATTACGGGCTACGTTGTTTTGGTAAAGCTTCAGTGCAATCTCGTGTAACACGTATGATGTATCGCCGATGGTGGTGATATCTTGCAAAACTCTTGCATCTATTTGAAGTATTAACGCATCTTGATACAAAAAAGATGGTATATAGTTCAAGAGATTATTTTGTTTGTAGCACAGCCTTATAAAACCCTTGTTTTGAATATTGAAGCGTCTGGCATTACTGCTGCATTGTTTTCTGGTGATTATAATAAAAAAATATTAGCTTGGTATGAAGCGCCTCTTGCGCTCATGTATCAAGTTGATGGAGTGGTAATGCATCCATCGGGTTTGTATGCGTTTATGTGTCAGTGCATAAAAGATGTTTCTTGTCAGACGATTGCGGTTAATGTTCTTTTTTCTTCGGCTGTTTTATCAGTTGATACGTATGTAACAACGTCATCTTCGGTTGCAGATATAGCAACTTTTAAAAAGGTAATTCCTGCAGGAGTTGATTGGGATTTTATGTATATGGGAGCTCTTGATGATGGGTTGCATCTTTTTTATGTGCATGGTATACATCCTGCGGTCTTATGTGCATGGCGTATTGCGCTTTCAAAAAAGCCGTTTAGCGTGCAAATGATTATTCCCAAAGCAATCGCTTTGTTTGAGACATATAAACGTATGCATGGTCAAGGATTTAGGCGCGCGGCATTGGCGCTTGCTCTTAAGCGTGCTGAATACAAGAATGATCTTTTTTTTATGCAGATAAAAGAATCGCCTATTTTTGCTGATTATGCTTTGCAGGCATTGGGACCATTTAATGATGTTTTTGGGATGACAAATTCAGTCATTGTTTCTATGGTGCCAACTGTTTTGTTTTAAAAAAAAGGGAACAAATGCCTAAAAAAAAGCAGTTTTCATTTGACGTATGGGACCACAATATGATTCCGGTTGTTCCGGTGGTTGTGCAAAAAAGAATTTCACGATGGCTTGTTTTGACTATCGCAAGTGTGGGAATGCTTTTTGTTGGATTGGTTTGTATGGATCTTCCTCTTTATTGGACCTTATATGATGTATATCAAAATGAGCATGCTTTAAAGATACAAGCTGCGCGATTTGAAGAGTTGTTGGAAAAAAAGCACGCTCTCAAAAAGGAAGAGCAGGTTTTAAAAAATCGTGAGCTTGGATTTATAAAAAAAAGAGAAAAAAAAGCATTTTTGTTTGAAATTGTTACTTTTTTAAAACAAAGCATGACTCATGATATTGTTCTGATTTCTTGTGTAGGTAATTCAAAGCAACTGTATATTGTTGTAATGGGTGAATTGTTAACAGACTTGCTTTATTGGTATGATATGCTTGTAGCAGAAAAAAATCGTTTTGATGCGGTATTGATGCAATCTCTTGTTCAGCAAATAAATGGTAAAGGCTATATAATGACACTTAAAGCTGTTCCAAAGAGCAATCATGTATAAAAGGGATTGTATACAAAATATTTGCTTCTGGTACTCTAAGTACATATATTTCTGGTCTGTTTATTATTTTCTTATCTTCTATGTCAAAAATTCAGATACTGCCTATTTATGAGGCGCACAAAATAGCTGCTGGTGAAGTGATTGAGCGGCCGTCGCATATTCTTAAAGAGTTGATAGAAAATAGTATTGATGCGCATGCTACACAAATTACTCTGTATATACAAAAAGGGGGAAAAGAGTTGTTGCGCATTGTTGATAATGGTATTGGAATGGACAAGGAAGATGCGCGTCTTTGTTTTCAAAAGCATGCAACAAGCAAGATTACTCGATTTGATGATTTGCAAAATATTGCAACATTTGGTTTTCGAGGAGAAGCGCTGGCTAGTGTGGCAGCGGTTTCTCGAGTGGTACTTAAAACAAAAGAGCCTCACGCAGAGATTGGAATAGAAGTAGAGGTTTTTCAAAGTTGTATTCAAGCTGAAAAAGAGATTGCTTTAAATGCCGGAACCGATATTGCGGTGTATGATCTTTTTGCACATATACCAGCACGAAAAAAATTCTTAAAATCGGATCAGACTGAATGGCGTGCAATGCAGCAGCTTGTTTATGCATTTTGCTTTGCGCATCCAGATATTGGATTTACGATTTATTTGGACGGGAAACAGGTCTTAGATTGTGCACCGACAGATTGTTTACGTACTCGTTGGCAAGAAATTTTTAATAATACTGCACATAAAATGCTTGAGGTTGCAAAACATTCTCAGGGAACCCTTTCGGTATATGGAATTATTTCCAACCATCAGGAATATGCGTATGATCGATCGCAGTTTTTTTTCTTTGTAAATAACAGATGGGTTAAAAATCAGCAATTTTATAAGGCATTATTGCAAGGATATGCACAAGTGCTTCCTCAAGGACGGTTTGCAAAAGGGGTACTTGTCATAAACTGTGATGCGCATGAGGTTGATATTAATATTCATCCACGAAAAGAGGAAGTAAAGTTTTTGCATCCTATTATTGTGGAACGAGTGATTAGTGCTGCTGTGCAAAAAACGTTAGAAGGGCATATTTCAAAAGCGATTGAGCCAGTGGTGATGCATGAAAATCCCGCTGAATGGTTTGCTCAAAAAAGCAGTCCTGTCTATACTTTTTCTCAGTCTGTGTATGATCATACTTTGTCTGCATCAAGCAGTGTACATTCAGTAGTATATCCTGAAAAAAAAGCCTTTGTAGCGGCACGAAGCGCTTCTTTATTTGAACCTGTTTTTTCAAAGCAAGTCATTGAGCCTGCAGCATATGAACCATCAAGCTCTACGGCAGAGCTTCTTTCTTTGTGGGTAAATAGTGCAGAAAACAACAGAGAAGTGCAATTAAAAGAATCTCACGAAATGGCGGTTTCTCGGTATGCAATTATTGGGCAGTACCATAAAACGTATATTTTGATAGAAAAAGAAGAGGGGCTTTTTTTGGTTGATCAACATGCCGCGCACGAGCGTGTTTTGTATGAACAGTTTAGCACGAGGTTTGGAGAGCTTCCGTCAATTCCTCTTATTTCTCCTATTATTATTTCAATAACAATTCAAGATCGTGATATGCTTGTTGAGCATTTTCCCGTTTTTGCAGCACATGGCGTACAGATAGATATATTTGGTGCGCAGGAACTTGTGGTTCATGCGGTACCTGTTCATGTTAAAAATCAAGATATAGAAGATTTTATTAGAGAAGTGTTGGCATGGTTGCATGAAACAGCAGGGGAATCACCAGAACAGTTTATGCAAAAGCTTCATGAAAAAATGCGTGCTCAAATGGCTTGCAAAGCTGCGGTAAAAGCAGGAGATGTCTTAACGGTAGAGCAAATGCAAAAGATATTACAGGATCTTGATTCTGTTGAACATCGATTTACTTGTCCGCATGGGCGTCCAACCGGATTGCTTTTTTCTTTACAAGAAATAGAAAAAAAATTTAAACGAAGAAAGTAATAATATGAGTGCTAATAAAACATTAAATGCATTTATTGCAGGGGCAGGGGTTTGCTCGCGCCGTAAAGCGGTAGATCTTATCAAATCAGGTGTTGTAACGGTAAATGGTATTGTGCGTACTGATGCAGGATATCGTGTAAGTTCTAAAGATGTGATAAAAGTACAAGGATCCTTGGTAAAAAATCCAGATGAATTTGTGTATATTCTCCTCAACAAGCCACGTGATTATATTACTACGTGTTCTGATGAAAAAGGGAGAAAGACGGTGATGGATCTGCTTGATGGGGTTCCGCAGACAGTATTTCCTATTGGAAGGCTTGATAGAAATACAACAGGGTTATTGCTTTTTACAAATGATGGTGCATTTGCACAGGCGCTTTCGCATCCAAGTAAAGCGGTATTAAAAGAATATATGGTAACAACACATATTCCGATAGAACAAAAAGATTTGGATCAAATCAAGAAGGGAATTACCCTTGATGATGGATTTGTACCTATTGATGGATGCAAGCAGGTTGATACGCATACTGCGCAGATAACTTTGCATAGTGGAAAATACCGCATAATTCGACGCATATTTGAGCATTTTGGCTATGAGGTTATTCGCTTGGATCGTGTTGTGTATGCAGGGTTAACAAAAAAAGGATTATCGCTGGGGTCTTGGCGCCATTTACGACAAGATGAAGTAGAAATGTTGAAACACTCAAAATAAAAAGATTTTTTATGTATATGCAAACTACTGATGATTCATTCATAATAGAATCGACAAAACCACTTTCTGGTGAAACATATATCCTTGGTGCAAAAAATAGTGCATTGGTTGTAATGGCTTCATTATTACTTGTTGATGGCGTTTCTCGGTTATCCAATATTCCGTTTTCTGCTGATGTTATGTGTATGATTCAACTTCTTGAGGAGTTGGGTGCACGGGTAATTTTGTATCCTGAAGAACATATGATTGATATTGATACGCGTTCTGTGCATACATGGAAAGTTCGACCAGAAATAATGCGTCAGATGCGAGCATCTATTTTTGTTATGGGACCATTGCTTGCGCGTTTTAAAATGGCCGAAGTTGCATTTCCTGGTGGAGATGTTATTGGTGCAAGGCCAATTGATTTGCATTTAAAATGGCTTGCTCATATGGGAGCTGAAGTGCAGCATGAACATCATTTTATTCGTTTAAAAGCGCAGCATGGATTGCAGGCAAAACGCGTTGTTCTTGAGTATCCAAGTGTTGGTGCAACAGAAAATATTATAATGGCAGCTACTCTTACTCCTGGTGTTACCACTATTATAAATGCATCATTAGAACCTCAAGTGGTAGATCTTATAAATTGTTTGCAAAAAATGGGTGCTATTATTTCTATTTCTGCGCCAGCAACAGTACAAATTCAAGGAGTTTCTGCGCTTGCGCCTGTTTTGTATACGATTATGCCAGATTGGTTGGAAGCAGGAACAGTACTTATTGCAGCAGCAGCAACAGGTGGTGCGGTGACGGTAACAAATGTTCGCGCATCCGATATGGATGTTTTTTTATTAAAGCTTCAAGAGATGGGGCATGCCATATCAATTTCTGATGACGGATCAAGAATTCAGTTTGTTGCAACACAAAATCCACAGGCAGTTTCTTTTAAAACGGGTCCATATCCTTCTTTCCCTACGGACTTACAGGCTCCTATGATGGCATTGCAATGTTGTGCGCAAGGAAAAAGTGTTATAGAAGAAACCGTATTTGAAAATCGATTGTTGCATGTGCGAGAATTGCAAAAGATGGGAGCGGTAATTTCTGTTGAGGGAACATCTGCGCGTATTATAGGAGTTGATTCATTATATGGAGCGCATGTTGTTGCAACAGATATTCGTGCAGCGACGGCATTAGTAGTGGCTGGAATGGTAGCACATGGAAAAACAGTAATGGCAGGAGTGCATCATTGGATGCGTGGGTATGAACGCTTGGAAGAACGACTCATTTCTTTAGGAGCACGTATTTTTATTGGAACGGAAGAACGACACATTTCATCACAAAAAATTATACAAAAGCAAACAACGGTACGTTAGTTTTTTATTAAAGTGCACCGGTTAATTCTGTAAGTTCTTTTGTTATTTTTGCTTGGCGTAGTTTATTGTATATTAGTTGTGTTGATTCAAGAAGGTGATGAGCATTTCTTGTTGCACTATCCATAGATACAAATCGTGCGGCGTATTCAGCAAGTAACGAATTATAGAGAATGTGTAATACAGCGCTTTGAATATAAAAAGGGAAAAGATGCTGTGCGATTTGTTCTGGTTTTGTATCCCAGATCATATCATTGGATAATGATTGCTGTGTCTGTAGAAGTGTGTCACAAGGAGTAATTTGAGTAATGCGTGGTTCTTGAACAAAAAAGCTTTTAGGGTACATGCTATAGGTAGTTACTGATGCATAAGAGATAGGTGCATTACAAATAACATTAGTTATATCTTGGGCAGTTTGAGAAAATGATGAAGGGGCAAGTTGTTCAAATGAGTTCAAAACAAACCATTCTTTTGGTGAAAGTGAATGTTCTTGAAAAACCAACTGCGCCTTTTTCCCAACAAATATTGTATGAAAAGAATCGTTTTTTGAATGATTTTTATAAAAAAAAGAGGCAAGAGTATTGTTAAAACTGCCACACAGCCCTTTTTGAGAACCTACAATGATGATTAAATGAGGGGCGTTATCTTGTTTTGATACAAATGGAGAGAGCTCAAAGTTTTTATTAGGAATGCTTTGAATAATTTTTTGTACCTTTTCTTTGTAGGTAAGAATAGCTGTTTCTTGAGTGCGCAAACGTGAATGGCTTGACATAGAAATAAGGCGCATGGCATGCGTTATTTTTTGGATAGTTTCTATTGCTTTGATACGTTGCCTAATCTGAACAAGTTGGGACATAAAATGCCTTTTTTGCTATAAAAAACCTACATGCTCATTTAAGCATATATTAAAAATATAAAGAGATAAAATTTCTCTATAAAACACAAAAAGAGGACCTTTTAAAAGTCCTCTTTTTGATATTACTTTTAAGCTATCTTGCTTATTAACGAGTTCTTGTTGTTGAAGCGCTGCGAGTTCTTGTTCTTGTTCCTGTAGATGATCTAGTAGTTGATCTTCCTGTTGGAGTAATAGGTGTTTTTACAGGAGTAATTGGAGCGGCTGCTTTAGCCGAACATGTACCATTTTGGATGATTCCTTCTTTTCCTTCAATGCTACATAGTGATCCATCTTCAGGTATACATTTTCCAGTATCATCCACAAATCCTTTTGCATGAGTTGCGCTATCAACACATGATTGTCCTGTTCCAGGCTGTGCAGTTTTCATTTTACATACACGAGCGCCATCTTTCATTTCAACAATACCTATTTGGTTTCCTGCCAGGCATTCTTGACCGATGGTAGCTACGCAAGATCCGCTTTGTATGATTCCTTCAGCTGAAAGAGCGGTGTCGATGCAAGGTTCGCCATCTTTTTTATTACATTTACCATTATCGCCCATAACGCCTTCTTTGCCGTCATTTGTTACGCAATGTGCTCCTGTTTTGATATAGCATGTTTTTCCGTCATTGCTCCATTCTCCGCCAAGGCCTTCAGGAGTCATACATTCACCGCCTGCAATACCAACACATTTTCCTTGAGCGATTGTTACTCCTTTTGAACCATGAGAGTTCGCAACGATACACTCTTGTCCTGGTTTTGCTACGCAATTTCCGGATGCATCGGTTGTACCTTCTGCGATAGTATTAGTAGAGCAAGAAAGCCCAGCTGCTGCAATACAGGTAGCTCCATCTTTACCCAAAACGCCAGGAATATTTTCTTTGAATGGACATCCTTCTATGGTGCAATCGCCATCAGCTTCTTTAAAGCCAGGTAGTCCACTTGCAGTGGTGCATGAGATCCAGTGACATTTATTATCGTCTCCCAATACTCCAGGGCGAGTTCCTTTGGTGCATGGAGAACCGGCTTCAGGCTTTTTGATTTGTGTTAATTGTATTAAAAATCCTCCATTAGGAAAGGCGCCATCTTTTTCAAATGCCATTCCTGCATAAAGCATATATTCTATTTTGGTTCCATCGGATAAATTTACAGAACCGGATTTAGGGAGCCAATAATATCCCCAACTTGTAGCTAATTTTTTATGATTGGCTAAAGTGTTTCCTTCTATTTTATCGTACGTTTCTTGGTTACATTTGGTAAAGTTATCAAAATGATCTACGGCTGTTCTATTGGTATAGTCTTGAGTTGGGATGACTCCTATGTTTGCCATGTTGCAAGAAATTCCAATTAAGCCTCTTCCTATTTCTATCCAATTGTTACTTACATTATCTTTTATGTGGAATGAGTATTCACGGATATCTTCTTCATTGATGTCATCAATATTTGAGGCGATTGTTTTTATGACACCTTTATCTTTGTTTGTAGTTCCGTCTAAAAAGATTGTTTGAAAGTCACCTCTTGGTCCAGAATCAACGGTACTTAATTCTATATTTCTATTTAATTCAGTTTTCTTAGAAAGTGCATCTACTTCACGTCGGATTTGAAGCATGAATGGGCTTCTATTTTCGACAGTAACTTCTTTGATCGTTTTTTCTCTTCTTGCGATTGCAGACTGAGTGATTGCAAGAAGAGTTATACAGAATAAGGTTATAGTTTTTTTTGTTATGTATCGTGTGGTCATAAAAGTATCTCCTTCTTATAATTAATTCTTTTTTGTTATATTTTCATTTTGGTCTTTTTTGGTGATATCTCTAAAATAAACACCTATCCAGTGCGCGTCGGCCATAAGATAAATACCCATAACTCCAATATTAAAAACACTGCCATTTGAAGTTGAGTATGGGGTATCCCTAAAATTTCTATGATATGCTCCCCAGGATGTAAAAAGTTCTTTGTGTCGCAGTCTTGGGAACATGCTGTCTGGAGTTTTATTTTCTTTTAAAAGACCACATTCACCTTCTTGTGGAAGCTTGTCAAAGCGTTCTATGAAAAATGTCTTATCTTTTTCATTTTGATTATTATAATGTTGGGGAATCTCCATGTGCATGATCTCAGTATTGCAGTCAATGCCAAATAAAAAACGACAAACTTCTATTGGTTCATCATCAAAAACAAAAAAGGCAATATATTCATAAACCTCTGGTTTGTTTTCATCGCGAATGTTTTGACTTAAGATAAATTCTTTTGTTTTTGCAGGAATAATGATTGCATCGGTAGGCCCTTTTTCGGAGAGAATGCTTGCCTCAAAAAGAGCAGTGTCCGATTTAACAAGAACGAGGTCATGGTCGGTACTGTTTTCTATCTTTACTGATTGAATGGTATGCGCACGATCAGTATTTATTAAGCCTCCAGTAATGCGTCCTAGAAAGCCTGCGCCGCCTTCATCTTGGACATTTTTTGCAGGAAGAGCCATTTTATAAGAAGCTCTTTGTAAGGGGACATCTTTAACAGAATCGGATTGGCTCATTTTATAAGAAGCAGTTGTTGAAGAATTATCCATTTTATAAGAAGAGATTGTTTTGAATGGCAAAAAAAGAGGGAGAAATACCATGCTTGCATGGTACCGTATAAAAAAAGGAGATAAATATTTTTTTATTGTCATGGTATTTCTCTTTTTATTATCTATTAACGACTACGCGAAGAGCCAGATCCTCGTGTTCGTGGGCCTGCACTACGGGTACGAGATCGAGAGGTAGCAGTTGGGGTTTTGGTTGTAGGAGTGGTTGTTTTGGCAACTTCTCCACCAATAGGGTTGCACGATTTGCCATCAGAAGAAATGGTTCCATTGTAGCCATCTTCGGTTATACAGTATGATTTGCATTCTTCATTTTCCAAATATCCCACGCGGCCTTTTTTTGTTCGGCAAAGTGGCATAAATAAGTCTTGAACATCAAGAATTCCTTCATTGATTTTTCCTGTTTCAGATTCTTCTTGTTTATATACAAAACACTGAGGTTTTCCTGTTGATGGGTCAGTAAGCTCACCTTCAAGTCCTAAGGCGTCATATTTTGTAGTGCAAGAGTGAATACATCCTTTTTCTGTAATAATTCCAGGGCGTTTTGATGGAGTGGTACATTTGTTTCCCAATGCAGTTTGTGATGACAAGATAAAATAAGGATTATCATCAGAAAAATATTGGCGGATGGTAAATATTGTTGTTCCTATCGTAATAGACTTTGAACTAGTATCTTTATCGGTTTTAAACTCTGCCCATTCAGGAGATGTTCCTGGAGTAACAATTGCGGCAAAAACATCACTCTTAAATACTTCGTGTTCTACTTTTTCTTGTAATTCTGCAATGATATCACCATCCATAGTTAAAATAGAAAATCGTGCGATATCTTCACTGCTTCCCCAGCCGCGAGGCATTTCAAGAAGGTCTACAGAAACGCCTTTTGCAACAACAATAGGTCCTTTTTCTAGATTTTTTTGGAGTATTTTTCCATTTCTGTCGCCTATATCAATAAGAGATACTTGGACGTCTTGAGCAGATTGATTACTAAGGCGTAAAATAGTTGAGTCGGCTTTAAGAAAGCCTGCATAAAGGCTTAGTAATGCAAAGAGACTATGCTTTTTGGTAATCATTATTAGTACTCCTTTTAAAACTGTACTATTTTCATTCTAAATATTTTCTATTAGAAAAATCAACATCATTTTTTTCTAAGCTGTTTCATATTGTTATCGTCGTATTGAATAGCCTGAAGAGGTTCTTGTATTTGATCTTGTTCCAGATGTAGAATATGTTCTTGTAGAGCGATTAATGTTTGATTGAGGTATTTTGGTACAAGCGCCATTTTTTATGATTCCCTTTGTTTTTTTGTCAGGCATGGTGCAAGAAGAGCCTTCGGTTAGTGCCTCTTTTGCTTCAGCAGGTTTTTCTTTACATACAATGTCATAATTATCGGTAAATTCGGTGACAACGCCTTTTTGCCCGTTGATAGGTTCACACTCTTGTCCAAGTCCGATACATCCATGTATTGTTACTTTTTTCCCAGGAGATCTTACACAGTCTGCTCCCAGAGTAAGTTTGCAAGTACCATCTTTTGCTGCAATTCCAGGGGCGCCAGTTCCAGGATCTTCACAAGAGGATCCTTCAGATGAAAGAAGGTAAAAATAAAATCCTGCCTGATCAAACCCGCTATTGGGTTCTTTTTTGGGTCTTAACTCAAATGCTAAATTGTAGTGGATTGTTTCGCCAGATGAAAAAGTAAATGATTGATTTTCAAGAACAGACCAGTAACTTCCCCATCCTGTCCAGTATTTATAAAATCCTGTTGCAGAATCAACAGCCAAGGCGTTTTGTTCTTGAGGAATAGCGTTGCAAGAAATTCCATCAAAAAGTTTAACTAAATTTGCGTCTTTATATTGTTGATGACCTATTTTGCCAAAAAGTATTGTTGAGCAAGCAGATCCTACAAAAAATCTACCCAATTCATAAAAGTTATTATCCTTCCATTTGATCATAACTTTATACTCTTTTAAAAAATATTCATTTGGAAGGCGATTGTCTGGAAAGGGATTTTCATCTATTACTTGATCTGCAGATTGATTTGCGCCTGTAAGGCCTGGAAAATCTTTTGTGATGGATTTAAAAACCAGTGGCGTATTTGCCGAAAGAGCTTTATTTGATTGTTCAAAGCGAATAACATGCCCTTGTGTGTTATGTACATGTCCAACAATTTTGTCGATGCTGGTATTTATTTTTCCTGCTGAACTAGTATTAGCTGATTTGATTTGTTCTGACCCCTGAACAACTTTTGATTCGGTTGATCCTAAAATGTTTTTGGCTTCTTGGGTTATAGCGGA
Organism: uncultured Pseudomonadota bacterium; assembly: GCA_964440325.1. Classification (GTDB taxonomy): domain Bacteria; phylum Babelota; class Babeliae; order Babelales; family Vermiphilaceae; genus CAYTRW01. Next base: position 26,958 of record CAYTRW010000004.1, read on the forward strand.
TTCAGTGGACTTAATAGCTCCTAGAGTTGCAGCTTCTGCCTCTTTTGCTGCATTTGTGATACTTTGTACGCCTTGTTGTGCTGTTTGCTCTATGGTATGTACGCCTTGTTGTGCTGTTTGTTCTACGGTATGTATGCCTTGCTCAATTCCTTGTTGTGCGCTTTGATAGGTTTGAGAAATAGCGCCCTGAGCGCTAGAGACTCCCTGTTTTATGTCGTCAAATATTGTTGTATATGATTTACTGCATACAGCAATAAGTACCAAAAATAGCTTTAAATATTTTTTATTGATCATGAGAGCCCTCTTTATCTTAAATCTGTGTTTTTATTTTAAAATTTCAAATAGAAAAAAGTCAACAAAAAGCGAAGAAGGATAGTTTTTAAGGGATTAAAATAAAGTCTAATTTTTACGCCAAAGAGGTAGGCTTTATTCCTAAAAATATGAGGATGTTGTAAGATAATAAATATAAATGAGGTAAATTGAGTTAAAAAGGTACAAAGTGCGCATTGTTATTGATGGATATAATCTGCTTAAACAGCATCACGCAGCAAAGCAGTTATCTATTTCAGCATTTATTTTGCTCTTAAAGCGATACGCAAAGATTAAGTCTCACCGTATAGATATAGTGTTTGATGGGGGGGAGTCGCCTTGGCCTTCTACCTATCAAGAAGGTGGTGTAACAATTACTTATGCAGGGTATGGTAAAACAGCTGATGAGCTTCTTGTTTTTTTGATCCAGGAAAACGGAAAGGGTCGGTGGGACCTTTTTGTTACTTCTGATAGAGAATTAATACATGTGGCTACAACTCATGCTCTCGTGACTATACGTTCACACTTCTTTTGGCAGTTTTTAAAAAAATATATTGATACCGATTCCTTTAAAGAGCAAAAAAAACAGTATTCTGTGGTAAAAAAAGAATCAACCGAAGATTCATACATAGATGAGCTTATGCGTGAAGGAGCAAGTATGAATGATGCGCGATACAAAAATGATGAATCTGTGCATAAAGATACAGAGCATTCTGTTAAGGTATCCAAAAAAGAACGAGAGTTAGCTCGTATTTTAAAAAAATTATAATTGTTTTTGAATGAAAGGCATTAAAACTGCATGATTCACAAAAAAAAGCGTATAGTTTATACCATTCAAACAGTTAATAAGGTGGTAGATTATCTTGCTCAGCAGGCAAAAAAGCCGTATATATATGCGTTAACGGGAACGTTAGGTGCAGGGAAAACAACATTGACCCAAATGATATGCGCGCGGTTAGGGGTGCAAGGCGTTGTTTCTTCTCCTACGTTTTCATACCTTAATATCTATAAAACAGCAAAAAATGAACCGGTATATCATTTTGATTTATATAGAATAGATTCTTTAGACTCTTTTTTACTTATGGGATTCCAGGAATATTTGAGCAATTCTAATGCATGGGTAATTGTTGAGTGGCCCGAAGTAATAGAGCCTTTGTTGCAACAAGAAGCTTGTTTTATTCATCTTAATTATGTTGATTATGATAGTCGTGTTGCGGAAATTATAGAAATATGTGAAAAATAGGTTGAAATACGAATAAAAAAAACTTATCATTATCTGGCGTAGCGAGTGGAGTATAGCTTTTTTCGTTGGCGAGGTTCCCGAGTGGCTAAAGGGGACGGACTGTAAATCCGTTGGCACCGCCTTCGCAGGTTCGAATCCTGCCCTCGCCACCAGAATAGAATGCGGGAATAGCTCAATGGCCAGAGCGACAGCCTTCCAAGCTGTAGGTTGCGGGTTCGAGTCCCGTTTCCCGCTCCAGATCATTGTAATTTGTGTGCTGGCGTAGCTCAGTTGGTAGAGCAGCTGATTTGTAATCAGCAGGTCGCGGGTTCAAATCCTGCCGCCAGCTCCAAAAGATCGTAACAAAGCAAAAAAAGAAGGTGGTAAAAAGTTTGTTTTTTTTTATTTTTTGCTTTACCCTATTCGTAATTGCGGTGATAGAGTATAAACAATTATGAAAAATGAGGCAACGCCCACGTAGCTCAGTTGGTAGAGCACTTCCTTGGTAAGGGAGAGGTCACCGGTTCAATCCCGGTCGCGGGCTCCACAGGTTTATGTAGGAAAATGGTCTCATGTATAATTCTTTCGTTTGATTGATATGGCAAAAAACAAAGTAATCTCTCATTTGGTGTGTGAGAAGTGCAGAATGCGCAATTACACGCAAAAAGTTTCGAAAAAAAGATCTATCGGCTCATTACAGTTGCGAAAGTTTTGTGCGCGATGCCGAACAAATAATATGCATAAGGAAACAAAATAGTTTTTTGATGTATATATAAATTAAAAAAGGCAATGAAGGCCAGTAGCTCCAACGGTAGAGCAGCAGACTCCAAATCTGCGTGTTGGGGGTTCGAATCCCTCCTGGCCTGCCAGGTAAAAGAGAAGCATGAGTGGTTTGGGTAAATACAAAGATTGAGGTGCAGGTTCATGATTATAAAGAGCGCAACGCGATTTGTGTTTGAGATTAAAGATGAGTTATCAAAAGTTGTTTGGCCAAAGTGGAATGACTTTGTAGGTTCAACGATTGTGGTTCTCGTATTTATTGTAATTAGTGCTCTTTATTTAGGTTTTCTTGATTTTGTTTTTTCTCGAATAGCTTGGATAGTGTTTAATCGGTACGGTGGATGATCAACGGGGTACAAGGGAAATACGTATGAAACGTTGGTATGTTGTTCAGGTGTATCCTGGATACGAGGAAACTGTTCGTCTTGATATATTGCGCCGCATTCATGCAGAAGGATTAGAGCACCTATTTGGCGAAATATTAGTGCCGTCGGCAAAGGTAAAACATCTTTTTGAGACAATTGAAAATCAAAAAGATCAAAATCTTTTCCCAGGGTACTTGCTTGTTGAAATGGAGATGGTTCCTGAGGCGATGCAGCTTGTTTTGGCGGTTCCTCGTGCTTATAAATTTTTGGGCGGAACGCAACCGATGCCTGTTTCAAAGCGAGAAATTGATCGCATAAAAGAGCAGGTGAGTGGTTCAATTACAGTTGGGGCTGAACGGGTTACTATTGCCGTTGGTTCAGAAGTTGAAATCATGGAAGGACCATTCGCAGGATTTATGGGAGTGGTTGAAAAGGTTGACGCTGAAAATGAAAAATTAACAGTTATGGTAAGTATATTTGGGCGCATGACCCCTGTTGAGCTCGGTTTTCATCAGATAAAACAGTAAGTTGGAGTGTGCAAGATTATGGCAAAAGAGATAAAAGCTAAGATTAAGTTACAAATCGCAGGTGGTGCGGCTACACCGGCTCCTCCCGTTGGTTCTTCTTTAGGACAACGCGGTGTTAATATTATGGAATTTTGTAAGCAGTTTAACGCACAGACTGCAGACAGACGAGGACAGATTGTTCCTGTAGAGATCACGGTTTATTCCGACAAGTCTTTTACTTTTGTTGTTAAAACATCTCCAGTAACAGAACTTATAAAAGCTAAGCTAAAAATAGCAAAAGGATCCTCAAAGCCAAACGAACAAAAGGTTGGATCCTTAACTCACAAAGATGTTGTTGAAATAGCTCAAATAAAACTGCCCGATCTTAATGCGCATACGCTTGAACAAGCCGTAAAAATCATCGAAGGAAGCGCGCGAAGTATGGGCGTAAAAGTTGTAGATTGATTGTAAAGGTGTTGCGCTATGTCTAAGCATGGAAAAAAATATTATAAAAATGCGGAAAAAGCCCCAAAGGGTAAAGTAGTTTCAATTCATGAAGCACTTAAGCTTGTAAAAGAGCTCGCATATGCAAAATTTGATGAGTCTGTTGATGTTGATATCAATTTAGGTATTGATCCAACAAAAGGTGAACAGGTAGTTCGAGGATCATTGCTTCTTCCTCACAGTATCGGTGCGCAACCAAAAGTAATCGTTTTTGCAAAAGATGATTATGTAGAAAAAGCGCAAAAAGCGGGTGCTGATTTTGTAGGCGGTGAAGAGCTTATTAAAAAAATAAAAGATGGTTGGCTTGATTTTGATTACGCTGTTGCAACACCAGATATGATGACTCCAGTTGGTGAGCTAGCGCGTATTTTGGGGCCCAAAGGTAAGCTTCCAAATAAACGTCTAGGTACAGTAACGTATGATGTGGCAACCGTTATACAAGATTTAAAGCGTGGACGAGTCTTTTTTAAAAATGACAAACAAGGTATTGTTCATTTTAAATTAGGAAGTTTGTCCTTTGGACCAGAAAAATTGTATGAAAACTTGGTTGCATTTGTTAAGGCTCTTTCTGCAGCAAAACCTGCAAGTTCTCGAGGTAAATTCTTGGGGAGATCGTTTGTGTCTTCAACGATGGGGCTTGGTGTTCAGTTTAATCCTGATGAATTATTGGTGCGATCTTAATCCGTAAGTGAGAACGAGATGAATAAACAGCAAAAAGAGCTATCTATTTCAGAAATCAGAAAAGGATTTGAAGAAAGTTCTGCGACATTCCTCGTTAGTTACAAGGGGTTGTCTGTTGCAGAAACTGAAGATTTGCGTAAAAAATTGCGTAAAGAAGGTGGACGTTTTATGGTTGCAAAAATGCGACTAGTAAAGCGTGCGGCACATGGTTTGGAAAATGCAGAAAAAATGGATTCTTTTTTCAAGAATCAGTTAGGTGTTGTGTTTGCAGATCAGGATCCGCTTGCCGTTGCAAAAACGTTGCATCAGTTTTCAAAAGAAAAAACGGCACTTGATTTGGTTGCAGGGTGTCTTGGTAAGCAGCTACTTGACAAACAAGCGATTGCTCGTGTAGCAACATTGCCTTCGCGTGAAGTATTGCTTGCACAGTTGTGTGGTACTTTAAATGCACCGATTACAAACTTTACCGTTGCTCTTAAGATGATTCTTACGCAGTTTGTGCAGGTTACAAAACAAATTTCTGAGAAAAAAGCATCTGCGCAGTAAAATCTTTTAGATGGAATATCGATAGTAATACCATTTACTTTATTATAAGGAACGTTATTATGGCGTCAAAACACGAAAAACTTATTGAACAAATTGGCAGCATGACCGTTTTAGATCTTGCTGATTTAGTTAAAGAACTAGAAACAACATTTGGTGTTTCTGCTGCTATGCCAATGGCTGTTGCTGCTCCTGCTGCAGGTGCTGGTGAAGCTGCAAAAGCAGAAGAAAAATCTGAATATAAAGTAACTTTGCAAGATGCGGGTGCTGAAAAAATCAAAGTAATCAAAGCTTTGAGAGCAGTATTGCCAAATCTAAGTTTGGTAGATGCTAAAAATATGACTGAGTCAGCTCCATGTGTTTTGATTGAAGCTACACCAAAAGATAATGCAGCTAAAATCAAGCAAGAGCTTGAAGCAGCGGGTGCTAAAGTACAGCTTTCATAATATATGAAAGCTGCTGTAGTGTAGTAGTAGTGATGCAGAGTACCGATTCTCATGCAAATGAGAAAACAATAATTATTATGGGGTAATGTATTGTGATTGCTTGTCAGCGTGATAACGAGGAGCTATTTAATGCCTACTAGTCGACTGGAAAAAGGTGTTGTTCGTAAGTCATTTGGTAAAATTGACGCTATAGTTCCTGTTCCTAATCTGATAGATATACAGTCTTCATCGTTTAATGATTTTGTGCAGCTGGATTTTTTACCAGAAGAACGAAAATCAATTGGACTTGAAAGAGTGTTGCGGGATGTGTTCCCGATCAGTTATGAAGACAAACTTTCGTTAGAGTATGTCAGTTATGAACTTGGTCATTGGGCATGTACTTGCGGTAGAATGACCGGCATAGAAAGTCGTTATCAGTGGCGATGTTCATCGTGCAAAAAGTCAGGATGCTCTCGACTTAATGGTGGAGTGTGCCCTCTTTGTGAAAAAAAATCTGCTCGTTACCAAACGTGTGCAAATTGTTTGTCGCGTGTTGCAGTTAAATTGCCAATGACATTGGACGAGTGCAGATTAAATGGGCAAACATTCTCTATGCCATTGCGTATAAAAATTCAGCTTATTAGTTGGGTTAAGGATGCTGAAGAGAACAACGTTGTTCATGATGTAAAAGAACAAGATATTTTCTTTGCAGACCTTCCAGTTATGGCGGATTTGTATGAAGAAAATGATCAGTATAAATTAGGCAACCTTGGAACATTTCTTATTAATGGAATAGACCGGGTTGTTGTAAGTCAGCTGCATCGTTCTGCAGGGGTTGTTTTTTCTCAAAGTAAAAAAGTAAAAGACTTTAGAGGAAAGCCTTATTATCTTGCACGTATTATACCAACGCGCGGATCATGGATAGATTTTGAGTTTGATAGCAATGACAATCTTTACGTTCGTATTGATAAAAAGAAAAAGCTTTTAGTTACTACTTTCTTACAGGCATTGGGATTATCACGTAGTGAAATCTTGAGTCACTTTTATCAGTTTGATACGGTGTATATTTCTGATGGAATGTGTACAAAGCTTCTTTCGACGCTTCTTATAGGGCAGCGCATAGAAAAAGGAATGCTTCCACCTTCTCATGAAGGACATTTGGTAGGGCAACGTTTCACTGCAGAAATTATTGATAATCTTAAAAAAGCAGGTATTGATAGACTTGTTGTAAGAGAACAATCCCTTACGGGAAGAGTTCTTGGCGTTGATCTTATTTCTCCGCAAACGGGTGAACTTCTTGCTGAGCAGGGCGAAGCATTAACGGAAGAGCATTTTACACTTTTCCAATCTCATGACAGTTTAAAGCTTGAATTAATTCAAGCTTCTGGGTATGCATTGCAACCTGTTATGGCATTAACTTTAATGCAAGATAAATGCCAAACTCAAGATGATGCATTCAAAGAATTGCATGCAAAAATTTGGTCAGGAGATAGTATTTCACTTAAAGAAGTAAAAGAGCGCTTTGAAAATCTTTTCTTTAACAGTAGATACTATGATTTAACTCGCGTAGGACGAATTAGAATTAATCGCAAGTTGGGTCTTGATATTTCTGAAGAAGTTGTGGTTTTGACTAAAGAAGATATTCTTGCGACGGTGAAATATTTGATCAATCTTCGTGAACGCGGAGAAGGTGAGCTGGATGATATTGATCATTTGAGCAATCGACGAGTACGATTAGTTGGAGAGCTATATAACAATCAAATGTATATTGGCTTTATGCGTATTGATCGTATTGTGCGAGAGCGGTTCCGTATCCAAGAAAATCATGGGGTATTGATGCCTCAAGATTTCTTGAATGTTAAACCTTTGAGTGCGGTTATTCGTGAATTCTTCGGTTTGGGACAGCTTTCACAGTTTATGGATCAGACAAATCCTCTCTCTGAAACAGCGCATAAACGTCGTTTATCAGCGCTTGGGCCTGGTGGTGTATTAAAAGATCGTGCAACGTTTGAAGTTCGCGACGTGCATACATCTCACTATGGACGTATTTGTCCTATTGAAACTCCAGAAGGTCAAACCGTTGGGCTTATTTCGTCTCTTGCGACGTATGCTACAGTAAATGATCTTGGTTTTATAGAGACTGCATATCGTCCTGTAAAAAATGGTGAGGTGCAGGATCAAGTTGTTTTACTTGATGCGTTTGAAGAAAATTCACATTATATTGCTCAAGTTGATGCAACTGATCAAGCTTCTAAAAAATTAATTAGCGACAAAGTTTTTGCTCGTCATGATGGAAATTTAGTAGTTGTTGATAAGGAAAAGGTTGATTTTGTAGACCTTTCACCAAAACAGTTAATCTCTGTTTCTGCTGCACTTATTCCGTTCTTAGAACATGATGACGCGGTGCGTGCTTTAATGGGTGCTAACATGCAACGCCAAGCGGTTCCAATTATTAATGCTCAGTCTCCTATTGTTGGAACAGGCATGGAAAAGGAAATTGTAAAGGCGTCTGGAGCAATTATTACTGCAAAACGTGATGGTGTAGTGCAATATGTTTCCTCAGAAAAGATTGTCATCAAAGTTGATGAAGCTCTTTTTGATGTAATGGAAGATTGGGTTTCTCAAGCTATTGATACCTATATTTTGCGTAAATATCAGCGATCAAGTTATAGCACGGTTATTCATCATAGCCCTATTGTTAAAGTAGGGGAACGTATAAGAGCCGGTGATGCATTAACAAACGGAGCTGCCGTTGTAGATGGTGAATTAGCACTGGGTGCCAACTTGCTTGTTGCGTTTATGCCTTGGAATGGATACAACTTTGAGGACGCAATTGTTTTAAATAAGCGCTTAGTTTCAGAGGATGTATTAACTTCGATACATATTGATGAGTATGTTGTTGATGCGCGTGATACTAAACTTGGACCTGAAGAAATAACTCGTGATATTCCAAATGTAAGTGAAGCTGCATTAGAAGGGCTTGATGAGGATGGTATTGTTCGTGTTGGTACACGAGTAAAACCTGGGGATATTCTTGTTGGAAAAGTTACCTTAAAAGGTGATGTGCAGTATTCTCCTGAAGAAAAGTTGCTGCGTGCTATCTTTGGTGAGCGTTCCCGTGAAGTGAGAGATACATCGTTACGTGTTCCGCCAGGAGTAGAAGGAACTGTTATTGATGTTAAAATCTTTTCTCGAAGCGGTGTGCGAAAAGATAAGCGTTACAAACAAGATGTAACAAAGCACATTGAAAAAATTGAAGAAGACTTTAAGCAGCATAAGCAGTTTCTTAAAGAAATGATATTTGAAAAAGCGCGTACTATTTTGGGAGATCAATCACTTCAAATATTTGAAGAAGTATGGACTGCTAAATCAAAAGACAAAGATGCGCAACAGTTATTAAAACAGTTGAAAACCGCATATGAGAATCGTTTACGTACTATAGAAGAGCTTAAGGAAGAACGTATTGCCAAATTCCGAAAAGGTGATCCGTTACCTTCTGGTGTGATTAAAGTTGTTAAAACATACATTGCAATGAAACGCCCAGTATCAGTAGGGGATAAAGTTGCAGGGCGCCATGGAAACAAAGGTGTGGTTTCAACGCTTGTTGCACGAGAAGATATGCCATATATGGAAAATGGCACACCGGTTGATATTGTATTAAATCCACTAGGTGTTCCTTCTCGTATGAACGTAGGGCAGATTCTTGAAACAGTATTGGGCTTTGCAGGACGAGTGTTGGGTGATAATGTAGCTCAGGCTCTTGCGCAGGGTAGAGAAGCCATACGTAAGCAATTGGCTGTCTTATACGGAAAAGATCTTATAGAACATTATGAATCATTATATGGTGAAGAAAGTTTGATGGATGTTGCTCGCAAAGCAGCAAAAGGTGGTGTTCTCTTTAATTCGCCTGTTTTTGATGGTGCTAATCTTGAAAAAGATATACAGCCAATGCTTAAATCTTTAGGGTTAAATGAATACGGATCGTATCGTTTACGTGATGGATTAACAGGTGAATATTTTGAACAACCAATTACGGTAGGAACTATCTACATTATGAAATTAAATCACATGGTGGATGATAAGTTGCATGCTCGATCGGTTGGACCATACTCGCTTGTTACACAACAACCATTAGGTGGTAAAGCGCAACAAGGTGGACAGCGTTTGGGTGAAATGGAAGTATGGGCTTTAGAAGCATATGGTTCTGCGTATGCCTTACAAGAAATGTTGACTTGTAAATCGGATGATATAACAGGTAGACATAGAGCATATCAGGCTATTGTTCGTACAGAAGATGTTCCAGAGCCGGGTGTTCCAGAATCCTTTAATGTATTGATTAAAGAGTTGCAAAGTTTAGGGTTACAAGTGGACTTACTCAAAGTTGGTAAGGAGAATGTTGGTGAGTAATCAAGTGTTAGAACGTTTTAAAGAATATATAGGCGTTACACGATTTAATGCTATCAAGATTGGACTTTCTTCTCCAGAACGTATTCGTTCCTTATCTTATGGAGAAGTCAAAAAAATTGAGACCATTAACTATAGAACGTTAAAACCTGAAAGAGATGGTTTATTCTGTGCGCGTATTTTTGGTCCTGTGAAAGACTGGGAATGTAACTGCGGTAAATATAAAAGAATGAAACATCGTGGTATCACATGTGAAAAATGTGGTGTTGAAGTTATTCAATCACGGGTACGTCGTGAACGAATGGGACACATTGAACTTGTCGCGCCAGTGTGCCATATTTGGTATCTCAAAGGAATTCCAAGTTACACGAGTTTGATTCTTGATATGCCGGTTAAAGATCTTGAGCGAATCGCATACTTTGATATGTGTGTTGTGATTAAGCAAGGGCTTTCTCCGTATGCACCAAAAACATTGCTTACAAATGTTGAATATCTTGATTACAAGGATTCACATTATGAAGATGAAGAGTTTTACGCAGAAACAGGCGCAGAAGCTGTTTTGCAGTTATTAAAACGTATTGATCTTGCAGCAGAATTAGAGCATGTTAAACGTCAAAGTGCAAAAGCAACTTCCGTTACCATAAGACATAAGCTCATGCGTCGCATGAAAGTTCTTTCTGGATTTTTGCATAGCAATATGCGTCCAGAGTGGATGGTTATGACTCGTCTTCCTGTTCTTCCACCAGATTTGAGACCATTGGTGCCATTAGAAGGTGGTAGATTTGCAAGTTCAGATTTAAATGAACTGTATCGTCGTGTGTTGAACAGAAATATTCGTTTGCAACGGCTTATTGAAATTGAAGCACCATCCGTGATCATTAAAAATGAAAAACGTATGTTGCAAGAATCCGTTGATGCATTGATAGATAATGGACGTCGCGGACAACCAGTAAGAGGATCTAACAAGCGACCATTAAAGTCGTTGAGTGAAATGCTCAGAGGAAAACAAGGTCGATTTAGGCAGAACTTGTTGGGTCGTCGTGTTGACTATTCTGGACGATCGGTAATTGTGGTAGATCCTACATTGCGCATTGATCAATGTGGTATTCCAAAAATTATGGCACTTGAGTTATTTAGGCCATATATTTATGCAGGATTAATGCAGCGTGAATTGGTAACTAATATGCGTACCGCGCGTCGCATGGTTGAAGAACTTGATCCAATTGTATGGGATGTTTTAGAAGAAGTTGTACGTGGAAGACCTATTCTTTTAAACCGTGCTCCAACATTGCATAGACTTGGTATTCAAGCATTTTATCCTATTTTGGTTGATGGTAAAGCGATAAAAATTCACCCACTTGTGTGTAATGCATTTAACGCAGACTTTGATGGTGACCAAATGGCGGTTCATGTGCTTTTGAGTAAAAAAGCACAGCTTGAAGGAAAAGAATTAATTCTTTCTACCAAAAATATTCTTTCTCCTGCAAATGGAAAACCGTTAACGGTACCATCTCAAGACATGGTTTTGGGACTTTATTATCTTACAAAATTGCGTCAGAATTTGCCGGGCGAAGGAACAGTGTTTTCTTCGATAGCGGAAGTACTTACAGCATATGGGTTTAAAGAAATAAAGCTACATACACGCATAAAAGTTCGCCTTTCTGAATCCTTGTTAGTAGATACTACGGTTGGTCGTGTTATTCTTTTTGACGCATTGCCAAAAGGTTCAGATTTTGATTGGGTAAATAAGGTCATTAATAAGAGCGATATAGCTCGATTAGTTGAGCGTGTATATCGTCGTTTTGGATCAGATGTTACTATTCCCTTTTTAGATAGAATCAAGCGACTTGGCTTCCATTATGCAACTATTGGAGGGGTTTCTTTCTCCTTGGAAAATCTTATTATTCCAAAAGAAAAAGATGCCATTATTAGGCAAGCTGAACAAGAAGTTGAAAGGGCAGAAAAACTATATATTGATGGTATTATCACTAATGGTGAACGTCAAAATAAAGTGATTAGTGTCTGGGGTCAAGCGACAGCGCAAGTTGCAGATGCTATGTACAAGACTTTTGAAGAGCAAGATAAACAAGCCTTTAAAAATGAAAATGGTTCAACCGTTCCATTTAATTCTATCTTTATGATGCTTGATTCGGGAGCTCGTGGTACTAAGGATCAAATTAAGCAGCTTCTTGGTATTCGTGGTATGATGGCAAAGCCAACGGGTGAAATTATGGAAACTCCCGTTAAGTCTAACTTTAAAGAAGGCTTGCGGGTTTTTGAATACTTTATTTCTACTCACGGAGCACGAAAAGGGCAGGCTGATACTGCGTTAAGAACAGCAAACTCAGGATATTTAACCCGCCGTTTGGTTGACGTTGCGCAAGATGTTGTTATTACTATGCATGACTGTAATTCGCTTGGTTATGTGACGATAAAAGATTTAAAAGAATCTGGTGAGACTATTTATCCACTTTCAAATCGTGTATTTGGGCGAGTGCTTGCTGCTGAAATTAAGGATACTATTTCTGGTGAAGTAATTGCGCAAAAAGGTGAAATGATTAGTTATGATCTGGTCCCTCGCATTGCGAATGCTGCGGTCTCAAAGATTATGGTTCGTTCTGTACTTACCTGTCAGGCGCGTCGTGGAGTTTGTGCTCTTTGCTATGGGTATGATCTATCAAAAGGTGCACTTGTTGATAATGGTGTTACCGTTGGGGTAATTGCTGCACAGTCTATTGGTGAACCAGGAACACAGCTTACCATGAGAACATTCCACGTTGGTGGTACGGCAAGTGGTTTGACAGAAAGACCTTGGGTTGTTTCAAAATCTGATGGTATTGTGTCGTTGCGAAATATCAGAACGGTTACTGATAGAGAAGGCAATAATCGTGTAATGAGCCGTAAAGGGAAAGTAATTTTACTTTCTAAAGATGGCCGTGAACTTCTTGAACATGATGTTGAATATGGATCTATCATGCATGTCTCTGATAAACAAGAAGTTCAAAAGGGAACCAAGCTTGTTGAGTGGGAACCAGGCAGCCAGGTGTTGATTACAGAAAAAACGGGTACTGTACGTTATGTTGATTTGGTTGAAAACGTTACGATACAAGAACGTTTTGATGAAGCGACAAAGCGTTCAAGTTATGTAGTTCTTGAAACACGTGGTGAAAAATATCAACCATCGCTAAGCATTGTAGATGCAGATGGCGCAGAAATCGCATGTTACTTCTTGCCTGCTGGTGCATATCTTAATGTAAAAAACAATCAACCGGTGGTTATTGGTGATGTGTTAATTAAAATTCCTCGTGAAATATCAAAAAATAAAGATATTACAACTGGTGGATTGCCTCGTATTGCGGAACTCTTTGAAGCGCGATCAGCTAAAGATCCAGCGATTATATCTGATATTGATGGACAAGTTGTGATTGGTGGATTGCATCGTGGGCAGCGTAAAATAACAATTGTTTCAGGCTCTGAATCATTTGATTATTTTGTTCCACATGGAAAACAGTTGTCTGTTGTTGATGGAGAACATGTTGCAGCAGGAGATCAGTTAACTGTTGGTGTACCTGTATTGCATGATTTATTGCGCATTCTTGGTCCTGATGTGGTACAAACCTACTTAGTAAACCAGATACAACAAATTTATCGTTTACAAGGTGTTGATATTAATGATCGCCATATTGAACTTATTGTTCGTCAAATGATGCGTAAGGTGCGCATTGTTGAACCAGGTGAAAGTGAGTTTCTTGCAGGAGATCGTGTTGATAGAATTCATTTCCAAATGGTGAATGCGGTATTACGTACAGAAGGGAAAAAGATTGCTGTTGCAAAACCGCTTCTTATGGGTATTACGCAAGCATCTTTGGGAACAGAAAGCTTTATTTCTGCAGCATCATTCCAAGAAACAACGCGTATTTTGGCCGAAGCAGCAATTGGTGGGCAGACAGATAATCTTTATGGTTTGAAAGAAAATGTAATTGTAGGTAAACTTATTCCTGCAGGTACTGGTATAAAAACATTCAGAAATAAATATCTTGGAGATGATTTATCTGAACTTGAACGCCAGGCGCAGCGAGCAGAGCGACATTCTGAGCAGGTGAACACAGATAGAAAATAATATTTGTAGGCGCGTAGCTCAGTGGTAGAGCGCTGCTTTGACGTAGCAGAGGTCAGCGGTTCAATCCCGCTCGCGCCTACCAATAATGAATTGATGTGTAAAAATGTAACGGATAAATGGTACGAAAAGGTCATTATGATATTTAGCAAAGAAGAAAAAGAAAAAGTTATTAATCAGTTTGCGCAACACAAAAACGATACCGGATCTATAGAGGTACAAATTGCGGTTCTTACTCATAAGATTCGCAGTTTAACAGAGCATTGCAAAAGTTTTCCTAAGGATTTTAGCTCTAAGCGTGGCCTTTTAAAAATGGTAAATAAGCGTCGAGCTTGTCTTGCATATATTGCCCGCAAAAATCCTGAAGGGCATGTAGGTTTGATTCAGCAGCTTGGGTTGCGTAAATAAATCATTATTGATACAAGGTTGTTTTGATGGTAAAAACGTTTCGTTTAGAAGAGTTTGGTTTTGAAATAGAGATTGGTAAAGTAGCCAATCAAGCTAATGGTGCAACATGGTTTAGATACGGTGGCACTGTTGTGCTTGCTACCGCTACAGAGGCAGCAAGTAAGGAGTTTCCAGGCTTTTTCCCTCTTTCTGTTGATTATCGTGAGCAGTATTCAGCTGCGGGAAAAATTCCTGGTGGGTACTATAAAAGAGAAGGAAAGTCTTCTGATCGAGAGGTTTTGATAAGTCGCCTTGTAGACCGGGCATTGCGTCCTCTGTTTCCAGATCAGTATTTTAACCAAGTGCAAATTATTGTTACGGTATATTCTGTTGACAAAGAACATTCTCCTCGCGTTGTTGCTCTTAATGCAGCATCGATGGCTCTTGCTTTGTCGGATATTCCATTTAAAGAAATGGTTGCAGCAGTTGAAGTTGCGCGTGTTGATGGAAATTGGATTATTAATCCATTGCATCCAGAAAATATGAAAGCAGATGCGCGTTTTGTTATTGCAGGAACCATAGATGGTATTTGCATGGTAGAGGGTTCTGCAAATGAAATTCCAGAAACTGAGTGTATAGATGTACTCTTTAGAGCGCATGATGCAATTAAAAAAATTGTTTTATGGCAAGAATCTATACGAAAAGAAATAGGAAAAGAAAAGCAGCCTATTGCAGATCCGTATAAGTGGACAATGTGGGAAGAACGTGCTGAAAACTTTTTGACTGATGAACGTGTTCAAAAGGTATATTCTGACGACAAAACTGTTCGTACTACACAAATACAAGAATTAAGAACTACTTTTGCAACAGAAAATGAAGCTACAATTCAAGAGCTGCAAGTTCCGACTTCTGTCCTTGATTATATTTTTGATTCTGTATTAAAAAAGCGAATTACAGATTTGGTATGTATATCAGGCAAACGTATAGATGGACGAGCTTTTGATCAAATTCGAAATATTTCATTAGAAGTTGGTGTATTACCTTATGCGCATGGATCAGCACTCTTTACGCGTGGAAGAACGCAAGCATTAGTGAGTGTTACCTTGGGTAGTGGACAAGATGAGCAGCGCTTTGAAAGTATAATGGATGGTGATGATGATGGATCATTCCTTCTTCATTATAACTTTTTACCATTTTGTACCGGTGAAGTTAAACCTATGAGAGGGCCAGGTCGTCGTGAAGTTGGTCATGGACATTTGGCAGCTGCAGGACTTAAGTTTGTTCGTCCCGACAAAGCATCCTTCCCATATACCATTCGTATTGTTTCTGATATTTTGGAATCAGATGGTTCATCATCTATGGCGACAGCGTGTGGCTCAGTAGCAGCATTAATGCAAACAGGTGTGCCAATAAAGAAAATGATTGGTGGCATTGCTATGGGTATGCTTCAAAGCAAGAAGAGTTCACAAGAGTTTGTTGTCTTATCTGATATTTTAGGCATAGAAGATGCTTTTGGGTTGATGGACTTTAAGGTTATTGGAACCGATACAGGTATTACCGCTATCCAAATGGATATTAAGCACAAAGGTGGACTATCTCGTGCTCTTTTTGAGTCTGCACTTGAACAAGCACGTAAGGGTAGATTGCATATTATGGCTGAAATGAGCAAGGTAATTAGCCAGCCAAATAAAAAGCTTTCTGACTTAGTTCCTCGTGTTGAGACAATCAAAATTGATACTGACAAAATTGGTGCAGTAATTGGTAGTGGTGGAAAAACAATTCGTGAAATCACTGAAAAAACAAGTACCAGTATTGATATTGATCAAGATGGATTAGTAAAAATATTTGGTATTCCAGGTGCAGCAATTGATCATGCAGTCAAATGGGTAAAAACATTGACTGGTCAAATTACACGGGGTGAAATATATACTGGCAAAATTCGTAAAGTTGCTGACTTTGGAATGTTTGTTGAACTTGTTCCTGGTCAAGATGGGCTTGTTCATGTATCAAATTTACCAAAATCAGTTCAAAAAACATTTGGACGTGTATATAAAGTAAACGATGTTGTTACGGTTGAAGTTCTTGATTATGATGAAGTAACGGGTCGCATTAGTCTTCGACTCAAAGATGAAGTGCCGCCACATGTTCAAGAAAATTAATTAGTATAAAAAGCAAAAAAAGGTCCTCCATTAAACGGAGGACCTTTCTCTATATAATGGATCTTATTAATGAGCATGAAAAAAAACGATATTCGTCATGATGGTCGAACTGCATATCAAATGAGACCTGTTTCTTGTTTATGGAATCACTATTCTTATGCGCCAGGTGCCGTTATCATTGAGTGGGGAAATACAAAAGTTTTATGTGCGGTAACTATGCAGTCAGGAGTTCCTCCTTTTTTGCGTGGAAAAGGTCAAGGTTGGTTGACTGCTGAATATATGTTACTACCTACCGCAACTCCCGCTCGTATAGCCAGAGATGTATCTGCATGCAAGCGAAATGGTCGTGCGGTTGAAATTTCTCGTTTAATCGGACGTGTTCTTAGAACAATAATCGATTTTTCTGCTCTTGCAGAACGTACTATCTATATTGATTGTGATGTTTTACAAGCAGACGGAGGGACGCGAGTTGCTGCAATTACAGGAGCATCACTTGCATTACTTCAAGCGCAAAATCAATGGCTTGCAGAAGGTATTCTAGAAAAACCGTTTTTAAAGGATTCAGTTGCTGCAATTGCTGTTGGAGTATATCATGGTGCGGTTATTTTGGATCCCGATTATCATGAAGATACCGATATTGATGCAGATTTTAATGTTGTAATGACAATCTCTGGAAAAGTTATAGAGATACAGGGTGGAGCAGAAAAGGATCCATTGTGTTGGGAGCAATTTGAGCAGATACGTTCAGTTGCATGTAATGGAATACAAGGTCTAACGGCTCTTTTTAAAAGTGTTCCTTCTGTTAAATTATCGAATAGTCCTCTTAAAAAAGAGCATCAGGGTGAAAATAAGCGTTCTAATGGGCAAGGACAAAAATATGATCAGTCCCAAGGGACGGCACGCAAATCTTCTATTTTTAGTTTAGAATTTAGGTCAAAAGAACAAGCGGTGTAAAGATGCGTATACTGGATTTTTTTGCATCATGGTACCAAGATGTGCAAACCGGTGTTCCAAGGGTATATTGTTTTACATCAAAACAATCATATCCTCTTATATTTTTTTATTTTTTAAAAAAATATATTATAAAGTATGCTAAGCAACCACTTTACGCGTTGTCTCTTGATGAATTATCGGTAGCTGATATAGAACGTACGCTGCAAACTTCTTTATTGGGGATGCGTATGTGGTATTGGTTTGCTGATCTTACCGATCTTGAAATAAAAAAAAGAGATGCAATTTTAAGTTTTGCAGCTAAATATAAAGGGCCACATTCACTTCTTTTTTTTATACAAAAAGAAGAAGATTCTTCTCATAAAGAACTGTTATATATTGAAATTCCGGAAGTACTTACAAAGCAAGAAGCCTATCAGGTAATAGAAAATCTTGCTATTCATAGTTCTTCGCAAAAACTTGTGGATCTTTTGTATCAACATGGCAATATGCAAGGATATTCAATAGAAGATATTTGTAAAGGTGTATGGTATTTATTGCTTTCAGGGTCTGCGCGTTCGGCATTTATTAAAGAACAGCTATCTTTGATAATAGAGCCTCATACCGCTCTTTTTGGACTTACGAGTGATTTTTTTGCAAAAAAAAGAAAGTCTTTTTTTACCCATTGGAATCGTATGCAAGGAGCGTATCCTTTACCTTTTTGGACAGCATTTTGGTTTGAACAAATGTGGCGAGCACATTTTTATATTCTTTGCATGCAAAAAGGCGAATATGTTGAGGCAAAAAAAATAGCGTTTCGACTCCCTTTTTCATTTATCAATACTGATTGGAAAAAGTACACACCTGAGCAATGTCTTTATGCAAGTCAGCAGGTGTATACTATTGATCAAAAGACCAAAACAGGATCTGATGGATCTGAATTAGATCTCTTTTTTTCTTGCTTTTTGAGCTAGTTTTTTGAAAAAATTTTTGTGAAAACTTAAAATAGTTCGAGCATTGAATTCTAGATTTTTTATATATTACTTTTGCATAGAAAAACGATCTGGACGTACAATCCCTCCTGAAATAATTAATGCCATTGCTTCTTGCCGGGAAAGATCAATAGGGTGTACATCTTTTTTGGGAACAATAATACAAAATCCACTGGTTGGATTTGGAGTTGTTGGAACGTATACAATAAAATGTTCTGTATCAGGATTTGGAGTAAGACTACTTGGAAGTTCGCTGGTTAAAAAACCGATACTGTAAATTCCTTGTCGTGGAAATTCAACGATAACAACCTGTCTGAATGTTACCTTATCTTGTAAGCTAAAAGCTTGCACTAACTGTTTAATTCCCATATAAAGAGGCTTTATAAGTGGAGTGTTTAAAAAAGCTTCTTCAATGAGATGTACAATTGGTCGCAAAACAACCATGTTATATAAAAAACCAATAAAAAATACCATAAAAATAGCAAGAATCACCTCTGCATAGGGAATTCCAAGTAATGCTGGACTCATAATTTTACGTACTGGTTCAAGCCAGTTAAGTACAAATTTAAAGAGGATAGATAAAATAGATAATGTTAAAGCAAAGGGAAGAATAGTTAAAAATCCACTTAAAAAAAGTGTCCATATTTGGCGAATAATCGTTTTGACTGAAAAATTAATATTCATAAGTTGCTCATAGTGCTAATTTTGAGAGTGATACCTGTATGCTAAGTATAAACGAGAGATGAAAAGGATTAAACAGTTTCGATTATTACATACTTATTTTTACTGCACAGGGAAAAGGGGATACATGGTTTATGTGTATCGTTTTTGGAAGAAAAAATAATTTTTCATTAAGATTGATATAATTTGTACCATTATTTAAAGTTTCTCCATTAATATGACATGCAAGATTATCAAAGTCATGCATATAGAGATCTTTTCTTTTTCCTTCAAAAGAAACGGTGATTAGTTCAGGTGCTTCCAAAATGGTCTTATTGCAAGAAAGATTATAAAAAGAAACCGGGACTGTAATACTTTTACAGATATATTGATTTTGGCTACAAAGATGCCAGTATCCATATCCGAACATACAAGAAAAAAAGGTTATAGGTATATTCTTTTTAAGAAATTTCACGAGATTGTTTTTTTTCATGTATGGATCCCTGTGATAAGTTATTCGAGTGTAAAGAAGAATATTGTTTTAATAATAGGGTGGTATGCTCAGCAGATAATTTTGTAAAACTATGTCCTTGTACCATTAATGAAAAGGAGTGGGAGTTGCATTCTGTTTTGAGAATAAGCGCATCTGTATATGTTGTAAGATTTATTTCTTGATCAATGTCGTTATTTTTCCATGTTGTATTTATGCCTTTAATAGACCCGTTGGTGGTTATCCAAAGCATATCTTTTGGAATAAAAAATTGATTTGAAGTAAGCATGCGAAGCAGCGGAGTTGAAATAGGTGCGTTAAGAGGACATGTATTGTGTAAAAAAGAATGTAGGGCGTGTGTGTGTTCAATAAGTATTGTCGTATTGATATTATTGTTTAAAAGATAAAGTCCTATACTTACAATTTGTTCTATCCATGAAGTGGGAGTAAAAGATTCTACAGAGTGAGTTTTTGCAATAAAGTTTTTTTGCAAACTTTTTTGATGAAAAATAATAAAAAAAAGCATTATTACAGGTGAGTAAAGGATCAAAAAAGAACAGATTGTGACGAGTTTAAGACAATATGTTCCAGTAAAAAAAATGCAATATCCCAAAAAATAGGAAATAATTTTTTTATTAGGGTCATCATTAAGCCAGTGCAATAGGCGGTAAAATAAAAAAATAAACATAAAAATTTCTACGAAATCTTTCCATTCATATGACAACAACATGATACCGTCCTTTTTTTGATACGCATTTTAAATACAGGATGCGCTGTTATTTTGCGCAAGTCAAATGGGATATTGACAGACTATTGTTATTCCGAAATACTGTGACCCAAGCATTATTTTTAAAAAATTTTGTAAAAAAAGGAGATACGTATGAGTAAGCGTGTTGTTTTATACACACTCTTTCTGGTAACGCTATGTAAAACAAATTTTTCTTTTAATGAATCACATAAGTTATCTGAATCACATGCAGATATTGCGGCTTTATTAGGGCGTTCTATTGAGCTATATAAAGAAAATCAGTTTGAGCAGGCGCTTTTGCTTTTTAAGCATATTTTATCTATTGATTCATCAAATGCCATGGCGAGTCTTTATGTAGGGCATACACTTAAAAAATTAAAAAAAGTTGATGAAGCAGTTCCTTATTTTGAAAAAGCGTTGCAGCAAGATTCGCATTTAATAGATGCGTACATAGAAGCTTGTCATTTTTATACAGAACATATGGAATATGAAAAAGTAGAACAACTTCTTTTAAAAGGATTGCAAGAAAATCCAGAAAATACCCATTTGCTTTTTCAACTTGCAACCTTATATAATACAATTAATCGAGATGAAGAATCCTTGGCTCTTTTTATGGAAGTAAAAAAGCGACTTCCGCATAATCCTTCGGTGTTATACAATCTTGCTTTTACTTTAAAAAAAGTGGGACGAGTCCAAGAAGCAATATCAATATATACGTATGCACTTGAGTTGAGTCCAAAAAATGCAGAAATTAAATTTGGAAGAGCTCTTGCTTATTTAACAGCGGGACTTTTTGAGCAAGGGTGGGCTGACTATGAAGTGCGATGGCAGCGTGGACAGCTAGGACCTGTGCGTGAGTTTGAGCAACCATTGTGGGATGGATCCAGTCTGCAGGATAAAACATTATTTTTACATGCAGAGCAGGGACTTGGCGATACATTTCAGTTTATTCGGTATGCAAAAATAGCAAAAGAACAAGGTGCAAGAGTGATTGTTGCGGTACAATCTCCATTGGTTACCATTCTTTCATTATGTCCATATATTGATAAAGTTATTGCTCTAAAAGATTTGCCATGGCCTCAAACTGATTTTCATGCACCGCTTGCAAGTATGCCTTATTTATGTAAAACACGGCTTGATACAGTGCCTGCAGACATTCCTTATCTTTACGCAGATGAAGCATTGATTGCGCAATGGGGAACAATACTTTCACGTGATAAAAATGTAAAAATAGGAATTGTTTGGAATGGAAATAGTAATTATAGTACTGCGCAGCTACGTGCAGTTGTTGCTCAAAAATCGGTAGCTCTTTCTCAATTTAAAATGCTTGCTGATTGCTCTGATGTAACAATATATAGTTTGCAAAAAGAAACAGGTATGGATCAGTTATATGATCTTGGTGAATCTTGGGTAAAGGTTTTCCCAGAAGATTTTGACATGGTACATGGTCGATTTATGGATACCGCAGCGATTATAAAAAATCTTGATCTTATTATAACAGTAGACACAGGGACTGCCCATTTAGCAGCAGGGTTAGGGGCACAAGTATGGCTTCTTTTACCGCATCCATCTGATTGGCGATGGATGAACGACCGTCTTGATACTCCTTGGTATCCTAATGTGCGGTTGTTTAGACAACCAAAAGCGGGCGATTGGGAAACGGTTTTTGTACAGATAAAAGAAGAATTACAAAAATTTGTTGAACAAAAAAAATATAATAATAAACAACAAGAAAATGTATTGCCAACTGATTTTAATAAAGAGTCTTGTAATGTAAAAAGAGCAGCATTTTTTGATCAATCCGGGCATGAGTTTTTAAGTGATACAAAAGAGATAAAAGCTGTGTTGCATAAAAATATACTGCAAAGAGAAAAAGAGATATATGAGGCTGAGCTGGATCTTTTAAAGGATAAAATTGCATTTTATGCACTCTCTAATGATAAAGAACTCTTTGAAAAGTGTATTCACTCATGGACTCAGTTGCGTTTGTTGCAAGAAGAGTTAGATATAAAACTAAATAGCTTTGAATGTAAGGAATAGTGATGATACCCAAAAAAAGAGGATTGCTTTGTGCTTTTCTTTTTTATGTTTCAATAGCAAAAGGAGCAAGTATTGATGTAAGATGCTTGTTTGAAGAAGCGCTATTACAATTGAATAATGGGAATGTTGAAAAAAGCAAAGATCTTTTTGAATTAGTATATACAAAGACTGGATCGATCTCTGCACTGTATAATGCTGCTTTTGTAAAAAAAATTATGGCTTGCACAAATACAGCGCTTTTGGATGAAGCAATAAAAGATCTTGAATGGATAGTGAAAGTCAATCCTGAATATAATGAAGCACAAATGGGATTGGGGTTTGCATATCTTGAAAAAGGTGACTATCAAAAAGGTTGGGCTCAACATGCTCACTATTTAAAACGATCTGGAAAGTATGCTCAGGAGTTGCGCGATCTTGTTTTGCATGATCAGTTAAAGCATAAAACGATTTTGTTGCGATATGAAGGAGGGCTTGGAGATTCAATACATTTTATTCGATATGCGTATGTTCTTAAGCAACGAGGAGCAACTGTTT
Source organism: uncultured Pseudomonadota bacterium (assembly GCA_964440325.1). Classification (GTDB taxonomy): domain Bacteria; phylum Babelota; class Babeliae; order Babelales; family Vermiphilaceae; genus CAYTRW01. Next base: position 49,754 of record CAYTRW010000004.1, read on the forward strand.
TTGTTTATGTACAAGCGCCTTTAAAAAAACTGTTTTCTTTATGCCCATATCTTGATGGAGTATTCACTTCAGGTGATATTGTTCCATCGTTTGATGCATTTGCAACATTAATGAGTATGCCAGCGGTATGGTGGGGGCAGCATGATGCAATGCCTGCAGTTGTTCCCTATTTGTATGCAGACAAAGATCTTATTAAAAAATGGTCTTTTATACATACAGAAGAAAAAAAGCTAAAAATAGGTATTTGCTGGCAGTCTGATGTGTATAATGATTCATCTCGATTACCTATTGCACGAAGAGGAATTCCTCTTTCTCTTATGTTGTCATTAGTAGAGCAAGAGATTCCTCTACATTTATATAGTTTGCAAAAAAAAGATGGATCAGATGAAGCAAAAACAATACCATCTGATTTGCTTACTACATTGAGTGATGACTTTGATGAATCAGCAGGACCATTTATGGATACTGCAGCATTGATGATGTCGCTTGATCTTATTATAACTATAGATTCAGCGGTTGCACATTTGGCAGGAGCTTTGGGGCGGCCAGTGTGGCTTTTGTTGCCGTACTCATCAGATTGGCGTTGGATAAAAGGAAAACAAACTTCTGAATGGTATCCTTCTATGAAAATTTTTCAACAATCACGACCATTCGATTGGGAATCTGTTATAAAAGATATAAAAAAAGAGTTGAAGCTTTTTGAGTCATATATATAAGCCTATTCAAAGGAGATGAAATGAAATCTATAATTTTTTGTAGTCTATTTTTATTTTGTGTTACAACGATACAAGCAGTTTTGATAGAGGTTTCTTTTGGTGAACTTGTCGATAAAATTACTATTCTTGAAATAAAATTAGAGCGTATTGAGGATGAACAAAAACGATCTAATGTTATGACAGAATATGAATTACTTTCAGATGTATATAAGGATCTTTGTGCATTGATAGCATGTCCTCAAGAGCTTGCTGATTTGCATACAATGTTGCGTAAAATAAATGAACAGCTTTGGGATGTTGAAGATCGTATACGAGACAAAGAGAGAGCGAGAGTGTTTGATGCTGAGTTTGTTACACTCGCTCGATTAGTGTATATGACAAATGATGAACGCTGCCATTTAAAGCGGGAAATAAATGAACTTCTTGGATCGCGTATTATAGAAGAAAAAAGTTATAGTGCCTATTAAGTAGATATAAAATAGTATTGTAAATGGGCATGGCAGAATTGCTGTGCCTTTTGTTTTTCGTTTTTATAAAAAAGCGTTATAATAAACAACGTCTTAATTTTCTTTTTATAAAAATGGTATGAATACGACTGACTTGCATATTTTTACTCAGTATATGGATGTTTTTTCCTCGCTTAATGAGCAGCAAAAAGCTGCAGTAATTCATGATCAAACGCCAGTGCTTGTAATTGCGGGTGCAGGATCGGGTAAAACGCGTATTATAACATGTCGTATTGCGTACTTAATGCTTGAAAAAAAGATTCCAGCATCTGCAATTATTGCATTAACGTTTACTAATAAAGCAGCGCTACAAATGAAAGAGCGTATTGCAACTTTGATAGAATCTGGGGCCGTACCGTTTGTGGGGACCTTCCATTCATATTGTGTTCTTTTATTACGAAAGTATGGATCGCGCATTAATCTATCTGCGTTTTCTATTATTGATGAAGAGGATCAAAAAAAGATTATTTCTGATATTTTGCATCGTAATGGACTTCATAAGCAGTATACGCCAAAAACTATTTTAAGTGCTATTTCTCAAATGAAGAATCATGTGCTTGATACTGCACGTGAAGCACAGGCATATTTGGTGCATCCATTAATATATGATGTTTATCAGTCATATGAACGGGAAAAAAAAGCAGCGAATTGTTTGGACTTTGATGACTTAATGCATGCGGTTGTTACACTTTTTAAAACGGATTTAGAATTTAAATTACTGTTTCAACGTCAAGTAAGACATGTTTTGGTTGATGAATATCAAGATACTAATACAATACAACATGCCTTATTGGTGCATATGTGTAAATATGATGGCAATCTTGTTGCGCAAACTGTTTGTGTTGTTGGCGATGAGGATCAGTCTATTTATTCATGGCGGGGTGCTACGATAACAAATATTCTTAATTTTAATACAGATTTTCCAACGGCATATACTATTAAAGTTGAACAGAATTATCGTTCGGTACAGCCTATTTTAGATTTATCCAATCATTTAATTGCACATAATGTTCAACGGAATCAAAAGCGATTATGGTCTGACAAAAAAGCTTCGGATCGTATTCGTATTATAGTTGCAGGATCTCAGTATCAAGAAGCGGATGCGGTAGTTCAAATGATGAAGACTGCTGCTCTTAAAAATGATACGTATTCTCGTGCTGTTTTATATCGAACACATACGCAATCACGTTCGTTAGAAGAAGCATTTATTCGACATGCAATTCCTTACAAAATTATAGGGGGGGTTCAGTTTTATGAACGAAAAGAGATTAAAGATATTCTTGCGTATTTACGTTTGCTGGTAAATCCCTATGACAGAGTTGCATTTATACGTGTTTTAAATGTTCCAACACGTGGTCTTGGTCCAAAAGTTGAAGAAGAAATAAAATCGTATTGGGTTAATGAACCTTTTATTGAGTATCATGAAATTATTGATCGCTTGATTGCTTCAGGGTCTGTAACGGGTAAAAAAAGAGAAGCGTTACAGCAGTTTAAGGCTATTTTTGAAGACATTGATCAGACTCAAAAGCCTACAGTAATTGTAGAATCAATTATCAATAGAACGCGGTATTTATCTTATATTGCCCAAGAATATGAGCCTGTTGAAGCGCAAGAGAGAACAGCAATTGTTACAGAATTAATTAATGCAATTGCATATCTTGAAAAAGAAAAAATTCAAACTATTCAGGAATTTTTGCAAGAAGTTATGCTTATGCAAGAACTCATTAGCAATCAATCCAAAGATACGGCAGGTGGAGACTGTGTGTTGTTGATGACAATACATGCGGCAAAAGGGCTTGAGTTTGATTGTGTTGCGGTTGTTGGTCTTGAAGAAGGTATTTTCCCTTCATTGCGCGCTCAATATGAAGATGCTGCGCTTGAAGAAGAACGACGGTTGTTGTATGTTGCGCTTACACGAGCAAGAGAGTGGCTACTTCTTTCGAGTGCAAAAAGTAGGTATATATATGGAAGTTTATCAGATCAGCGAAAATCACGGTTTTTTGATAACATTGCATCATTGTCTATTTTTGAGCAAGATATTACGTTTTATCGTACTTTTCAATTGAATACCTACTTTGCAGATTGGTTTATAATACAACAAAAAACGCATACTTTTTCTTCTTTTGGGTATCCTTTTGCTGATCCAAAAGATATTGAGTCAGTAAAAAAAACCTCTACGTTTTTATTTAATAAAACAAAAAGCCCACTGCCATTAGTGAGCGAGTGGGCAATTAATCAGCGAGTAACACATGCGGTTTTTGGAGAAGGTATTATCAAAGAAGTTGATACAAGACCGCAGAATATGGTGTATGTAACGGTAGACTTTTTGAACGGGATGACCAAAAAATTGTTAGCAAAATTTGTTCAAAAAGGATAACGTACTTATTCTCCAATAACTCTTGCTATGTACTGTTCTTTTGTTTGGATAAAGTTTAATGGAGCAGCAAAGGTTAGTTTTTTGTATCTAAATCCATCTTCGCTTTCCATAAGTTTTGCAATATCTGTGTCTGCATTGATAACGATGTCTTTTCCTATTACTTTTCCATTTGGAAGACTCACACCTTCGCCAGGGATAATAAAGTATCCTTGATTTGTTCGTACGATTTGGTATTCAATGCCTTGTACGGTTGGATTATCTGTAAGATATGGACCTTGCCATTTGTCTGGGTATGCCAAGTTCATAGCACCTACTTCTGAGCCAGCAAATTTTGTTACATTTAAAAAGTTGATACTGTTTTTGGTGAGATCAAAACCGGTTATCATGCAATGAGTGTTAATTTGTTGAAAAATTCCAACGAGCTCCGAAATGTCATTTGCCATTATTTCGGCATGAGTTTGCCCTTTTTTATACCATATATTTATTGTAAAAATTGCAGCTAAAACGATGATGCCTATAACAACCGCACTGCGACCAATGTTCATAAGAGTCTCCTATTTTTAGACTATTTTTTTGATCAGTCTAAAGAAGAAGGTTGTCTTTTTTCAATAATACGTACGTTAATAGTTAAGGTGCATTACTTTGCGAACTTCATCCATGGTGTTTTCTGCGCGTAAGCGAGCGCATTCTGTTCCTTTTGCAAGAGCCTTAGTTACAAAATCAAAATGGTTTGTGTAATAAGTTCTACGCTCTCTAATGGGATCGAGCAATGCATTAAGAATGGAGGCCAGACGTTTTTTTATGACAACATCGCCAAGGCCGCCGCGAGTGTAATGCTCTTTTA
>CAYTRW010000004.1:54296-78423 GCA_964440325.1 uncultured Pseudomonadota bacterium
AGACGTTTTTTTATGACAACATCGCCAAGGCCGCCGCGAGTGTAATGCTCTTTTAATGCAGAGACTTCATCTGTATTGGAATCAAAGATGTCTAAATAGGAAAAAACAACATTTCCTTCAACTTTTCCAGGTTCATGTACGTGAAGATGATTTGGGTCCGTATACATGCTCATTACTTTTTTAAAAACAGTGTCTGAGTCATCAGATAAAAATATTGCATTACCAAGAGATTTTGACATTTTTGCTTTTCCGTCAAGGCCGATAAGCCGAGGAGCTGATGAAAGAAGTCCTTCGACAGGTTCAAAAAATGATGTTTGATAGGTTCGATTAAATGCATGGATAATTTCATTTGTTTGTTCAAGAATTGGCATTTGGTCGGCGCCAACAGGAACAAGAGTCCCTTTTATAATGGTGATATCAGCAGCTTGGTGTACAGGATATATTAAAAAGCCTGCGGTTACTTGTTCTCCGTATCCCTTTTGTGCGATTTCTGTTTTTATGGTTGGATTTCTGCGTAAACGATTGACGGTTACAAGATTCAAATAAAAAATCGCTAGTTCTGAAATCTGAGGGATGCATGATTGAATAAAAAGAGTGCTTTTTTCTGGATCTATACCGACTGAAAGGTAATCCAGAGCAACTTCATAGACATTTTTACGAACCATTTCAGGATGTTTAAAATTATCAGTCAATGCTTGGACATCCGCAATCATAATAAATTGTTCATGCGATTCTTGTAAAAGAACTCTGTTTTTTAAAGAACCAACATAGTGTCCAAGATGAAGCGGTCCTGAGGGACGATCACCGGTTAAAATAGTTCGCTTTTTGTTCACAACTCATCCTCTTGATGCTCTTCTGTTTCTTGACCGCTCCAATGCGCGATATAGTTTTTAAGCGGTTCAATTCCTTCTTTGGATTGTGCGGAAATAATAATGTGTGGATTGTAGCGTTCAATTTGCAAAAGAAGTTTTTCGCGTTCTTCTTCATTCTCAATCAGATCAATTTTATTAAACACATAAACCATTTCTTTTGAAACAGATAACTCTTGTAAGATATCATGCACAATCTTAATGTGAGCCTGCCAGTTTCTGTCTGAAACATCAACAACGTGTAAAAGAAGATGTGCAAATTGGAGTTCTGAGAGTGTTGATTTAAATGCTTCAATGAGTTGATGAGGAAGTTGTTGAATAAAACCAACAGTGTCAGAAAGAATGCCTATTTTTTTATGATTAATATAGAGTTCGCGTGTTGTTGTATCAAGCGTTGCAAATAATTTGTTTTCAGCTAAAACGGAACTCTTAGTAAGCGCATTTAAAATGGTTGATTTTCCTACGTTTGTGTAGCCAATCAGGCAGATATGCGATACGGCGCGTGCAAGTCGTTGTTGTCGTTGTGTGGATCGAGCTTGTTCTATGCGCTTGAGTTGTTTTTTTATTTTTAAAATTTCTTCTTCGATATGACGGGTTTCAATTTCTTTTGCTGTTTCTCCTGGTCCTCCACGTGCACCAAGAATACCCGTTTGTTGGCTTAAATGGATACCTTTTCCAGCAAGACGAGTCTTTTTAAAATTAAGACGCGCGATAGCTACCTGTGCTTTTCCTTCTGCGGAATGAGCTGCTTTTTCAAAAATATCAAGAATTAATGCGGTTCTATCAAAAACATCGCACTCTAAAAAATCACTTAAATTGCGCTCTTGTCGTGAATTTAATGATTCTGAGATGATAACATGTTCGATAGCATGTTCATCGCAGATATCTTTAATTTCTTGCATTTTTCCTTTGGTAAAAAAATAAACCGGATCTACCATGCGTATTTTGGTAAAATAGGAATAATCGTAGGGAATACCGCTTGTTTCAAGAAGGCTTAAAAATTCATCATAATATGATTGTATATAGGGAGTTCTGTTGTAGGGGGCTTCAACTCCAATAATTAACGTTTTAGGGAAACTTATTGTTTCAAACGGTGCTGGTTTTACCATATAGATCCTTAACAATCCCTTAAAAGGGCGTAATAATAAGTCACTTAAGGGTAATCTTCTTTTTTAAAAAGGTCAATTTGTCATCAGAATGAAGAGGTTTTGTTTTTTTGAATACAGGCGTAGCCGATTGTAAAATTAATGTGTACACTTGGTAATAAAATTATTTTGTATTTTAAAGTAAGTAGATGGATATGTTTGATTCATTGTCTCAAAAAATAAGTAATTTGTTTTCTCGTATAAAAGGAAATTCTTTTTCATCGCAAGAAGCACAAAAGATGTGTTCTTCTATGAAAGATATTCTTATTGATGCCGATGTTCCTCTTCATGTTGCACGCAATTTTTCTCAGGATTTAGAAAAAGATATTGCAGGGATTTCATCGGTAAAAGGAGCAAAAGTAGAAGATCAGGTTGTTCTCGTTACGTATAAAAAAATTGTTTCATTTTTGGGTGAAAATGCTGCAAATCAAACATTGATTCAAGCAGTGCCAAGTGTGATTATGATTGTTGGAGTACAAGGATCAGGAAAAACAACGACCGCTGCCAAATTAGGATATTATCTTAAAAAACAGATTATTGGATCAAAAAAAAATCTGCGCGTTTTGGTAGCATCCGTAGATTTTTATCGTCCTGCAGCTATTGAGCAACTTGCGGTTATGGCACAAAAGGCGGGGATCGATTTTTATAGGGCACGTACTGTTGAGCCTGTTGAGGCTACAAAAGAAATATATGCGCATTTTAAGGCAGAGCGGTATGATATTCTTATTTTTGATACCGCAGGACGTTTGCATGTTGATGAGCAGATGCTTGAAGAAGCTTCTAAGATAAAAAAAGTATTGAGTCCTGCATGTACAATTCTTGTTCTTGATGCTATGACAGGGCAAGAATCGCTTGCGATTGCAAAAAGTTTTGATGCAGCGGTGCCGTTTGATGGTGCTATTTTAACAAAAATGGATAGTGATGCGCGTGGAGGAGCAGCTTTTTCTTTTAGGTATGTTATAGGGAAGCCGATTTTTTTTGTGGGCTATGGAGAAAAAGTAGAAGATTTGCAGCTATTTTATCCTCGTAGAATAGCACAGCGCATGATTGGCATGGGAGATTTAGAAACGCTTTCTGAACGTGTTGAATCACTGCAAAAACCCAATGATAAAGAAAAAGAAAAGCGGTTTTTAGAGGGAGAATTTACCTTTGATGATTTTCTGCAGCAAGTTGAAATGATGAATAAGTTGGGCTCATTTTCGCAATTTGCAAAGTATATTCCTGGGGTTGGATCGCTTTCTGGAGATGATATAGCGCGCATGGAGCTACAGTTAAAAAAACAAAAAGCAATTATTGCTTCAATGACCCCAAAAGAGCGTTGCAATCAGGTTATTCTAAATGAAAGCCGTAAAAAACGAATTGCAAGTGGCGCAGGAGTTGACCTCAAAGAAGTTGATGGTTTGCTGAAATACTTTGAGGAATTGCGTCGTTATGCTAAGATGATGAAAAAACAGGGTTTTTTGAGGCGGTTATTTCAATAAAATTATTGGTTATTCCACAATTACGATAAAAAAACAAGAAAGGCTTATATATGGCAGTACGCATACGTTTGGCGCGAGTAGGAAGAACTCATTTGCCGATGTATCGTTTGGTTGCGATTGATTCTCGCAAAAAACGAAATGGCGAAGCATTAGACATTATTGGGACCTATGATGCCCTTAAAGGTGCTATTGTGCAATTTGATGAAGAACTTTATAACGCATGGATTGCAAAAGGTGCTCAGGCTTCAGATTCTGCGCATAAAATCTATCGTTTATTCAAGAAAAATGGTGTAGCTGTTGCGCCTGCAAAAGAACGCATGTCTTTGAAAAGCGTTCCCGTTGCGCCAGTTGCCGCTGTAGCAGAAAAAGAAGTTGTAGAGACTTCTCAAGAAGCTGAAAATGCAGTATCCGAACATGCTGAGGGTCGCTCAGAGCATGATGATGCTTCCAACGAGTAATGGAACGAGTGACATTGAACCGACAAGAGGTTGTGCATGGTTAAAGAATTTGTTGAATACATAGTCAAAAAACTTGTTGATTCTCCTGATAAAGTTGAAGTATCAGTGATGAATCGCAAAGGCGAGAATGTATTGCAGGTTAAAGTTGATGAAAAAGATAGAGGTAAAGTTATTGGCCGAGAAGGGCAAATTATAAAATCTTTGCGAAATCTTGTTTCTTTGATTTTGCCGATGGGTAAAAAGGTCTCTATTGACGTTCAATAATATATAATCTGGTCCTTTATTCATGCACATTTCAGTGATTACACCTTTTGAGCAGATATATGGTTCGTTTTTGCAAACGAGTATTGTTTCCCATGCTCAGCAAAAAGGTTTTGTTTCGATTGATGTTACTTCTTTAAAATCGTACGTTTCTCCAAAAGAACGTATAGATGCTCCTATATTTGGTCATGGCGCAGGAATGCTTCTTCGTCCAACGGTTGTACAAAAAGCGGTAGAATCAAATGAAGCAAAGTATGGAAAGGCGTTTAAAGTATTTTTTTCTCCTCAAGGGAAAAAAGTTACCCAATCGATACTCAAAAAAATTTATGATGCATCTTTTGGTCAAGGGCGGCAAATACTGTTGCTGCCTGCGCGATACGAGGGAATGGATACGCGTGTTGAACAAGAGTATGCAGATGAGGTGCTCTCTGTAGGTGATTTTGTACTTCTTGGAGGAGATCTGCCTGCGATGATGCTCATAGAAGGTCTTATTCGATTGGTTCCTGGAGTGGTTGGAAAGCAAGAATCTGTAGAGCATGAATCGTTTTCAGGTCCTTTTGTTGATTTCCCAACGTATACTGAACCAGTAGAATGGAACGGTAAAGAGGTTCCAGCGATTTTGAGAAGTGGAAATCATCAGGCGGTTGATCAGTGGCGTTATAAAAAAGCTGTTCAAAAAACGGTATTGCACCATTTTTCTTGGTTAAGATCTTCTTATTTAACAGTTGATCAAAAAAAAGAGTGTATACAATATATACCTGCGCATTATGTAGTGTTAATGCATTCGGATGTGCTGATAGGGCCTGAAAAGCAAAAGGGTACTACATCAGTAACATCAATGGATATTCATGATATTGCACGTTCAGCCCGAACATATGGTATTTCAGAGTTTTTTATAGTTACACCGTTGCAAGATCAACAAAAAATAGTAAAAAAATTATTGCATTTTTGGTCTGAAGGACCAGGAGTAACGTATAATTATAATCGTTGTGATGCGCTTGGTGTAACTTCGGTGCAGGATTCGCTTGATGCTGTTATTGAAGCAATAACACATAAAGAAGGGAAAAAACCGATTCTTATTGCTACCTCAGCGCGGAAAGAAGACCATAATCGGATGATAACGTATTATGATCAAGAAAGAATATGGGCACATGATAGACCGATTCTTTTTGTATTTGGAACAGGAAAAGGGCTTTCTTCTGACTGTATAGAAAAAACGGATTATTTGTTAGGCCCTGTACATAGTTTTTCTCAATTTAATCATCTGTCAGTTCGATCAGCGGTTGCTATTATTTTGGATCGTTGGTTAGGGATAAGTGAAAAAAAGGACTGATAGAAGATTGTCAGTTATTTCTTTTTGCAGTATAGTGTGAATATAACGAGGTTTTTTTAAAAGGATTTTACATGCGTGCTAAAAAATATACAAAAGAGACTATTTTGTTGCTTGATGTTCAGGAGCGTCCTACCTTTGATGTCTTTAATATTGGAGATATGGTAGCAGTTTCACAAGTTATTGTTGAAGAAGGCAAAAAACGAGTTCAAGTTTTTGAAGGTAACGTAATTGCTCGTCACAATAAAGGTATTTCAAGCACCTTTACTGTCCGTAAGATTGGTGCAAATGGGGTTGCAATAGAACGTATTTTTCCGTATTATCTTCCTACTATTCAAGCGGTTAAGTGTGTTAAGCAGGGTGATGTACGTCGCGCAAAACTGTATTATGTTCGCGATCGAATAGGAAGAGATGCGCGCATTAAAGAAAAAATTGTTACCAAGCAACAACGTCTTGCAAAAGAAGAGCAAGCGGGTCGTGAGTCCAAAGCTGCTGAGTAAATTATTACTAGGAGCATGCTTATTGCTTCCTTCTTGTTTAAAAAATAAAAAAGAATCGGTGAAACTTGACTCAAAAAAACAGCCAAGAATAGCCGATTCTTTTGCTTTTGAAAATAAAAAAAATGCTTTTGATGGGGAAGATGAAAGATATAGGGGTCATATTTCACAGGAAATACAACTGTCTGAGTATCAATCTTTTTTTGCAGATGTCTTTATTCCTATTTATGACAACCGTTGGATTATTATTCAGGGAAAAGACGGCTGCGAGCCATCAATCCAAGCTATGGGAATGGGGTTTAGTGTAATACTTGACCAAGAAAGCTTGCATGTAATGTATAATGAGCAAATGGCGTATAAGGGGTGGCGATTGATCAAGGAGTTTGTGGGAATTAAACAGAGTCTGCTTCTCTTTGAAACTCCATGTAGAATTTGCTTGGTAGAGTTAATAAAAACGATAGATCTTGAAAAAACAGAGGTGCGTATCTTTTTGGGAAACAAGTAGCCAAAGAGACGTTCTGAAGCTTATTTATTTTCTGGATTTTCTTCTTTTTTTATACTCTTTATTTCATCTTTTAACGTATCTATTTCTTCTTCTAGTGATGCATTTTTTTTCTTTAATTTTTTAATTCGTTCAAGAAGAGATTCATTTTCAGATTGCAAGTCTTCATTCTTGTTTTTTAGTCGGGAGTTTTTTGATTGGCATGCGTCTAATTCATCCTGTAAAGCCTGTATTTGTTTGCGTCGGCTGCGTGAAGATCGGTTAGATGAATAAGAATCATCATAGTCACGGTCTCTTTTTTTTGAACTATTGATAAGAAGTCCTGTTCCAAGACCTGCTGCTGCGCCTATTCCTGCGCCTTTTCCTCCGCCGGCAATGCCTCCTACTGCGGTTCCAAGAAGTGTCGGCCCTAAAATGTCTGATGCGTCATCGGCATTAAGGTAATTTGACTGTAACGTAAAGCAGATGATGCCTAAGGACAATGACTTTTTAAAAGAGTGCTTCATTACTATTTTCTCCTTCTTTTTTGAAAAGATACTAAAAAAACATTTCTCCAAGCAATAAACATATAAAAAAACATAGAGGGAAGAGGCATTTGCTCTTTTTTGGGTAAATACTAAACTTAATAATGAATATTAATGAGTAAAGACGCTGTAATTGGAGGTTATCATGCGTTTTTTTGTACATAAAGCTTTGAGCCTATTTTTATTGGGTTTAAGTTTGTCGCTATTTGTTCATAAAAAGGTTGTTTCAAAGGAAAATGCCTATTGGAAGATTCATTATGAGCAATTGCAAGCGTCTAAAAAGCTTGTAGATTCATTTATATCAGATGATAAATTAGAGTCCATTTCGCAGATTGAAATAAAAAATGATCAAGGTGAAATTTTACGTGTTTTGACTCAGCGAGATCGAATGAATAATTTTGCAAAGACTTTGATTACGCCTGAAGGAGTTGCTCTTGCTCGTATTGAATATTATTTTACAGCGCAGTCTTGTTGCTATATAAAAATGTTTTATGCGTTTAAGAAAGAACATGGGTATGGAACCTTGTTATTTAGGTTGCTCTTAAAGGAGTTGAAGCTTCAAGGGTATACGAGGGTTGAGCTGCATTCAATTCCGGAAGCTGAGCCTTTTTATATAAAGCATGGATTTGATTACGTAAAACAATATGTTTCACCAAATCTGTTTCCGCATTTAGTTGTTATGGGAAAGCAGATATAAAACTTTTTTAAAATTAAAATATTTATAATTGCATGAAAGAGAATTTATATGTTTAAAATTAAAATATTTTTTTTATTGAGTGTTGTATGGGCAAATTTGTCTTATTCTGCAGCACATACTGTTTTTGATATAGTGGGCAAAGATTATCCTTGTCTTTCCAATTGTAGGGCTATAGATAATGCTCAATGGATCGCAAAAAAGATAAAAGAAGAAGAGTCGCATGCGGTGTATATTGGATCGCAAATGTATAAAAAAGGTAATGCCTTTTTTGAGCTTACGGTTCTGCAAAAAGAAGATGGAGTGATATTAGGAGATATGCTTTGTTGGTATAATAATGATTTGGATCGAAAATGTACTCTTGAAAGCATAAATATTAATTCGCGATTTCAAAAAAATGGATATGGACGATTGATGGTCGAATATTTTAAACAACGGGCTTTAAGCATGGGATATTCTGAACTTTCTTTGTGCTCTTTGCCAGAGGCTGTAGGCTTTTATAAAAGATTAGGGTTTAAGCCTATAGGCCAAATTGCTCAAATGACCCAATTTTTATGTGATTTAAAAGAAGCATCTGTAAATAAAGAATGCTCTGATGTTCCAAAAAAAGCGGCTCTTTTACCCAAAATAGATATGCCATTTTAGAAGCATGTCTCATAAAAGTGTAGGGATAATTTTATATAGATTTCCTGCACCTTGAATAAGAATTAAGTCTTCTTTTTTTGCATTGGTATATAATGCTTTTTGTAAAGAGGTAAATTGAGAATCAAGTGGAATATATTCTATGGAACATAAAGGGTTTTTTTTGATAATGGCATCTTTTAATCGTTCAGTAGTTATTCCATCAATTTCGGCTTCACTTGCGGGATAAATATCTGTTAAAATCAGATGGTCAATTGGAGCATGTGCAAGTACGTTAATAAATTCATTCCAAAGAGCTTTTGTGCGGGTAAAGCGATGTGGTTGAAAAGCGACTATGAGTTTTCCCTTTGTGCGTTGTTTTGCGATATGTAATGTTTTTTCTATCTCAAGAGGATGGTGTCCGTAATCATCAAAGAGCTCAGCTCCTTGTTTTGAAATTCCACGAAAAGAAAATCGTCGGTCAACGCCAGCAAATGACTTAAGAGCAGCAATTGCGACCTCTTGTGAGATGCCAATATGTTGTGCAATAGCAAGTGCTCCTAAGCTGTTTTGTACATTGTGTATTCCGGGTATAGGGACGGTCACGACTTGCGGTTCGTTATTATTATTGCGCAAAACATAAGTGCTATGCGTAGCAAATAATGAAATCTGTTCTGCAAAAAAAGTAGCGGTTGGCGATGTGCCGTATGTGATTACAGAAATGTCTTTTTTAGGGATTATTTCACATATGTTTTGGTCGTCAATACATAAAAATGCTGTTCCATAAAAGGGAAGTTTTTCCAAAAAGCGAGAGTATGTTTCTTTTATGTCATCAAGATCTTTGTACGTCTCTAGGTGCTCAAGGCTTATGTTTGTGATGAGTGAAATAGTAGGTTGTAGCATAATAAAAGAGCGATCGCTTTCATCTGCTTCAGCGACTAAAAAATTTCCATTACCAAGTTTTGCATTGGTTCCAAGTTTTGTTAAATGACCACCGAGTATTATTGTTGGATCATATTTTGCTTCCATTAAGATATGGGCAATAATAGAAGAGGTAGTTGTTTTTCCATGGGAGCCGGTGATTGCGATACTGTATTTTGTACGCATAATTTCGGCAAGCATTTGAGCGCGATGAATAACGGGGATGCCTCTTTTTTGGGCACGTAGTATTTCAGGATGATCAGGTTTTATTGCTGTTGAATAAACAATAATGTCAATGGTATCATCCATACAGTTGATACTATTGTTTCCTTCAAAAATAGAGCATCCTAACGATACCATATTTTTTATGGTTTGCTGACAAAGGTCGTTGTCGCATCCGGATATAGTATATCCTTGTTGGCGCAAAATGGTTGCAATGCCACTCATGCCAATTCCACCGATACCTATAAAGTGAATATGCTCTTTTTTTTTGTACATAAAAACCGGCTTAAGATGTTGTGTATATTTTTGCCAAAAAGATACTCTATCGCCGGTTTTTTTGCAAATGAGCCTCTTTTAAAGAAGTTCTTTGAGTTTGCATAATTGTTTTTTTAAATCAATAATTTGTTGCTCAAGAAGTTTTTCTTTCTCAGAAGAGCGAGCATTAAGGGCATTGTTTAATGAAAGATCTTTTTGAGATCCAACAATTTTGGGTTTTCGAGAGACTCCTACTTTTAATTGTTTTTTTGCGCCTGCAATAGTAAAGCCTTCTTCGTATAAAAGTTTTTTTATTGTAGAAAATATTTTAACATCATGCTCGTCATAAAAGCGTTGCATGCCTGCAGATCGAGTTGATTTTACTTTGAATTCTCGTTCCCAAAAACGGATAACAAAGCGTTCAACTTCAAGTTGTTTTGCCAATTCGCCTATGCGGAATTTGCGACGTTCTATTTTCATACAGAGCTCCTTTTATTATGTAGTTATTCGACTAGTTTAAAGGCTGTGTTCATGATATCATAGACAGTAGAAACTCTTTCAAGGGAAAGATGGTTTGATATAAAACGATTCCTATCGCTTTATCAATGATAACAAGTTTGTACAAGGGTATACTTGATGAATATACGTGACATAGCTCTTAATATTGGCATAGCATGTTTGGCTGTAATGGCTTTCAACTATTTTTTTCCTGTAGGTAAAACTTCAGAGGGTCCTGTTGGAACATTTACCATATCAAAAGAAAGTGAATCTCAACGACCACTCAATATTGAGATAGATTTTACTGCTACCAGACGACCACAGCAAGATGTTGTTACAGAAATTGATACAGCATGGGCAACGTTGAGTTTTTCTACAGAAGGCGCAAGTCTAGATTCACTTGAATACAAGCACCCTTATGATACAAAAGGAGCGTTGTTTCGAGCAATTTTCCCTAAAAATGAAGCAGAACGAGAAGAGCGTTGTTTTATAGTGGGATTGGATGAAGAAACCCCATATTTTTATGAACTAAAAGAGGTTGTTGATGGTGTTGATACAGCAACTCTTGTGTATGCAGCAGAATCAAGTAAAGCAGTGATTAAAAAGAGTTTTGTTGTGCATAAATCGCAATGCATGATTGATGTAAAACTATTTGTTGCGCCTAAAAAAGAGGGCATTACGCCGCGTATTTTCTTTGCAGCCCCTCTTTTGCCTGAACTTGGACAACAAGATGGACTTGCGGGAATTGTTATGACTTCTGGAGAGCAATTTGAGAAAATTGAGCATGCAAATATTCCTGAAGCAAAAGGATGGATAAAACCAGCCTTATTTGGTTTAGAGAATAAATATTTTATTCATGCTCTTATTAAAGATTCTCAAGAATTTGTACATCGCGCTTTTTATGGTTTAAAAGGAAAAAGGCGTTTGGTAAGTGTTCTTGAGGGACCAGTAGTCCATGATTCAAAAGAATGGAATTTAACCTTTTTCTTTGGACCAAAGGATAGTGATTTTATTGATGCGGTTGATGTTAGATTAGAAAAAACGCTCGATTATGCTGGTATTTTTGCGCCAATTTCAAAAATAATGTTGAAGTTGTTGAAGTTCCTTTATCAATATGTGCATAATTTTGGGCTTGCTATTATGGTCTTAATTTTGTGTATAAACATTCTTCTTTTGCCGTTAAGTTTACGCGGAAAGAAACGAATGAAAGAGCAACAAGAGATGCAACGAAAACTTGCATACATACAACAGCGTTATAAAAATGATCCTGAGCGATTAAATTTTGAACGTATGGAACTTATTAAAAAACATGGCATGCCAGGATTAGGTGGATGCTTGCCGTTATTGTTGCAAATGCCATTGTTTATTGCGTTTTCTCGGGTTCTTGGAAATTCTATTGTATTATACCAGGCACCTATGCTTTGGATTCATGATCTTTCAGCTTCAGATCCTTATTATGTCTTGCCCTTTATTGTCATGGTTGCAATGTTGTTGAGTGCTCTTTCTGTGGAGCCGCAACAGCGAATATCATTGATTGTAATGGCCTTTGTATTTGGTGCTATTACGGCAAAACTTTCTGCAGGGCTTGCTCTTTATTTTGCATTAAATACCTTGTTAGGTGTAGTTCAAACGCGTATTGCGCCTTTAATAAAAGCATAGGATAGGTATGGTTCTTAAAGAGTTGCCTTCATTGCTTCATTTACTTAAAGTTTTGCAACAGGTTCCTTATTTAGCATCAAAAAATGGATATCGCGTTGCGGACTATTTTTTAGAACAAGATGAACAGCAATTACAGCAGTTTTGTAATGCATTAATGCAGGCAAAACAAAATATTGTGCATTGCTCAGTCTGTTTTGGATGGCAAGAGCGTTTAAAAGCATGCATTTTTTGTGCTTCAACTACGCGAGATAAAAGTATTATTTGTGTGGTTGAGTCATGGCAAGAGCTTATGATTATAGAAAAAACAGGTAATTATAATGGGTTATATCATATACTTGGTGGACTCATTTCACCACTTGAAGGGGTGCATGCTGCCGATCTTACCATAGATGCGCTGATTCAACGGGTTTCATCGGATGTGCAAGAAATTATTTTTGCCTTAAATCAAACGCCAGAAGGTGAGGCCACTATGCATTTTGTAACACGAAAATTGCATGAAAAAATGGTAAAGCTTTCATGTTTAGCTCGAGGGCTTCCTGTTGGAAGTGCGCTTGAATCTATGGATCGGCTTACTGTTTATAAAGCATTATCAGAACGGCGCTCATTAATACCATAAAAGGATTTTTAATGTCACTTACCTTTTCATCTGAATATCATTATAAGTTGTATCGCGATCGCCAAGAACGATTGCTTTCAATGGTTGCTGAACAATTTGGAACAACGGGAATTGTGTTATTGTTTGCTAATACAGATTTTGCAAATGAACCGTTTGTGCAAGAAAGTAGTTTTTATTATCTTACAGGTTTGGAAGAATCCGGTTTTGTATGTGAAATGTCTTTTGATGGAGCAGTACAGCTCTATCATCCTACCTATACATCAAAACGTTCTCAATGGATGCCAAGTAGCACCTCTCATCTTGATGTATTTGTAAATCAATCAGGAGCCAAAATGACGGCTCTGGGAAGTCCTATTGCAGGGTATCAAACATCTGTTTTGTTTGAGCAGAAACAATATGCGGCACTTATTGAGCGTTTAAATGCAGTTATTGCGCATGGTGGATATATAGCAACATTGTTTCCTTCTTCAGTCACTTCTTATGTACAACAACAACTTATTATTCAGAGGTTGTCGGAGTATGTTCCGCATTTAAAAAACCAGATAAAAGATATTTCATCGCTTCTTGCAATATTAAGACGAACTAAAGATGAGCATGAATATGCACTTATGATTGAAGCTGCAGAGATAACCATACAGGCGCATCAAGCAGCTGCTCAAGAAATTCAGGCAGGGGTTTCGGAAAAAATTATTGAGATGATTATAACATCGTGTATGCATGATGCACAGGCAAAACATGCATTTTTGCCGATAATTGCATCAGGTGTAAATGGAACGATTCTTCATTATACGCAAAACAGTGCTGTCTTAAAAAATGGCGATCTTGTGGTAATAGATATTGGAGCACAATATGAGCATTATTGTGCAGATGTTACGCGTACCTATCCTGTTTCGGGTACTTTCTCAAAGCGTCAAAAAGAATTGTATGAGATTGTTCTTGAAACGCAGCGCTATGTAGAGTCATGTGCACGTCCCGGAGTATGGTTAAATAATAAAGAAAAACCTCAAGAATCTCTTAATCATTTAGCGCAGATGTTTCTTGCAAAAAAAGGGTATGCGCAATACTTTCCGCATGGGATAGGGCATTATTTAGGGCTTGATACTCATGATGTTGGTGATTATAGTACTCCTTTGCAAGCAGGTGATGTGATTACAATAGAACCTGGAATTTATATTCCAGAAGAAAAAATTGGTATTCGCATAGAGGATGACTATCTGATAACAAAAACAGGAGTTATTTGTTTAACTGATGCGTTACCAAAAGATCCAACAGAGATTGAAGAGATGGTAACTGCAAGATAATTTTCCTTTTAGGAATATTTGCAGCCTGCTATACATATTGAACATAATGCAAGGTACGTAAAAAGTGCCTTGCTATTATTTTTTGCCTTTTCAGTTTCGTTATGTGCAAGATTGTCTATAACTCGATATGATTTCCAAAAAGATGCTGCTGCAAATGTTGTAGCTCCCATGGCGAGGCCTATTTGCACTGGAGATGAAGTAAAGCGATGTATTTTCTCAATAAAAAGAGCAACCTCTGAAGGTATGCTTATCGTGATTGTTGTGGCTCCAGTGGCAAGAGAGACTCCAGGGATTTGAGTTCGAAGAGCCATAGTTTCTTGCGCAAAAGCATGCGTATATAAAATAAAAAAAAATAAAAAGCTATATATTTTCATCTGGCTTACTTTGTTTTTTTGCACGTTTAAGTAACAAAAGGAGTCCAATCGTTATAATACTTCCAGTACTTAACGATATAAGAGTTTGCATGAAAATGCTAGAGCTGCTTAAAAGTCCTGCGCATAAAAACGCAAAGGCTGTTCCAATGATAGCAGGAATAGTATACGGAAATTGAGAAGTTGCATGATCGAGAGGATCAATATTGGTGCTTGCAGCAGCCATAATTGTTGTTTCAGAGAAAGGTGAAATATGATCACCACAAATGCCGCCAGAAAAGATTGATCCCAGAGTTGAAAAAAGCAAAGGAATATCTGCATACGAAGCATTTTCTGAGAGTTGGTACATAGATACAAGCATAGGGATAGTGATTGCAGTCATGAGAGAAAAGGTGCCCCAAGCGGATCCTGTTGCGATAGTACCCAAAAGAGAAGTGATAAAGCAGATTAGAGGAATAAGGCTGAGTGGAATTGTATGTAGGACAAGTGAGGCAAGATAGTTTCCGGTCTTTAAATCTATTTTTAATAAAGCGCCAAGAGTTGAAGCAAGAATCACCATAATAATGGCATCTTTCATAACAGCATATCCATCATAAAAATAAGAAGGAATAAAAGAAAGTTTAACTGTTTGTTTTTTGAGGCCCAAAATAATAGTTGCTAATAAGGTGATACTGCTTGCAGAAAAAAGAATAAAAAAGATTTGATCATTGTTGCGAAAGGCGTCAAATAATGAAGCATTACCTCCAAAAATGCGTGCATTCCCTGTATATAATATGCCTCCTATAACAGACATAAACAATAGTATAAGTGGCATAAAGAGATCAAAAAGATCATTAAATTTAGCGTGTGATTTCTTTTCAAAAGAAGACGCGATTTGCGGAATAGTTGTTCCTAGAAAAGGAATATCGCAAAGTACGATTATGAAAGTTGAAAGAAGAATAAAAAAAGAATAAAACATAAAAGGAATAGTTGCTAAATAAATAAAAAAGGGATCAGCAAGAATAAGTGATTCCCTATGCCCAGATGGGCTAATTCCAGCTTGTGTTAAGTATCCGGTAATAGTTGCTACCCAGCTTGAAATAGGGAGCAAAATAACCATTGATCCTGCTAGTGCGTGAATAAAAAATGCTACTTTTTGGCGAGATATTCCAAACTGATCGTTAGCAAATTTCATAACGTTTCCAACAGTTAAGATGCTTAAGTAGTCATCTAATGAAAGAGCGATAGAGCAACCTATTGTTGCAAGTTCAACAGATTTTGCACTGCGCATTTTGTTGCGAATAATTGTTACAAAAGCAGTAGGTCCGGGGCCCTTGTTGATAAACACAACCAAGCAACTGATAATAATTAAAAAAAAATATAGATAAAGATTATTGATGGAGCTTATTTGATCCCAAAGGCGTTCTTTTATAAGTAATAAACTTTGATTAAATGAGCCACTGGTTGCGATAATTGCTGCGCTAAAAATGCCGGCTGAGAGAGCAAGGTTAAGTTTTTTGCCAATAAATCCGACGCAGATAACAACAAAAGGAGGGATGAGGGTTAAAAAAGGGTAGTTGTCCATCATTGGCGATCCTTTCTGTGTTAAGAAATGGGTCAGCGAGCGTTCATTATTTCTTTTTGTATCATAAAACAGGCTCTGACATAATAGCATTAGTCAATTAATATAGCAATGATCGATATTCAGTTTCTTTTGGAAGGGCTAAAATTTGACCATTTTTTGTTTTTATTTTAGGGTAAGAAGGCATAAGATACATAATTATTGGGTTCCCGTTCCCAACCAATATCGATGACACCCATTATTTACATAATACAAGAGGTTTTTTCCATGAATATGAATAAAGCGTTTTTTTTGCGCAAGGAAGATCGTGATCCGCGTTGGATAGTGCTC
Organism: uncultured Pseudomonadota bacterium; assembly: GCA_964440325.1. Classification (GTDB taxonomy): domain Bacteria; phylum Babelota; class Babeliae; order Babelales; family Vermiphilaceae; genus CAYTRW01. The sequence goes on from CAYTRW010000004.1 coordinate 70,413, forward strand.
AATGCTGAAGGACAAGTGCTAGGTCGCTTGGCAACGCAGATTGTTGATTTGTTGCGTGGCAAAGGAAAGCCAGAATATACTCCGCATACTGATTGTGGAGACTATGTAGTCGTGATTAATGCAGCTAAAATTGCATTAACAGGGAACAAGTGGGAAGGCAAAGAATACATTAAACACACCATGTGGATGGGTGGTAAAAAGGTAACAAAAGCAAAAGATCTTCATGCTAAACATCCAACCGATTTAGTTAAGTTAGCGGTAAAAAGAATGCTTCCAAAAAATAAATTGAGCCGTCAAATTATTGATAAGCTAAAGATTTATGCGGGAAGTGAACATCCGCATCAAGCACAACAGCCAGTTGCGCTTTAAGATAAGAGAATTGATAGCAAAAAAAGCCTTCTTTAAAAAGAAGGCTTTTTTTGTTTGTGCTAATTGCTTCAGATAATTTTTTATTTTTGAATGGAATGAAGCAAGTGTTCTACGTATTGTTTTACTGGTATCGCAATGCGCGTTATATCTTGATATGTTAAAAATATAAAAAGAAGAACAAAAAGTCCCCAGGTTGCCATATGAATAAAGAGACGTACTTTTTCGGGTAAAGGTCTACCAATGAGAGCTTCAATAGTGCAAAATAGCAGCTGTCCTCCATCAAGAATAGGCAATGGAATAAGGTTAAGTATGGCCAAATTAATGCTAATAACAGCCAGAATCACAATAAAGAGTAAAAAACTTTCAGATGCAGCTTTCATCATCATAGACAAGATCATAACAGGACCTGCCATTTCTTTAATGGCACCGAGTTTTTTGCAAGCGCAAAATCCTTTTATTGTTTGTATAATCCAATGGTGAGTTTCATTGATTCCACGATAAAAAGCTTCTGAAAAACTAGTTACCATAGGTGTTTCAACGTCATATGTTGCGCCCATTATCCACGTTTCTTTTCCTTGTACGGTTGTTTTTTCAGGAGTGAGCAATAGAGGAATACGAGTATTGTTTCGTTCAACAACGATAGAAAGGGGTTCTCCTTGAGATTGTGCTAGGATGCTTTTTATAGGTTCAATGGATGCTTCAATCTCTACATTTTCAATTTGAACTATTTTGTCATTAGGAAGAAGTCCTGCTTTTTCTGCTGCGGATTCTTTTGAGATCTTCAAAATAACGGGGATAGGGGTGTTTGCAGAGATAAGATGTGTTTTTGGAATGTTTGCAAAAAAGACAAATATAAATGCAATGTAGGCAAAAAAGAGGTTAAAGAGAATGCCGCCTAGCATTACCAATAATTTTTGATAATAAGGTTTTGCATTAAAAGATGAAGCCCCTGTTTGTTGAGCATGAACTTGTTCTCCTTGGCCAACTTCTGCAAGGCCAGCAATTTCTACGTATCCACCAAGTGGTATGAGAGATAGAGAAAAAACAGTATCACCTATTTTTTTTGAAAAAAGAGATGGGCCAAACCCGATGGAAAATGATGGTGTATGGATGCCAAACAGTTTGCAAAAAAGAAAATGTCCGAGCTCATGAAATCCAATAAGAAACCCAAGTCCTGCTGTTCCAATAAGGCCTGCGGCCAAAGTTTTGAGGAGAGAGGCTATAAAAACCAATTGCGGCATAAAAACTCCTTTTGACACAAAAACATTATTTGTTTACGATAATCTACCAGATGTAATGTTATTGCATCCTATCATTCTTGTAGAGACAAGTCCACGAATACCATTTCAAAGTGTGAGTTGCTTCTTGGGATGAATAATTTTTTCTTGAAAATTTTTACAAAAAAGGTAGAATAACAGCGAAGCTTCCCATAAAAAAGAATGAAAAAAGTCTGTGTTTGTACAGGACGTTATTTCTTCATTTATATGGAGATTGACCGTGTGTTATCGGCTGAAAAGCAATACAAGTTACTCTTTAAAGCAAGGTGTTCGTTATGCCTACAATAAATCAGTTATGTCGTTTCGGGAGAACAAAATATAAAGGAAGGTCGAAAAGTCCTGCGCTCCAAGGAAGTCCTTTTGCGCGTGGAGTATGTGTGCGTGTATTTACTACAACACCTAAAAAGCCTAACTCTGCTATGCGAAAAGTTGCACGTGTAAAGTTGTCAACCGGCTACGAAGTTACTGCATATATTCCAGGTGAAGGGCATAACTTGCAAGAGCACTCTGTTGTTTTGGTGCGTGGTGGTCGTGTAAAAGACTTGCCAGGTGTGAAATATCATATTGTTCGTGGTGCACTTGATGCTGCTGGAGTAGCAAATAGAAAGCAGTCACGTTCTTTGTATGGTGCAAAAAAGCCAAAAAAATAAATTTAAGAGGACTATTGTATGCCAAGGCGTAAAACAAAAAGTTTTATTCGAGATATTGGGGTTGATGAGCGTTTCGGATCTCCACTGATTCAAAAATTAATAAATGTAGTTATGGAACGAGGTAAAAAAAGCATTGCACGTCGTATCGTGTATGATGCTATGGATCTTGTTGCAAAAAAAAGTGGTGGTTCAGATGAAAAAGCTTTAGCGCTCTTTCATAAGGCTTTTGAGCAAGTAGTTCCTTTTGTAGAGGTTCGATCGCGACGCGTTGGTGGTAGTGTATACCAAGTGCCGGTTGAAGTTGCTGCGCGTAGAAGAGAAGCGCTAGCGTTTAGATGGATTGTTTCCGCAGCGTCTGCTCGATCAGACAAAACGATGGGAACGCGCCTTGGGTATGAATTCCTTGATGCAAGTGAAGGCCGAGGTGGCGCTATTCAAAAGAAAAGAGATGTTCAGCGTATGGCTGAAGCAAACAGAGCATTCTCCCACTATGCATGGTAAAGGCTAACGATGTCAATCCCCTTAGAAAAATACAGAAATATAGGAATTGCCGCGCATATCGATGCCGGCAAGACTACGGTTACTGAGCGTATTCTTTTTTACACTGGTGTATCTCACAAGATAGGTGAAGTTCATGAGGGTGAAACCGTAATGGACTGGATGGAACAAGAACGTGAACGCGGTATTACTATTACTTCTGCGGCAACGACTTGTTTTTGGAAAGAACACCAAGTAAATATTATTGATACTCCTGGACACGTTGACTTTACGATTGAAGTTGAGCGTTCATTGCGTGTATTGGATGGCGTGGTAGCAGTTTTTTCTGCTGTTGATGGTGTGCAGCCTCAGTCAGAAACTGTCTGGAGGCAAGCAAATCGTTATAAAGTTCCGCGAATTATATTTGCAAACAAGATGGATCGTATAGGTGCTGACTTTTTCCATGTTGTTAATGATGTAAATACAAAACTTAAAGGTCGAGCAATTGCTATGCAACTTCCTGTTGGAGCGGCCGATGAGTTTAAAGGAATTATTGATTTATTAACAATGAAAATGGCCACCTTTAGCGAAGAAGAAATGGGTGCGATCATTACATGGTCAGAAATTCCTTCCGAATATCTTTCACGAGCTCAAGAATTGAGAGTTAAAATTATTGAAGCTGCATGTGATTTTGATGATGCTCTTGCAGAGCGATATCTTGAGGGAGAAGATATTTCTATTGAAGAAATCAAAAAAGCATTGCGAATTGGTGTTATAGCTCAAAAAATAGCGCCGGCTTTTTGTGGGACGGCCTTTAAAAATAAAGGTGTTCAGCTTGTACTTGATGCAGTAATTGATTATTTACCATCTCCATTGGATGTTCCGCCGGTAGAAGGTATAGATCAGGATAATGATCAAGCAGTAAAGATCACCGCGGATCCAAAAGGCGATTTTTATGCGTTGGCATTTAAAATTATGACTGATCCTTTTGTGGGTGTGTTAAACTTTATTCGTGTGTATTCTGGTGAGCTTACGGCAGGATCATATGTATTTAATGTTCGCACAGGGAATAAAGAACGAGTAAGTCGTTTAGTTAAGATGCATGCGGATAAACGAGAAGAAGTTGATCGTGTTGGAGCTGGAGATATTGCAGCGGTTGTTGGGATTAAAGATACAATTACCGGTGATACATTAACAAGTGATAAACGAAAAGTTTTACTTGAATCTATTACTATTCCAACACCAGTAATATCTGCTTCAGTTGAACCAAAGAAAAAAGGTGATTATGAAAAAATGGTTCTTGCATTACGTAAAATGATGCAGGAAGATCCATCATTTCAGTTTAGCTACGATGAAGAAACCGGCCAAACAGTCATTCGTGGAATGGGTGAGTTGCATTTAGAAATTATAGTTGATCGTTTGAAGCGTGAACAAAAAGTTGAAATTGTTCAAGGTAAGCTTCAGGTTGCTTATAAAGAGACAGTGCAAAAAATGGCGGAAGCAGAAGGAAAGTTTGTGCGCCAATCGGGTGGACGTGGTCAATATGGGCATGTTTGGCTTAAGATTGAAGCGTTAGAACGCGGTGCAGGCTTTAAGTTTGTAAACAGCATTGTTGGCGGTGTGATTCCTAGAGAATTTATTCCTGGTGTTGAAAAAGGTGTTCGCGAAGCACTTTCAAATGGTGTATTAGGCGGATATCCGGTTGTAGATTGTCAGGTTACTCTCTATGATGGATCGTATCACGATGTAGACTCTTCTGAACTTGCATTTAAGATTGCGGGTTCGATGGCGTTTAAAGCATCAATGTCAAAAGCATCTCCGGTTATTCTTGAGCCTATCATGAAAGTAGTAGTTGATACGCCAGAAGAATACATGGGTGATGTTATGGGAGACTTGAATTCACGTCGTGGACGAATTTTAGGAATGGAAAGTGAAGTTGACAAGCAAGAAATAACCGCAGAAGTACCACTTAGTGGTATGTTTGGTTATGCGACTGATTTGCGCTCAATGACTAAAGGACGAGCGAGTTATTCTATGGAATTTGAATGTTATAGAGAAGTTCCAAAGAGTGTACAAGACTCAATCGTAGTAGAAAAGAAGTGATATTAGTGAAACGAGTGTTAACAAAGCGAATGTTTTGGGAGATCACCGATGGCAAAAGGTATATTTGAACGAAAAAAACCTCACGTTAATATTGGAACAATTGGTCACGTTGACCATGGTAAAACAACATTGACTGCGGCAATTACAACATACTTGGCAACAAAAGGCCTTGCAGAGAAAAAGGCGTTCTCTGAAATTGATAATGCGCCAGAAGAAAAAGAACGTGGAATTACTATTGCAACATCTCACGTTGAATATGAAACAGATAAAAGACACTATGCTCATATTGACTGTCCTGGTCACGCTGACTATGTTAAGAATATGATCACTGGTGCAGCACAAATGGATGGTGCTATTTTGGTAGTATCTGCTGTTGATGGTGCAATGCCTCAGACTCGTGAACATATTGTTTTGGCACGTAACGTAAACGTTCCTGCGCTTGTTGTGTTCCTTAACAAAGTCGACATGGTTGAAGATTCAGAAATGGTTGACATGGTTGAAGAAGAAATCAGAGATCTTCTAAAGAAGTATGATTTCCCTGGGAATGATATTCCTGTTGTTCGTGGATCTGCGCTGAAAGCATTAGAAGGTGATACAAGCGAAATTGGTCAACAATCAATTCAACGTTTGATGGATGCTGTTGATGCGTTTATTCCAGAACCAAAACGCGAAACTGAAAAACCGTTCCTTATGCCAATTGAAGGTGTATTTACTATTTCTGGACGTGGAACTGTTGCTACAGGTCGTATTGAAACTGGAATCGTAAACGTAGGTGATGAAGTTGAAATCGTTGGTTTTGGTGATACGATTAAAACAGTTATTACCGGTGTTGAAATGTTCCGCAAAACCTTGAATCAAGGTCAAGCAGGTGATAACGTAGGATTGTTACTTCGTGGAACCAAAAAAGAACAAATTGAACGTGGAATGGTAATTGCTAAGCCAGGAAGCGTAAAACCACATAGAAAATTTAAGTGTAAAGCATATATTTTGACCAAAGAAGAAGGTGGTAGACACAGTCCTTTCTTTGGTGGATATCGTCCACAATTTTATTTCCGCACAACAGACGTTACTGGTGTAGTTTCTCTTCCTGAAGGTCGTGAAATGGTAATGCCAGGGGATACTGTTGATTTGTCAGTTGAACTTATATCGACTATCGCAATGGATAAAGACGTGCGATTCGCTATTCGTGAAGGTGGCAGAACCGTAGGATCTGGTGTTGTTACTGATATCATTGAATAACGTTAAATCAAAAGCAGGTAATCAATGAAAAAACAACGGATTCGATTGAAATTAAGATCATATGATCATCGACTGTTGGACAAAGCAGTAAAGCTTATTGCATTGACTGTAAAAAGAACAGGTGCCCAACTTATGGGCCCTGTTCCTCTTCCAAACATGAAAAAAGTGTTTACTGTCTTAAGGTCCCCTCATATTGATAAAAAATCTCGTGAGCAGTTTGAACTTACTACGCACCAGCGTATCTTAGATATTGTATCGCCTTCTGAAAAAACCATGGATGCTCTTATGAAATTAAGTATTTCATCGGGTGTTGATGTTGAAATTAAATAATTGGATTGCGAGGATTAATCGATGATACAAGGTTTATGGGGTAAAAAACGTGGAATGACACAACTTTTTGTAAATGATGAAGTTGTTCCCGTAACAGTTATTGATCTTAATGATTGGCGCGTAACTGGCATTCGTACTCAAGCGAAAGATGGTTATAATGCTGTTCAGGTAGGATTATTGCGAAATAAGTATGCACAAAGAGCGTTTAGTGGATTATGGCTTAGAAAAAAATCTGATCATTTTTCAACCGTTCGTGAAATTAAAACTGATGCAGAACATGAAACAATGGCTCTTGGGCAATCAGTGAATTTTCTTTCAACATTTGCAGAAGGCGCTTTTGTGGATGTAGTTGGAAAAAGTAAGGGTTGTGGCTTTGCGGGTGTATATAAACGACACGGTTTTGGAGGTGCTCCAAAAAGTCATGGTTCTCGTATGGGAAGAAGACCTGGTTCTTTAGGTTTTATGCACGCATGTGGTAAAACAATCAAAGGTAAAAAGCTTGGTGGTCACCTTGGAACAGAGCAAATGGTTATGAAAAATTTGCGCATTGTTCGAGTGCTTGATAAAGAGCGAATTATCATAGTAAAAGGTTCGGTTCCTGGTAAAGCGGGTTCTGTTGTCTTTGTTCGTCATGCCAAGTGATCTGGAGTAAGATTGATATGAAAAAAACAGCAGAAACAAAAAATACCATTGATGGCAACTTGTCACGTGTGGTAACAATGCAAGAATTGTCCTTACCAAACACAGATACTATTGTTTCTCCTAAAGCATTTGCAATTTCATTGCGTGTTTTGTTTCAAAACTGGAGACAAGGTACTGTTGCATGTAAAGGTCGTTCAGATGTTGCTCGAAGTAACAAGAAGCCTTGGAAACAAAAAGGAACTGGTCGTGCGCGTGCAGGGTCTGCGCGTTCTCCTTTATGGAGAGGTGGCGGTGTAACATTTGGACCGCAACCGCGTACACGTACACTTTCTATTGGAAAAAAAGTACGTCGTAAAGTAATGTATTCAGTACTTTTAAACGCACTAGAAACTCAAAAGATTGTAAGTATAGATTGGCAGCTTAAGTCAGAGCGAGCTAAAACAGCAGAAGCAGCAAAAATGCTTAAACTGTATGGGTTACACAAAGAAAAAGTAACCTTGTTTTTGTCAGTATCCGATGTTTTAACGTATGCATCTTTTGCTAATATTGCCAATGTTCAAATCCTTTATTTTGATCAACCAAATGCTTTTGATCTCGTAAATAGTACCAAATGGTTAGTCTTGAAAAAAGACATGGAAGACTTTAAACAAATGGTTGCAAGATGGATTTAAATATATTTGATATTATTCAAAAACCGATAAATTCTGAAAAAGCATATATACTAAACTCAGAAATGAAGAAGTTGGTGCTTGTAGTGCATCCTGCTGCAAATCGAGTGAGTATCAAAAAGGCTGTAGAAGCAATTTTTGGGGTTTCGGTTGTTAAAGTAAATACGCAAATTCGTAAGGGTAAAGGGCGGATGATAGGTCGTCGTCGTATAGAGCGTCCTTCTAAAAAGATTGCCTTTGTAACCTTAACCAATGA
>CAYTRW010000005.1:0-20595 GCA_964440325.1 uncultured Pseudomonadota bacterium
AAGGCTGTAGATTCAATTTTTGGGGTTTAGGTTGTTAAAGTAAATACGCAAATTCGTAAGGGTAAAGGGCGGATGATAGTTCTTCGTCGTATAGAGCGTCCTTCTAAAAAGATTGCCTTTGTAACCTTAACCAATGAAAGCATTGTTGAACTGCAGAATCGAGCAATGGCTTATGAAAATGGGTCTGCAGAGAATCAACAAACAACTGTATAAAATTCAGTTGCGCGTAAAAAATAATGATTTATAGTCAAGGGAATATATGGCAATTCAAAAACGAAAGCCCCGTAGTGCGGCATTAAGATTTCAGTCTTTTTTGGATTCTAGTGATATAACTAAGAAATCTCCTGAGCGTAGACTTGTTTCAGGGTTACGTAAAAAAGGTGGTCGAAATGCATATGGACGCATCACTGTTAGACATCGTGGTGGTGGCCATCGCCAAAAATATCGAGTGATTGATTTTAAAAGAACAGAGCGAGATGTTCCAGGGAAAATAGCAGCTATTGAATATGATCCAAACAGAAACGTGCGTATAGGATTGATTTTCTATGCGAATGGCGCAAAGCACTATATGCTTCTTCCAGAAGGATTGAAGGTAGGTGAAACTGTTTTGGCAAGTGAAACAGCAGAAGCTCGCATTGGAAATAGTGCGCCTTTAAAAAATATACCTGCAGGATTTATGGTTCATAATATTGAAATTCGTCCTGGATCAGGAGGTGTTTTGGTAAGAGCGGCTGGTGGATCTGCTCAGGTTATGGGTAAGACTGATGGCCTAGTTACTCTTAAAATGCCATCTGGCGAAGTTCGCATGGTACATGAGACCTGTTGGGCGACAGTTGGAACATTGTGTAATGCAGACTTTAAGCATATTTCCTGGGGTAAAGCAGGTCGAACGCGGCATCTTGGTTTTAGACCAACAGTTCGTGGTATGGCTATGAACCCAGTTGATCACCCTCATGGTGGTGGTGAAGGAAGATCTAAGTCTGGTTCACATCCTATGACTCCATGGGGTAAAGGGTGCAAAGGAACAAGAACAAGACGTCCTCGCAAGAAAAACACTTTCATAGTAAGTAGACGTCGCCCGTAAAGTAAATTAGGTATAAAACGGATAAAGTATCGGAGATATGCATGGCACGATCGATTCATAAGGGGCCGTATGTTCAGCCCTCATTGGCTGAGAAAATAAATAAGGCAAAAACAAATACTACAGGGAAGCGTGAAGCAATTAAAACATGGTCCCGTCGCAGTATGATAACCCCGGACTTTGTGGGATTGACATTTGCAGTACATAATGGAAGAAAATTTGTTTCTGTGTATATAACAGAAAATATGGTTGGACACTATCTTGGTGAGTTTGCACCAACAAGAACCTTCAAAATGCACAGTGGTCAGCGACAAACTGCAGGTGGTGGTTCATCAAAATAATGCTATGAATCGATTGTTGTCTTGTTTTATTTAGTGTACACTAAATGATGTGTATATAATGTGTAAAACAACTGTTTTTACACAAAAAGAAATTTTTTGAGGTTTTCAAAATGCAATTTGTTGCAAAAGCTCGATATGTACACTTTTCTCCGTACAAATTACGGATGATAGTGGATGTAATTCGGGGAAAAAATGTAGTGTATGCGTTAAACTGGCTTAATGCGTGTAAAATGCAAAGAGTAGTTCCTATTAAAAAAGTAGTGGCTTCAGCTGTTGCTAATGCTTCTCATTTGAAAAACGTATCTCCTTCAGATTTGTTTATTAAAGAGATTAAAGTAGATGAAGGCCCAAGCCAAAAATACTTTAAGCCGGGCGCAATGGGTCGTACTTCTGTGTACAAAAGACGATCAAGCCATATGAGTGTTATATTAGAAACAGTAGCTGGCAAAGAGGTGTAAGGTGGGTCAAAAAGTTCATCCGATAGGTTTTCGCATAGGGGTTTACAGAGATTGGGATGCACATTGGTTTGTTCGCCAATCTAAGTATGGACAGTATCTTTTAGAAGATATTAAAATACGTCGATTTTTAGAGAAACATTTTGAGCATGCTGAAGTTGCGCGTATAGAAATAGACAAAACAAGTAATAGCCTTCGTGTAGTGATATATTCTGCTCGACCGGGGCTTTTAATTGGGAAAAAAGGTCAAGAAATTGAAGTATTGCGCAAAGAATTGTCCTCCTGGTTGAATAAGCCAAATGTTGAAGTATCTGTGCAGGAAGTTAAAAAGCCAGATCTTGATGCAACATTGGTGGCAAAAAGTATTGCCTCTCAGCTTGAAAAGCGTGCAAGTTTTAAACGCGTTATGAGAAGAGCGGCATTGACTGCTATGAAAAGTGGGGCAAAAGGAATTAAAATATGTTGTTCTGGGCGTTTGAATGGTGCAGAAATTGCGCGAACTGAATGGATACGTGTTGGTTCGACCCCTTTGCACACATTGCGTGCTGACATTGATTATGGATTTCAGGAAGCAGAAACAACCTTTGGACAAATTGGTGTTAAGGTATGGATTTGCAGAGGTGAATATCAGCATGCAGGTTAATACATGCAGGCAAGATAGCAAGAGGTTGATATTATGTTAATGCCAAAAAAAACCAAGTATAGACGCGTACAGAGAGGAAGAATGAAGGGGTTATCCAAAGGGGCACGAGATGTCTTTTTTGGAGAATATGGCCTTCAGGCTGTTGAACCTATTTGGTTAACATCTCAGCAAATAGAAGCAATGCGCGTTTCTCTTTCAAGAAAAATGAAGAAAATAGGTACTTTTTATCTTCGTGTTTTTCCGGACAAGCCAGTTTCTAAAAAACCAGCTGAAACCCGAATGGGTAAAGGGAAAGGTAACGTTGAACTATGGGTTGCAGTTGTTAAACGTGGTCGCGTTATTTGTGAAATTGCAGGGGTAAGTGAGCAAGAAGCAAAAGAAGTATTGCAAAGTGTTACCTATAAACTTCCTATGAAAACGAAGTTTGTCAAAAAAGAGGTATCTAAGGCATGAAAACAAGAGATGTTAAAAACGAACTAAAAAATTTGTCATTAGAAGAATTAATAAGTCGTTTTAATGGCTTGAAACAAGAATTGTTTCGCTTGCGATTTGATGCTGCCAAGGGACAGTTGCAAAACAGTTCTTTGTTTAAAACGACAAAAAAGAATGTTGCTCGAATTCAGACGATTATTATGCAATATCGTCGTGAAGCATTGAGCCGATAAGGGATAATAGAGGTTTTCATGGCTATAGAACTAACTCAATCAAAGCGCCTTTTTGTTGGAGAAGTTGTTTCCGATAAGATGGATAAAACGCGCATTGTGAAAGTGGTAACTACCTATACACATCCGCGATTTCACAAAATATTAAGAAAAATGAAAAAATATGCGGTTCATGATGAGCGCAATGAATCTAAGGTTGGAGATGTTGTAGAGTTTTGTTCATCAAGACCTATTTCAAAAACCAAGCGCATGCATCTTACTCGTATTGTTACAATATCACGCGCTGGACAAAAGGTAGGATAAGGCACTATGATACAAAAACAATCGTATTTAGTTGTAGCAGATAATTCCGGAGCAAAAGAATTGCAATGTATTCATGTTACCGGAAGTACGGGAAAGCGTTTTGCATATTTAGGTGATATTGTAAAATGTGCGGTAAAGAAAGCAATTCCTGGTGGTATGGTCAAAAAGGGTGATGTTGTCGATGCTGTTATCGTACGAACCCGAAAAGCATTTAGACGTGAAGATGGTAGCTATATTTGTTTTGGTGAAAATGCTGCTGTGATCATTGATAAAATGAAAGATAAGACCATTAAAGGAACTCGTATTTTTGGGCCTGTTGCGCGTGAATTACGTGGGCGTGGTTTTGCAAAGATAATTTCTCTTGCGCCAGAAGTTTTTTAGGGGGTTTACATGGCAGTTCGCATTAAAAAAGATGATCAAGTGATTGTATTGACCGGTAAGGACAAGGGACAAAAAGGTCAAGTTCTTGAAGTTTTACCCAAAAAAAATAAAGTGCTTGTAAAAGGAGTTGCTATGGCGACTCATCATACCAAGGCTAAACGACAAGGTGAAACTTCCAAAATTAGCAAACAAGAAAGTTACATTGATATTTCAAATGTAATGGCTTTTTGTGCTTCATGCAAAAAAGCATCACGAATGAATAGCAAACTTCTTGATAGCGGAGATAAAGTCCGTGTATGCAATCGTTGTCAAGAAATAATGTAACAATAGGGACTTAATTATGGAAAAAGCGCGACTTCGTAAGTTATACGAAACTACAATTCGCCAAGAGCTCAAAACTCAGCTTGGTGTTGAAAATATAATGCAAGTACCAAAGCTTAAAAAAATTGTTTTGAACGTTGGGGTTAAAGAAGCTGTAGCGGACTTAAAAGAATTAAAAGTGGTAGAACAGGTTATTAGTGATATTGCAGGACAGCGTCCGGTTCGATGTGAGGCTCGTAAATCTATTGCGAGTTTTAAATTGCGTGAAGGAAGACCTATCGGAGTTAGAGTTACTCTTAGAGGTCAGCGTATGTATGAATTTTTAGATCGTTTGATTAATCTTGCTCTTCCTAATATTCGGGATTTTCAAGGTGTTTCGAAGCGTCTTGATGGAAGAGGCAGTTATAATCTTGGAATAACCGAGTGGACAATTTTTCCTGAAGTTGGCTTTGGCATAGGTCAAAAAATACATGGGCTAAATATAACAATGCATACCTCTGCAAAAAATGATGCGCATGGGATAGCACTGTTAGAACGTTTTGGCGTTCCTTTTAGACGTTAATCATAGATTGGAGTAAGATGGCAAGAAAGTCGTTGATTGAAAAATCAAAAAGAGAACCAAAATTTTCAACGCGAGCACGTAACCGTTGTTCTTTGTGTGGGCGACCACGTGGTTACATTCGCATTTTTCGTTTGTGCAGGCTTTGTTTTAGAACATATGCTTTGCGTGGAGTGTTGCCCGGTGTCAAAAAAACCAGTTGGTAGGTTAAGAGGTATAGTATGTCAGTAGATTTTATTGGTAATTTTTTGACTATAATCAGAAATGGCACGATGGTTGCTAAGCGTTCTGTTCTTGCTCCTTATTCAAAAATGTGCTTTGATATAGCTCAAATTTTAAAAGAAGAAGGCTTTATTCAAGATGTTTTTGTTGAATCGCTCGATAAAAACAAAAAGGTTCTTAAAATAATGCTTAAGTATGTAAAAGGCGAGTCCGTTATACATGAACTTACTCGTGTTTCAAGACCAGGGCTTAGAGCATATACAGGGGTTTCAAATATTAAGCCTGTAATTGGGAATCTTGGGGTTGCAATTTTAACAACCAATCGTGGCGTAATTACTCATAAAAAAGCAAAAAAGCTTTCAGTGGGTGGTGAAATTGTCTGTTCTGTTTGGTAAATAAAGGTGCAACTATGTCAAAGATTGGTAGAAAACCGATAGATATCACCGGAATAACGGTTCAGATATCTGGAAATAAGCTAACTTTTAAAGGCCCTAAAGGGAGCGCTGAGTATGTGTTACCTGATATGCTTACTGTTGAGCAAAAAGGAAACGCTCTTTGCGTTGAACTTAATAAAGAAAAAATAAAGAGCAAAAAAGACGAACAAGAAGCGTATCGCTTATGGGGACTCAATAGAGTTCTTTTGGCAAATAAAATTGCAGGTTCTGTAAAAGAGTTTCAAGTTCCATTGCGCATTGTAGGATTAGGTTATAAGGCTGCAAGTGCGGGAAATAAGCTTGTTCTATCGTTAGGATATAGCCATAAAATTGATTTTCCATTGCCAAGCGGTGTTTCCGTAGATATCGATAAGACAGGACAGTTGCTTACGATAAAATCATCAGATAAATTTCTTGCAGGACAAGTTGCAAGTAAAATTCGTGATTTAAGAAAGCCTGAGCCGTACAAAGGATCAGGTATTCGACGAGAAACAGAAGTGGTTCGTCGAAAAGCAGGTAAAACAAAATCTTAATGTTTAAAATTAAGAATTTTTTGGGATTAAACGATATAAAAGGAACTCTCAATGGCTGATTGTAAAAAAGATAGATTGCGCGGGAAGCGTCGATTGCTTCGCGTGCGAAGAGCGCTAAAGAACACTCGCACTTCTGAATTGTTTCGAGTTTCAATTCATAGAACTTTGAAACACATATCTGCTCAGCTTATTAATGATGAAGAAGGAATTACAGTACTAAGTAGTTCAACTCTTCAACATAAAGTAGAAGGCGATAAGAAAATGCAAGCGCGACATGTTGGCAAAGAGCTTGCGCGTTTAGCAAAAGAAAAAGGGGTTCATTCTGTACGTATTGATCGTGGTGGAAGACGATATCATGGCAGAATTAAAGAGCTTGTCGAAGGAATTCGAGAAGGCGGTATTCAGGTATAACATTTAGGTCAGGATTAGATTAATGGCTGAAAATAGACACCAAGAACGAGAAGAAAAAAAAGATTCGTTTGTTGATCACGTAGTTAAAGTTCGTCGTGTAACAAAAGTAACTAAAGGTGGAAAGCGATTTTCCTTTTCTGCATTTGTTATATCAGGTGACAAAAAAGGAAGAGTTGGTATAGCCCTTGGAAAAAGTAAAGAAGTTTCCCTGGCAATTGCAAAGGCTACAAATAGAGCTCGTAAGAATATGATTTCTGTTGCTTTGCGAGGTACCACTATACCTTACGCGGTTGATGGTCGCCATGGGGCAAGCAAGGTAGTTTTATGTCCAGCTTCAAAAGGAACAGGAAACATTGCGGGCGGTGCAGTTCGTGCAGTTCTAGATGCTCTTGGTATTGATGATGCTTTAACAAAAGCCTTTGGTTCAACAAACGGAATCAATGTAGCAAAAGCTACTTTAAACGCATTAGCAAAATTGCGCTCTGCGGCACATATAGCACGGTTAAGAGGTAAAACAGTTGCAGAAATTGTGAAGGAATCTTAATGCTTCAATTGCATACTATTGTTCCATCAAAAAAGAAGAGAAAACGAGTTGGACGCGGTGGATCTCGTGGACAGCAATCAGGAAGAGGTCATAAGGGGCAAACTGGTCGATCTGGTGGTACTATTCGTGCTGGATTTGAAGGTGGGCAAACACCTTTGATTCGTCGATTGCCAAAACAAGGATTTAGTAACGCGCGTTTCAAAAAGGTTGTTGAAATTATTTCAACTGATACGCTTAATAAATCTTTTGATGATGGTTCCGTTGTAACAAAAGAGTTATTGATTGAACGTGGCATTATTAACCCTAAGAAAAAGAAAGTGTTTACACTAAAAGTTCTTGCAAAAGGTGCTATGACCAAAAAAATAACGGTGAAAGCGGATGCCTTCAGTAAAGAAGCAGCGGGCATGATTGAACGTGCTGGTGGAAAGGCAGAGATATTAGTTAATGAGGAGTGATCGAGCGTGGTACTGTTAAAGAACTTTGTAAACATATTTTTTGTTCCTGAATTACGTAAAAAGTTGTTCTTTACTGTTGCGATAGTATTGGTGATTCATCGGTTTGGGTGTTATGTCCCTGTTATCGGTGTTGATATTGATGCTTTGCGTGAAATGATGAATCAAAAAACAGCATTAGGAGGACTTTTTGCTTTTTTTGACTTGCTTTCTGGTGGTAATTTGCAAAAATGTACTCTTTTTGCATTAGGGATTTCTCCCTATATAACATCATCTATAATGATGCAAATGCTGACTTTGTCATTTCCTACCTTAGAACAGATTGCGAAAGACGGGGAATATGGACGTAAAGTTATTAATCAGTACACTCGGTATCTTACATTTGCCATGAGCGTTGTGCAAAGTTTAGGCTTTGCAACGCTTATTGAGCGATATGGTCTTGTTCTTGAGCCGGGTTGGAGTTTTCGTATTTTATTTATGATTTCTCTAACCGTTGGATCTTTATTTGTTATGTGGCTTGGAGAGCAAATATCGCTTTATGGTCTTGGCAATGGAAGTTCTATGATTATTTTTTCAGGTATTGTTGCGCGATTTCCTGATGATGTCATAAAAACCGTTGTTGCAGTTCAGCAAGGGTATCTTGATTCACTGGTTGCAGCGTTAGTCTTTTTACTTGCTATTGCAGTAGCTGCATGTATTGTATTTATGGAACGTGGCGAACGAAAGATTCCTGTTCAATATTCAAGACGTGTAGTAGGGCAACGTGTATATGGGGGTCAAAGTACATTTATCCCATTTAAAATTAATACTGCTGGAATTATGCCAGTTATTCTTGCTTCGGCGGTTCTAAATATACCCGTTTTTGTATTGTCGTTTCTTGCAAATCGATATGAAACATTTAAAGGGTTGGCAGAAAGTTTTGGATTAGGTGGATTGCTTTATAATGTATTTACCTTCTTTTTAATTCTCTTCTTTTCTTATTTTTATACAGCGCTTGTATTTAATCCAGATGAGTTGGCGGAAAACCTTAAAAAAAGTGGTGGGTTTATTCCTGGAATAAGACCAGGTAAAAAGACTGCAGAGTTCTTTGGGTATGTGTTAACTCGTTTAGGAACAATTGGCGCAGTTTACTTGGCAGGGTTGGCACTTTTACCGAATATTTTTCATGCTGTTGTCGCTATGCCCATTTATTTAAGTGGAATAATGAGTGGAACAGCTCTTTTGATTGCGGTTGGGGTTGCCCTTGACGTTGCTTCTCAGATTGAGTCTTATTTGATTGAGAATCGCTATGAAGGATTTTTAATGAATGGTAGGTTAAAGGGAAGGGGAGTGCGTTGACCCAACGTTGTATACAAAATTTTTATGTTCTTATGGGGCCTCCAGGATCAGGGAAAGGAACTCTTTCCCTGATGTGCATAGAAAAATTTGGATGGGGATGGTTATCTACGGGAGATTTATGCCGATTTCATATAGCTCAGTCCACACCTATTGGTCTAACGGTAGACTCTATTATAAAATCTGGTAATCTAATACCGGATGACTTAGTCGTAGAAATGGTGTTTGATTGGCTTGTAACCTCTGGTGCTTCTTATGACACAATTCTTTTGGATGGGTGTCCAAGAACAGTTTTGCAGGCTGAAAAATTGTATGCATTAATGCAAAAAAATTATGCTAATTCGGTTTCGATGACAATTATACGGTTATTGTTGCCAGATGAGCAGGTAGTGCAAAGGCTTATGAATAGGTATATTTGTAGTTCATTGCAATGTAAAAGTATATATACAAAAGAGCAATTAGAAAAAAATAAAGATAATTGTGCTTTGTGTGAAAAGTGTCAAAGTAAACTTATTCGTAGGGTCGATGACACAGAAAAGGTTATTAGGGACAGGCTTGCAACGTATTATAAATATGAACATGAATTATTAGCTTTTTATGAAGCGTGCAATATTCCTGTGATTACTTGTAAAACAAACAAGCCATTAGAGCATGTATTTAATGAGTTTAAAAATTCAGTTGAATGTGTTTCGATATAGTGTTGAATGGTATGGTGACAATAAAAGATAATAAAGCACTTGAAAAAATGGCCTACGCGGGATCGGTGATAGCAGAACTCTTTGAAGAGTTATCAACGTTTATTACGCCTGGGATTACTACGCATTTGATTGATCAAAAGATTGATGTAACTTTGAAAGAAAAAGGTCTTGTATCTGCAACAAAAGGATACAAAGGATATCGACATGCAAGTTGCATTTCAGTAAATGATGAAATAGTACATGGTGTTCCTAAAGAAACACATGTTATTAAAGATGGAGATTTGGTATCCGTTGATATTTGTGCGTCATGGAAAGGCTATTGTGCTGATGCAGCACGCACATATGCGATTGGAACTGTTTCTCCGCTGGCGATTTCATTAAAAAATGTTGCTCAAGAAGCTTTGATAAACGGTATTGATCAGGCGCGTGTAGGAAATCGATTGTCTGATATATCATCTGCTATTCAAAAGACGGTTGAGCGGTATGGCTTTAGTGTTGTACGAGAGTTTGCAGGACATGGAATTGGTAAGCATATGCATGAAGAACCAGATATTTTGAATTATGGGCCTCCTGGAAAAGGAATTCTTTTAAAAGAGGGAATGACCTTTGCTATTGAGCCTATGATTTGCGCAGGAAGTTGTCGTGTGCGTATTGATAAAGATGGTTGGACTGCGCGTACTGCTGATGGAAAATTGGCAGCGCATGTTGAAGAAACCGTTGCTATTACAAAAGATGGACCGGTTGTTTTGACAAAAAGATCATACAATAAAGATGTTGTTGCAAAGGATCAAGGGTAAAATTGTTACCTATAAGGAATAGGCAAGATTTATGAAAACAAAAAAAGATATTATTCGAATCGATGGAGTTGTGAAAGAAACGTTGCCTAATGCGATGTTTCGTGTCGAGATCGAAGGTGGCCATGAAGTACTTGCTCATGTTTCAGGGAAAATGCGTATGTATTATATACGCCTATTACCCGGTGACAAGGTTGCTCTCGAGCTTTCTCCGTATGATTTAACACGCGGAAGAATTGTGCTACGATATAGAGATTAAATAGTAATCAAACGAAAGTGATGTCCCATGAAGGTAAGAACTTCGGTAAAAAAAATGTGTAGTGAGTGTCGCATTATTAAGCGAGAACGAGTTGTTCGTGTTGTCTGCAAGCGTGATCCAAAACACAAACAACGTCAAGGGTAATAACAATAGGTGACATATGGCAAGAATAGAAGGTGTGGTTCTCCCCAACAATAAACGTATAGAGTACGGTTTAACCTATCTTTTTGGGATTGGTCTTAAGCTATCTCGTGATATTTTAAATAAGCTTGATATTAATTTTAATACACGAGTAAAAGATCTTACTGACGAAGAAGTAGCAGCAATTCAAAAAGAGCTTTCAAACTCATACAAAGTTGAAGGTGAATTGCGTAAAGAAATTACGATGAATATTCGTCGTCTTCAAGAGATTAAGTCGTATCGTGGAGACAGACATAAACGTGGACTTCCTGTTCGTGGACAAAGAACTAAAACGAATGCTCGTACACGAAAAGGACCTCGTAAAGCTCCTGTTGCGCAAAAGCGTAAAGTAAGCAAAAAATAAAACGTAACGCATAAAAAACTATTAAGCACGCGGTTATGCCGCATAAAGGATAGAATGGCTTACAAAAAAAAGACGAAAAAAGTTAAGCGTAAAGTAGACACTGCAATTGTGCATGTAAAGTCAAGCTTTAACAATACAATCGTTTCCATAACAACAACAGAAGGCGATGTTCTTCTTCGATCAAGTGCAGGGCGTTTAGGATTTAAAGGATCTCGCAAAGGAACGTCATTTGTAGGATCTCAAATCGGAACTGTTCTTGCCAAAGAAATGGCAGAGTTTGGTGTTAAAACTGTTGAAGTAAACTTGAAAGGACCAGGAAATGGTCGTGACTCTGTTGTGCGTTCCATGCAGGCTGCAGGGTTAAGAGTTTCTATGTTGAGAGACGTTACACCGCTGCCGCACAATGGATGTCGTGCACCGAAAAAACGTCGTGTATAAGGAACCTTTACAGTGGAGAATCAAAAAATGCACAGATCAAAGGATACAATGGAAAAGAAAGTAACTGGAGGCGTTGATCAATCAAAAAAAGGACGTCTTGCTGCAAAAAGACTTACAAAAAAGATGTCTGAATTTGGAAGACAACTCTATGAAAAACAAAAAGTAAAACGTATTTATGGTTTGCGCGAAAAGCAATTCAGCCGCTTTTTTAAAGAAGCAGTACGTCAAGAAGGTGCGCCAGGACAAAATCTTTTGAGCATGCTTGAGCGTCGTTTGGATAATGTGGTTTATCGTTTAAAAATGGCAAAATCACGAGAACAAGCACGCCAAATGGTTGTTCATGGGCATATCCGTGTTAACAATCAAAAAGTACATTCTCCATCATATCTTGTTTCTGTGCATGATGTAATTTCATTAAGTGAACAAGCACTTAAGAAAGCAGCTTTCTTGGAAGCAGTTGTTGATAAACGTATGAAGGTTGGTATCAAGGTTCCAGATTGGATTGAGCTTGATAAAAAACATCGTGCAGGCGTGATTTTGAGAAACCCAGTTCGTGAAGATGTTCAAATGCCAATAGAAGAGCATCTTATCGTTGAATTGTACTCTAAGTAACAGAATCAATTTACTTTTTTGTTGTGTGATGGTGTTCATGTCTATTGTTGATATAAACCGTTAGAGGAGGTTTGATGGAAAAAGAATACAAACCCTTAATTATTCCCAAGTTAGCGTGGGATACAAAAACGTTAACGGATACCTATGGTGAACTGATAGCTCAACCCTTGGAGCCAGGATTTGGAACTACTTTAGGAAACGCACTACGCCGTACATTGTTAGGTGCGGTTGAAGGTTCTGCTGTAACTTCCGTTATTGTTAAGGGAATCAATAATGAATTTTCCGCAATACCGAATGTTGTTGAAGATGGTGTTTCTCTTCTTTTAAATATAAAAGAAATTGTGGTAAAGAATCATACGGGAAAATCCGGAACTATGCGTCTTCAGGTAACGGGTTCTACTGTAGCCACAGCAGGAGATATCGTAGCAGATGATCATTTAGAGATTATCAACAAAGATCATGTTCTTGCTACTGTTGCCCAAAATGGTGAATTGGACATTACTTTTTTTGTAGAATCAGGACGTGGATATCGCAGAGCTCAATGGCCTTTGGATAAACCATATCAAAAAGATTCACGTATTTATCTTGATGCGATGTTTTCACCTATCTCAAAAGTAATGTTTGATGTAGAGAAAACACGTGTTGGTGATGAAATTGATTTTGATAAACTCATTATGCGTGTGTATACCAATGGTTCTGAACATCCACGTGATGTTATGCAATATGCGATTTCGGTTATTCGTACACAGCTTGAGCATTTTCTTACTGCAAAAGAAATTCCATTTAATGCAATTTCTTCTCCTCTTGATGATTTGGCTGAGAAAAAAACAGTACATCAAGATAAACATGGGTTAAAAGGTGTTCCTTTTGATTTATTGAGTAAGCCTATTGAAGAACTAGAGCTTTCTGTTCGTGCGCATAATTGCTTAATTAATGCAGGAATCAATCGTGTTATTGATTTAGTACGTATCAAAGAAGATGATCTATTAAAGATAAAAAACTTTGGTCGCAAGTCATTAAATGAAGTAAAAGATAGCGTGAAAGCATTTGGTCTTTCTTTTGGTATGGATATAACCGATGAAGACTTAAAAAAGCACGCATCTTATGATGAGACTGAATAGCCAAAAAAGAATAAAAATAGTCAATTGAATACAGGGTTACTATTATGATGCACCAAAATGGTCGGAAAAAATTAAATCGAAAATCTTCTCACCGTGTTGCGATGTTGCGTAATCAGGCGATTCATCTTATTACCTATGGTCATTTGGTAACAACCAAAGCACGTGTAAAAGAAGTACGTCGTTTGATTGAAAAAGCAGTTACTATTGCACGTAAGGGAAATGAGTTTAATGCGCGTCGTCGAGTACATGCATTATTGCCTTACAAAACAGAAGCGGTAATTAAATTATTCAAAGAGATTGCACCGCGATATGTTGATCGTCCAGGTGGATATGTTCGCATTATTTCACTTGGGCAACGTCCAAGTGATACTGCAACGATTGCTCGCTTGGAGTGGGTATAATCATGTCTGATGAATATTTTGATCGCAAGATTGAAACAGCGCTCGATATACTTCGTCCTAATATTCAAATGGATGGTGGGGATATAGAGTTTGTAAGATTTCAGGATGGTATAGTATATGTTCGTTTGCATGGAGCTTGTGTGGGATGTCCAATGTCTCGCTATACTTTAAAATTGGGTGTAGAAGAGTTCCTGAAAGAACGATTTTCTGAAATTGAACAAGTTGTTGCGCTTGAAGATCATGAATGATAAAACCAGTTTAAATGTATTTTTAATGTTTTAATTAAAAATATCATGAGAATCTGTATAAATTTTAAAAAAGGCCGTGAAAAAATTCATGGCCTTTTTTATTTGAAAAAATCGAAAAAAGTATATATCTATCTTGCGATTAACGTTGATACTGGAATTCGCTTTAACTCTTTATATTTTATGCAATTGTATATGTTAATTATAATTTTTTATATTGATATACAAAATGAATATACAATATAAAAAATTATTTAATCCCTATTATTTTTTTTAATCCTTGGTATTGTTTTCCACCTTTTGGTAGTCGTTTTTCCTGTGGATTTATTATCCATTTTTGACTTTCTAGCTTATCAATTATGCTTTGTCCTTCTTTTCGTAAATACATTAATTCAATAGCATTTTGATCGCTTTGGAGTGAAAAGTTTTTACTTAAAAGATGAAGAGTCTTTATAAGAAGGGTGCCATCGGTAACTATATTTTGAAGCTCAGTAGTAACTTCATCTTGTATGACTGATGTGTCAAATAAAGTATTAATTGCTTGGAATGTATCTATGATTAAACTTGTAGAAAGAAAAACTTCATAAGTCATAAGCATGCTAGTAAGTATTATTCCTTCAAGAGGAACAGAAAATTCTGTAAAAAATGTATATGCATGGGTGACTTTATGAAGATTTTCTTCATGCTTAAATTCATTTAAAAGAGTATTTATACGCGTTGCAATGTCTGGATATACTTGAGTGTATTCTTCCATTTTTTGGATTGAATTTTCTATTAAAAGTTTCATTGTTCCAATAAGTTCTGAAAATTTTCCTATTTTCCCACCTTGATTTTGAAAAATTGAAAAATCATTTTCTTGAGCTAATTCTGTTAATTCTGAAAGATTTGTAATACCAAGCTCTTTTTTTAAATTTTTATCAAAAGCTATTGCTTTTTCTATGCCATTATTGACGCTTTCATGAAGAGCTATTTTTGCAGTATTTAAAAAGGCTTCATTGACTATTGTTTGAGCAGGATTAAAAAAAGTTCCAATTTTTATAAATCGCTCTGAAAGTCTTTCTAGGAGAATGGTACTGTTTCTTAATATTTCTGGAGTTTCTATTGAAATAATAGTTCCAATTATATCACCAGATAATGTATTGATATCATTAATATTAGTAAGAATATGAGATATTTTTTTACCAATTTCTCCAGTTTGATTGAAAAGTTCATTGAGAGGAAGCGACTGTAATATAGTTATAATTGCTTGTTGTATAATATATCCTGTGGTAATTCCCATAAGAGTACTTGTATTTGTGGCATTAATGAGAGTGTCAGTATTTGTTTTTTGAAGAGTATCAATCGATTTAATAAGTCCATTATCACCTCTAATTGTAGAGAGGGTATCAGTAAGCTTTAAAAAAATTGATTTACTATTTATGAGTGCAGATCCTGTTCCTTTTGCTAATTTTCCAATGGTTTTTATTTTTTGGGATGCTTTTTCTGTATGAACAAAACTGAGTGAAAGGCATATTCCTAACAAGAGTAAGAGCTTACTATTCTTTTTCATTGCAACCCTATTATTTTTTAAAAAATATATATCTTTTATTATCAACTATACCGTATTTTCTATTTGAAACTCTAGAGTATCGTGTAATATGATTTAAAAAAGTTGAAATGACTCTAATAAAGGGCATGATTGCATTATTGCGTTATATTGCGGTACAAAAAGAGAGATGTAGCAAGAAAGGGCTTTTTTATGAAAATAGATCGACATACCATAGAA
This sequence comes from uncultured Pseudomonadota bacterium, assembly GCA_964440325.1. GTDB lineage: Bacteria > Babelota > Babeliae > Babelales > Vermiphilaceae > CAYTRW01. Next base: position 15,555 of record CAYTRW010000005.1, read on the forward strand.
TTAACTCATGCAGATCGTATGATATTTTCTCGGCAGCATATAACAAAAGGAGAGATATTTACTTATTATCAAAAAGTTGCACCGTTTATGCTTTTGCATGTAAAGAATCGTATTCTTTCATTGCAGCGCTTTCCACAAGGGGTTGCGCATGAGGGTTTTTATCAAAGGAATACTCCTGACTATTTTCCTTCTTTTATTAAGCGTTTTCCTCTCAAGACGCAAGAAGGAGAGCTTGTAAATTATATGGTATGTACCAATCAAGCAATGTTATTATATTTGGTTAATCAGGGATGTATTACATTTCATAGATGGCTTAGTCGTACAGATAAAATTGAAAGACCGGATCAGCTTGTTTTTGATCTTGATCCTGCAAAAAAGGGTTCATTTGCCCAGGTTATTTGGGCTGCACAGTTAATAAAAGAGCGTTTAAAACAGGATAAGCTTAGTTCTTTTGTTATGACAACGGGTTCAAAAGGTGTTCATGTAGTGGTTACACTTGCTCGAAGGTATTCTTTTGAATATGTTCGAGCATATGCACGCTCTATTGCAAATGAGATAGTGCTGTATGATTCTAAAAATTTTACGCTACAAGTATCAAAAAATAAACGAGGAAATGCATTATATATTGATACTCTACGTAATGCATATGGTCAAACTGCGGTTGTTCCTTTTTCAATACGTGCAAGAAGTAAGCCATCTATTGCTATGCCTATAACATGGCAAGAGCTTAAAAAAATACCAGCGGCTGACCATTTTACGCTTAAAAGTAAACATTTATTTGATTATATTGTAGAAAATCCTTGGGTCAAACTATATACACAGCCTGCGTTATTGCCTCGATTTAAACAATGATTTATATAAGTTCTTCATTGCCGATGTAGGTAAAACGTGGTTGGATAGAATTATTAATTTCTACTGATTCGTGAAACATATCAAACGGACGAACCCAATAATCATAATTACCATAAAGTGCTTGATACATAACCAATAATTCTTCTGTTTCTGTATGCTTTGCTACGCCGATTACGTTATATAATTTTCCTTTATAGTGTTTGTATAAACCTAATTTCATATGAGCTTCCTTTTTTTTAAGACGTTTTATCCTTGTTGAATTACTTGAACACAGCTTCCTTGTGGTCTTTTTTCTACTACAAAATGGACAGGAAACTGATCTTTTAGTGTTGGAAGGTGTGAGATGATAATAATTTTTGCAAATTCATCTTGGATAGCGTAAATAACATCCATGATTGCTGCAAGTCCTTCTTCATCTTGTGAGCCAAATCCTTCATCAATGATAAGTGTTTGTAGCGTTGTTCCTGCTCTGCGTGCAAGGAGTTTTGAAATTGCAATTCGAAGGGCAAAATCGATGCGAAAAGCTTCTCCTCCAGAAAAAAGTTCATATGGTCGTATTCCTGCTTGATCAGAAATAGTGATATCTAGTGTTTCTTTACTTCCTCCTTTTTTAAGATCTTTAAGAGATTCAATAAAAAGATGAGCTTGATTATCAGTAAGTCTTGCAAGAAGAGTATTTGCTTCTGCTTCAATTTCAGGAATCGCTTCTTCAATAAGGAGAGCTTGAATACCGTCTTTACTTAGTGCTTGAGCGATCATTTGGTAATCTTTTATGGTACATTGATACTCTTTTATTTGTCCCTGTAAACGAGTAAGTTCTTTTTTCTTTTGCTCAAGAAGTTGCGCACGTTCTTCAAGAACACCTTTTGTTCTGAATAATTCTGTTTGTTTTGCGTTTAAGGTATTCCATTCTGTTTCAAAAAGAGTGGCTTGCGATGCAATAATATCAAATTTTTTTATCTCATCTTCAATCTCAGCAAGCTCTTTTTGCATAAGTGCGTGGTCATGAGTTATTTTTTTTATACGAGCACATTCTTGGTAAATGAGAAGAGCTTCTTTTTTGCGAGTTGTGGCAAAAAGCTCAAATTCTTCTATTTGTGCTAATTGGGAGCAAAGATGTTCATGTTTTTGTACCGCTTGAGCATGCGCTTTTTCATCGTATATAACAGAGCTCAATTCTTTTTCTATGGTGCCAATCTGTATATATATCGGATGTTCATGAGAAATTTTGGCTTTATGTGCAGCGTTAATAATTTCTTGGTGTTGCTCAATTGCGTGAACAATTAATACAATTCGTTCTGCAATTTCATGAAGTTGAGTCAAGCAGATGCTTATTTTTTGTTTAATATCATTACGTTGTAATATAAGTTGATCATATTCTTTTTTTAAAGCTTCTTGGTGTGCAATTTTTTCTTGCAAAATACGATATTGTGTATGCGTATCAAGGAGTTTTTGTTTTAAACAAGGAATTGCATTTTTTATTCGTAACGCTGAATGAATCAAACGATTGTGTTGATTGGCAATTTTTTGTTGTAAAAAACGACGACGAGATAATGAAACATTCTGTTCACACAAAGGGCAGCTAGGGTCTTGTTGATTGGCGCAGAGATCTTTTTTTTGTGCTAACTGTGTAATTTGTGTTTGAAGCATACTGTACCGTGCTATCCATTGCTGATATATAGCTTTTCCTTTTTCAAGGTACAGTTCTTGTTTTGTTATTTCATCAATTGTAGGGCAAGCTTCTTGATTGGTAATAACTTCTTTTTCATGGTTTTTAATTATTTGTTCAATACGTAAAAGATCATCAGATAGGTGCTTTTCTTCTTCTTTTTTAGTGTATTGTGCTGTTTCAAGTGAAACCTTTTCAACCATCAAGCGATCAAGCATGATCTCTATTTCTTTAAGTGCAGATGATCGTTCTTGTTGTAAAACAAGTTCTACCTGAACAGCTTCTTGTTTAAGCGTAAGAAGCTGTTGTTTTAATAGTAATGTTTGTTGAAGTTGTGCTTGATGTGCAGTAATCTCTTGGACAAGATGAGTAGATTCTTTATGATACTCTTCTTTTGCTTTTTGTGGTGCTCTATTTCGTGATGATCGCCATTTTTTTATGCTGATAGCGAGAGCATTTTTTGCCGTCGTTATCTCATGGCGCATCTGTTTTGTTGTTTCTTGTAAATTATGCGCACTCTTTTTTTTTGTTTCTCTCATGTGCATTTGCGCATCCCATTCTTTTTTGCGCACTTGAAATGCAGCAATATCTTGTTCTGTCTGCATTAGGTCGCAAAGAAGGGTGGTTAGTAGTGTAGGGGCTTGACTTAAAGGAATACATTCTTGATTTTCTTTTTCATACATCACACAAAAAGTTTGATACTGTGTTGTTGCCGAACGTATTTTTTCAAGAGCTTGTCTGCGTAATGCTTCATATTGTTCAAGTCCCAAAATTGCTGCCAAAACTTCTTTGCGCTCTTTAGGAGATTTTTTGGAAAATTCATTTGCTTGAGACTGTCGTAAAAAAACGGAATTAGTAAATGATTCAAAGCTAAATTTTATTGTTTCATCAATGCGCTGCTGTGTTTGTCTGACTGTTTTATCCGTCAAAGAGTGATATTGATTACTTTCTTTTTCAAGAACGCCAAATTCTAATGCACAGAGCGCTTTTGTTCCTTGTTTGCTGTATTCTCTTTTTACGCGATACGTATTTCCGTTGCAAATAAAGGTACATATGACCATCATATGAGTTTGGCCAAGTCGTAATAGATTGTCATCCGCGCGTGAAGCACTCGTTACTTTGCGCGCATGTCCCCAAAGGGCCCATGTAATTGCATCAAAAAGAGCCGATTTGCCATGTCCATTTTTGCCACTCAAACAGATAAGATGATATGGTTCAAAAATGATCTCTTGTGGGTTTGAACCATAACTTAAAAAATTTTTTAGTTGTAACGACAGTGGAATCATAAAGTAAGACCTTTAAAAAGGACTATTATTTGTGTGCATCATACGATATTTAGCTCTGTTTGCCAACAATTGAGACAGAAGAAAAAAGTTGTTTTGGCGCAACTTTTGGTATGTTTGGATCAATAGCCTGTTCGCAGGATTGTCGCATATCAGCACGTTGTTTGCTGCAGTAGGTGATTCTTTTGGTTTTATAATAAAAGAGAAAAGGGTTATGTCCATTAAAACTGATGTAAGCAGTGATCCCACAGATGCATTCCGTAATTTTGCGTTTAGCTTATAGATTGAAAAATAGTAGCATCTTGTTTCTTTTGCATAGATAATGATAACGTTCTTTAAAAGTATCTTTTATACAGAGTCTTTTGTATGCAAAAAAAAATAAAGGCAATTCTCTTTTTTTTGTTGAGTTTTTATGTTTATTGGGAAATAAATGCATGTAGTAGAGAGACACTAACTTCAGGGCTGCATGCTAAAAAAGTTTCTTTTGTTGATATTCCTACGGTATACATACAAGATCAAGAAGCTGAAGAGCATATCCTTGGGATGCTTCCTGGTATTTTTGCTAAAAATCGTGACAAAGAAGTGCAGAAAACGTTTTGGAAAAGAATTTCTGATCGAGAAAAAATTGCTATAGTTAATGATCAAAGTGGCATGCAAGCTCCGGATGTTTTGGCATATTTTGGCGTTTCTTCAGATTTTATTTCATTCTCATATGATAATACAGGAGGTGTTTTTGAGACAAAAAAGCATTTCTATATTATTAATTCTGAACATATTTATATGCCCCCTTCTATTCAATGGAAAGTATTGTGCCGCAAAAAGGCAGAGTGGCCTTTTTGTATTTTTTCTTCACGCGTAATTGTGCGTCGCTATAATAATCGGCTCTTTTATGTTCCTCAAGACTAAGTATTTTGTTCTCTTATGGTATACTTATTTTAAAAAACTTTTGGCTATGTTTATAAATAAGGATGGGGATGAAATCAGTTATTTTTAGAGAGTATGATATTCGGGGAAAAGTTGGCACTGAATTAATTATTGAGCATGTATATGCTCTTACGCATGCAATTCTTTTTTATTATAAGCAGCAAAATCCATTGTTGCAGCAGATTGTTGTTGGCATGGATGGCAGAACTCATTCTCCATTGATACAAGAGAAGGTGTGTGCGGCAATAGTGGATGCAGGGTATACCGTAATTGATGTTGGAACGTGTCCATCGCCCGTTCTTTATTTTGCAGA
>CAYTRW010000005.1:20695-22014 GCA_964440325.1 uncultured Pseudomonadota bacterium
AGTAATATTAAAGAATGCATGAAAAAAACAGGAGCTCTTGTTGGCGGTGAATCAAGTTGTCATTTCTTTTTTATTGATGGGCGCCATCCAGGGTATGATGATGCAGTGTATGCTGCGCTGCGATTACTAGAATTATTAGATAAGACAGGTAAAACAATACCGCAGTTACTTGCGGCTTTCCCTCAAAAAATAAGTTCGTCTGAGTACAGAATTCCTTGTTTGCAGCATACGGTAGATCAGATTATTGTACGTATCAAAGAGTTTGTTGCGCATACTAAAGATGCTGAATTGCTTACTATTGATGGAGTACGAGTAACGTTGCCGTTTGGGTGGTTTATTGTGCGCAAATCAAATACGCAAGAAGTAGTGTCTATTCGTTTTGAATCGGATACAAAAGAAGGATATGTATATATAAAAAATCTATTGCTTGAGCTTTTTGATAATTTAATTAATACAGATAGCTTGCAAGGACAAGCAAAAGAATGCATATGACGCGTGTAATTGGATTACATCTACGCATAACAGATTCTTTGGTTCAAACGGCACGATTAGCACATAAAAAAGGGTTTCCTGTTTTTCAGACTTTTTTTATGACAGATGATGGTGCCGTGCTCAAAATTCCTGCTCAAGAGCGAGTTGCTTTTTTTAAAGAATGGCGAGAGCTATTTGAACGGGTGTATTTGCATTGCTCGTATCGTATTAATTTTTCAAGCTGCCGCTCTTTAGAGCATCCGGTTTTTGAGCGAGAGTTACAGCTCGCAAAACGATGCGGAATTACGCATTTAGTTTTGCATCCAGGTTCAATAGAAAAAGGCCTTACGCGTCAGCAAGCATTGCAAGCGCTTGCACGGTTTTTAAATAGTATGTGCGTGCGAGAAAAACAGATTGTGTTTATTTTGGAAAACACGGTAGGAAAAGAATCCACAATCGGTGCACGATTTGAAGATTTTATAGAACTGCATCCATTGCTTTTGTTTCCTGATCGTATTGGATTATGTGTTGATACGGCGCACGCGCATGTTTCTGGATATGATTTAACTACACAAAATGGATATCAAGCCTTTTGTGAGATTGTATACAAAGTAACTCAGTATATACCTCTTATGCTTTTACATCTTAATGATACAGTGCAGCAATCAGGGGTTTTGTGTGATCAGCATGCATTGCCAGGTATGGGAGTTCTTTCTCAAGAGGTGCTCAAAAAAATAATGCATCATGATATATTTAAAAATGTGCCAATAATCATAGAGCCTTCAGGGAATGATTCTGTAGATGAGGCTTTTTTGGCAGTTGAATTGGTCAAAAACTGGTAATAGCGC
>CAYTRW010000005.1:22114-51866 GCA_964440325.1 uncultured Pseudomonadota bacterium
GTTTCTTATTTTTTGTTCCCTTTTTTTGTATCTGATATAGTAATCTGCTATAGAACACAGATTCTCTTTAAAAGGATACAAGAATGAATGTAGCGATAAACGGTTTTGGAAGAATAGGGCGTTCTTTTTTACGGAGCGTTATGCTTGATGTGCAAGCACGTAAAAAAATTTCTGTTGTTGCTATTAATATTGGTTCTGGAAAAAAAGATTGGGTAGCGCATCTTTTTAAGTATGATTCTGTTATGGGGGTGTACCCAGGGTCTGTTCATATGGATGGATCAGATTTGGTTGTAGATGATCATCGTATTGCATTGCTTGCGACAACAAATAGTGCATTGCTTGATTGGGGTGCCTATCAGATTGATTGGGTTGTAGACTGTTCTGGCAAATATACTAAGCGTGAAGATGCACTTAAACATATTCAGGTTGGGGCTCGCCATGTACTTATTTCAGCTCCTGCTACTGATGAAGATATTGCAATTATTCCTGGTGTAAATGAACAGTTGTTTGATCCTCATACGCATCAAATAGTATCGTTGGGTAGTTGTACTACAAATGCATTTTTGCCTCTTTTGCATATACTACATGAAGCTTTTGGAGTTGAGCGTGGAAGTATGACCACCGTGCATGCCTATACCAATTCTCAAGTTCTGCTTGACGTAGAATCGCATGATCTACGCAGTTCTCGTGCAGCAGCTCTCAATATAATACCAACCAGCAGCGGTGTTTCAAAAATGATTCAAAAAGTGATTCCTTCACTCGCAGATGCAATTACCGTTACATCGATACGAGTTCCTGTTTCCAAAGTTTCTTTAATAGATTTTGCATTTATTGCACAAAAAAAATTGTCCATTGATCGTATTCATGATATAGTTATCTCCGTATCTGAAAATCGCATGAATCAAATCATCGGTTTTTCCATGAGCCCGCTAGTCTCATCAGACTTTTTTGGAGACTCGCATTCAGTAATTGTTGATGGTTTATTAACACAAGTAACCGGAAACATGGGAAAAATTTTTGGATGGTATGATAATGAATGGGGATACAGTACGAGGTTAAAAGATTTTTTGGTGCGGGCCCATAGCTCAGCGGTAAGAGCAGCCGGCTCATAACCGGAAGGTCCCAGGTTCAAATCCCGGTGGGCCCACCATTCTTACACTATAATTTTGACCTCTTTGAAAAAAGGAACGCTATGTCTTGTAAAGAGCTGCCTTTTCATTCATTTATTCAGCTTGTTGCTCTTGATGAAAAAGTAAGAGTTTTAAAACAGCAGATTACGGTATTAAAAAACGTTGTTTCTCAGCATGTTTTAGAAAAAAAACGGTATGATGAAGAGCTAGAGAAAGCACACAAATTCGTTCTTTCTGCAAAAAAAGAAGTTGATATGCTTGAGCTTGTAATGAAAGAGCTTGATGCATTAGAATCAACAAAAAAAGGCCAACTTGAACAAGTAACAGGTTTTAAGGATTATCAATCACTACAGCAAGAGCTTTCTCATGTACAGGCAAAGCAGCAAGCGCAGGAGCAAGCAGTTCTTAAAGCGTGGTCTGTGTATGAATCAGCTCAAGAAGCGTATAATCTTGTGCAAAAAAAGCATCAAGAAAAAAGCCAAGAAATCAATCAGATGATATCTCAAAAAAATATATCGATCGATGAACTTGAAAAAATGATTATATCCCTTGAGCAAGAAAGACCTTCTTTTGAGCACAAAGTTTCTCCAGAATGGCTTGAGTTATATGCGCATATGAGTGGACAAGTTGCTGATCCGGTAGTTCCGGTTGTCGAGGGATCGTGTGGTAGTTGTTTTCACGTTTTGACAAAACAAGAAATTTTGCAAGCAGAACGAGGAAATTTGGTTCAATGTAAAGGATGTTTCCGTCTTTTATATCTTGAACGTAGCATGCAGCCTGAGCGAATTTAAGATTGGTATCATTCTGCATATAAAATGTATTATTTTTTATAAAAGGTTTTTTGCATGAACAGAACAGGGGTTTATTGGCAGCTGTATATTGATGGCGCCTCTCGGGGAAATCCGGGACTTTCTGGCGTTGGGATTGTAATTTTAAAAAATGGTACACCTTTTTTAAAAAAAGGTTTTTTTTTAGGCATCAAGACAAATAATCAAGCGGAATATTATGGATTGCTTTTTGCGCTTTTTTTACTAAAAGATTTTTATAAAGAAGGTGATAGTGTACGATTTTTTTCAGATTCCCAGTTATTGGTGCGTCAACTTAATGGTATGTATCAGGTGCGTAATGCGGGCATTTATCCATTATTTTTTTTAGCGCAAAAAGAATTGCGGATGTATAGTGGATTAGTGACGCATATCATGCGTGAAGAAAATAAAGAGGCTGATGCGATGGCAAATAAAGGTGTTGATGATAAAGTTGTCCCGCACGAAGATATACTTAAGTGGTTATACGCTCATGGCATTACGGTATAATATACGTTTTTTTGGGATTCTTTTTGTTATAAGTTTTTTTGTTTCTTTTGCAGAAGCGCACAAAGGTTTTGTTCGCGTTTTGATTAGTGAATATAAAAAGGGTGATAGTTTTGAAATTGCGTGTGCTAATGGGTTTGTGTTGTATGATGCTGATTTAAAAAAAAAGATACGTTTTTCAAACGATCATCTTGGAATACGGATTTTGCAGCAGTCATTGGTGATAAATGATCAGCGATATAAAACAAAAAAAATACTGATAAAGCCTTCAAGCGACAATGTGCTTGTGTATAATGGCAAGCCATATAAAGGATCATTTTTATTGATTTTGAGTGACCAAAAAACCATTTTGATTAATAGAGTTCCTCTTGAAGAATATGTTATTGCGGTGGTTCAATCAGAAAGTTGGCCAGGCTGGCCGGTTGAAGTAAATAAAGCATTTGCAATTGCATCGCGTACGTATGTTGCTTCAATGATTAAAAGAGCTCGTACGCAAAAATTGTTATATGATGTGCGCGATGATAATAATCATCAGCGATATAATTTGTATGGAAGACCTATTTCTACGCATGTGTATGAGGCAGTTAAAAGTACGCAGGGAATGTTTCTTTTTTATAACAACGAGCCGATCATTGCTATGTTTGATGCCTGTTGTGGGGGAGTTATTCCAGCGCATATTCAAGACTTTAATTTTGAGAAAGCGCCCTATCTTGCTCGTAGGTATCCCTGTACTTTTTGTAAAGAATGTAGATCGTATGCGTGGAAAGTTGAGCATGACAAAGGAGAGCTTGAGCGATTGTTCCAAAAAGCAAATCTTCCTGCGCGATCTGTAAAGAGCATGTTTGTAACGCACAAAGATAAAGCGGGAATTGTGCTTAATGTAGAGGTTAAAGATGCTCAAAATAAGCAGCATTCTATTGCGGGTAAGCGTCTCTATTCATTGCTTGATTCAGTAAAAAGTTTTGCATATGGTATTTCTATGAAATCAGGAAAATTTGTATTTTCTGGAAAAGGGCTTGGCCACCATTTGGGAATGTGTCAGTGGGGTGCGCGTCAAATGGTTAAAGAAGGGTATTCATATAAACAAATCCTTTCTTTTTATTATCCAGGAGCACGGCTTAAAAAGATATAAATGATGAGCATAAAAAAAGGAAAGTATGCCAAATTATAAAGGGCATGTATGTGGAGGGATTGCAGCATATAGCCTTGCAATTTTTGGAATATATGTAATGTGTGGGTTTGCGCATTTTACTTTTTTACATGGCGTTATTTGTTTATTTTGTACTCTTTTTGGAGCGTTGTTTCCTGATGTTGATACCAAAAGTCGTGGGCAGCGCTATTTTTATCAGCTTTTATGCATGATTATTGTTGTCTATATTTGTAAAAAGCATTTTATAGCTGTTTCAATATGTGCGCTTTTTGCAACAATTCCTTTGTTGGCAAGGCATAGAGGTATATTCCATCAAGCATGGTTTTTGATTATCCTTACCATTGGTATTGTTGCAGGTATTCTAAAAACAGGAATCTGTACCGTATCGTATGTGTACCATGGAGCCTTCTTTTTTCTCTTAGGGGCCTTTTCCCATTTGTTTCTTGATTTTACCCCTTCTTTTTTTAAAAGGCGCCGTTGGAGATAGTTTTGCAATAAATCTGTGCCTTAAGGAGAGCCCGTTGCTGCATTCTTAAAAAAATGGTATAATTGTATATTATTATTATGTATAAATGGATTTAAAGGTTATGATAAAAAAATATACATTCTTATTTTTGTTATTCTTTTCATATTGTGTGCAGGCATCCATACAGGATGCATTAGCATCAGTTACACCTCCCTTAAAAAGGGTAGATTCTTTTATTCCCTATAAAAATTTTGCAAGTTATGAAGATAGCAAGGGAAGACAGTTTTTTGAAAAAGATGATTATTCACATGCTGCAAATGAACTTTTTTATGCTGCGCTTGCTAGAAAAGAACAAATTCCTTGTCAGTCTGTGGCCATTGCAGATAAAAAATTTTTAATACAAAGATTGCCAGGTAATGATTTTTTTGATTATTCAAAAAAATTTTTACAAGAAAGCAATAATGCTGTTCATGCACAAAATAAATTAAGAAGAACTGATTTTTTTTATAAAACAGGTGAATCATTTTGGAGTGAGTATCGCCAAGCGTTAAAAGAGCTTCCTGGTTCTTTTACAAAAGATGAAGCAATGCAGCTTGCTAGATTAAAAGCGCTGGATCTTTTTTTGGGTGCAAGTGATAAGTATCTTCGAAACATCTTTGTGCTTAATGATGAGAACAATAAAGAGGATCCTGTTTATTGTGCTATAGATAATGCACTTCTTTTTTATTATCAGCGTGAAAAATCTGAGTTTGAGCCAATTGCTTTGAAGACCAAAGAGCAATATCAGGTCTATAAAGCTTTTCAAAAACAACTTTCTGATCTTTTGCAAAAATATCCGGAATCCAAAATGCACGATTTATATGCACAAGCTTGGGATCTGTTGATTAAAGAAGATTGTTTTAATGGGTTTAAAAAGGAACAGATAGAATTTCAGCGTAATATTTATGTAAATAATATGTGGCGACAGCGTATGTGTTTGCAACCAGTGATTAATGATCTTGCAACTATTTTGGAACAGCATAAACATCTTGCTGTTGATATGTCGCTAAAAAAGAACTCTTTTTTAAAAGCATTCTACAAACAGTTTTCAATCGCCCATTAAATTTTTTAAACCAACTCTATTAATATCAGTATATTAATCATAAATCCAGGAATAAGTGGCAATACATCAATGCCAAACAGCGGCCATAATGCCGCGGTTACTGCGCCAAAAATCATACCTTTGCAGGCGGTTTGAGCAGAAACGGGTTTATTGTTTAGCATAATAATAACGAGTGGTCCAAAAGCAGCACCAAGTCCTGACCAGGCATAATTTACCAGATGATAAATAGTAGCGCTATTTTGCCAAGAAATTGCAAGAGACAAGAATGCAACAAGGCAGGCTGCAATGCGAGAAAAAAGAACCAATTGGCGATCAGTAAATGATGTGTGTGCAAGCGGAAGCATAAAATCAGTTGTTATGTTGGAAGCAGCGATTAATAAGTAACTACTGATGCTTGTTAAAATAGCAGCCAAAATAGCACATAAGGTAAAGCCAACAACAAGTGGATGAAACATAATTTCTGATAATGTGATAAACAGCATTTCTGCATTTAAAACGGTATTTATGCCAAAAAAGCGTGCACCAATTAATCCAATAGATGCTGCAGCGCAAAGAGCGCTTAGTTGCCAAATCATGCCAACATACTTTGCATAACGAATATTTTTGGGGTCATCAATACCCATAAAATAGGTTAAAATATGTGGTTGTCCAAAATAGCCTATTCCCCATCCAATAGAAAGAAGTATGCCGTGTACGGTTTGATGCCATGCTGTTGGTGCAGATGGTAAAAAAGATTGCAAAGAAAAAGGAACCAAGTTGAGTGTAAAAAGTGCAGAAAAAGGAACAACCATAATCATGCATAGTAAAAAAATGCCTTGAAAGGTATTTGCCCAAGAAACAGCTAAAAAGCCTCCAAGAAGGGTATAAAATAAGGTAATAATAATGCCAAGGACAATTCCTGAATGATATGGGATAGTAAAAGCTGTTTCAAATACGCGTCCCATTCCAACAATGCCTGATGCGATATAGCAGGTGAAAAAATAGACACTGATAAGAGCGCCGGTAATTTTTAAAATATTATGAGTGTCTTTAAAATATGCAGAAAGAAGTGAGGTAAGCGTTAGGCTTTTATATTCAGCAGCTTTGTTTCTGATGCGTGGTGCAATAATGTGCCAACTTATAAACATAAAAAAAACAAGGCCGGCAATAGTCCATAATTCTTCTATGCCATTTGCGTATACTTGTGCAGGGAGTCCAAGCATGAGCCATCCACTCATATCGCTTGCTTGTGTTGCAATTGCAGTAACAAAATAGTTTGTTGAGCGGTTGCCCAGAGTGTATTGAGCAAGAGAGCGAGATCTTTTAAAAAAGAAAAGTCCAATGCCAAGCAATATGCATGCATATATGCAAAAGGCGAGTAAAATGTATTCATTCATATTAAATCCTTTTTATATATTGCTAAGGCCAAAAATGCGTTCACTTGTTTTGCTTGTTTGAGATGCTACTTCATCATATGAAATGCCAAGTAGCTGTGCAATATAGAGTGCAATGTCATAAATATACTGAGGATGATTTTGTTTTCCACGCATGCTTTGAATCGGTAAGAATGGCGCATCTGTTTCTAAAACAAGTGATAAAAGAGGCATGCCAAGAACAACATCTCTCAGTTGTTGATTTTTTGGATATGTAATGGCTCCTCCGATGCCAAGGGCAAAGTTCCATGCATGTACTGTTTGCGCAAAAGAAAGATCATATGAAAAGCAGTGCATTATGCCTTTTATAGCATCATTTTTATACTCTTCAAGAACATGTAATGTTTCATCATACGCATCACGGCTGTGTACAACGAGCGCAAGATCATGTGCAAGTGCAAGTTCAATATGTGCCTTAAAAGCATCTTTTTGGCGTTCAAGATCATATGGCTTGTGATAAAAATCAAGACCGCATTCTCCAATGCCAACTACTTTGTGTTGTTTTTTTTCTTGAGCCCATTTTTTTATTTGTTCAAAATCTTTTTTCCAGGTAGATGTGCAATCGGTTGGATGTATACCCACAACAGCAGATACGGAAGAGTATTTTTTTGCTAATGCAATGCAGTTTTGTGATTCAATAACACTTGTTCCCACATTGATAATTTTAGTAACCATTTTGGAAGAAGCAGTATTAACAATTTCTTGCGTTGCATGTATTTCTTCTGCAGAAAGCGGGGTGTCAAATGTTTTTTTTGTCATTAGATTGAGATGACAGTGTGTATCAATAAGATGCATAGTGACAACCTTTTTTTTAAAATGAGTATACTGTATATAGTATAACATATTTTTAAGCATGAGATGAGAGATGTTGCAACGGCTGTCTGTATTGCAAGAATTGGAGCGTATATCTGATGAGCTTTTTGTAGATGTATCAAATACCTGTGTGCAAATGCGTGCAGCATGGTCCCATTTAAGTACAGATCCGTCTTTTTGGTATGCGGTATATCATGCATATCCAGGATGGCAGTTGCCTCTTTGGCAGGGAGCTTTAAATGATGTGTATGAAGTAAAACAAAATACCGAATATGATATTCTTGGTATTGATGGCTCTCAAATTTATCCGGACAGGCATCATCCTATTTCTTGTTTTTTGATTAATACCGGTATCGTATATTTGCAGTATTCTCTACAAGCATCAAAAGTTGTTTTTGAGTCAATTCCACAGGTTTTTCAAGGTTTTTCATATCAAGATGGAACGTTTGAAAACTCACGCAATGTTGTTAATTGTGTTCGACAAGAGATTGAATTTGCAAAAGGAATTGCATATGCACAAAAATACAAGCAAGAAAATGTTTTTGTGCTGTATGATGGATCCCTTATATTTTGGCATCTTCAATCAGCGGATGAACGGATGTTTAATCGTTTTTTTCCATCATATGTGAAGTCTTTAGATGCTTTTTGTACTGAAAAAATACCCGTTGCTGGATATATTAGTTCGCCAAAAGGTAAAGACCTAGTTAATTTGATACGGTTTGCATTAGAGCAAAAGAGCCTTTCATTGCCTCAAAAGGAACATCCTGCGGCTGCAGATATGGATCGGATGATTGATACTGCGGTAATATCAGCATTTTTGCCGCCATTTCATCGTTCTACATTGTTTCAACATAGAAGTTCTTTATCCGATCAGTATCCTTCAAATTCACGGCCTTATTTTTTTTACATTAATACTTCAACTGAAATTGCACGCATAGAAATTCCTGGATGGATTGTGCAAGATGAAAAACTTTTGGATCAATTGTGTGCAGCGATTATTGATCAGTGCATTAAAGGGGGCGGGTACCCTGTTTGCTTGGCAGAAGCACATGAGCAAGCTGTGGTTAAAGGTCCGGATAGAGATTTCTTTTATCACGCGCTTGATACTATAGCGATCAAGCGCGGATATACTCAATCAAATTCCACAAAAAGTATAAAAAAATTGCGAATGAATGTTTAAGATTCTTTATTAAAAGAATTTTTTAAAAAAGCTGCTTTGAGTGTCTGTATCCAAAGAACTGGTTGAAAGTCCTGCGGTTTGTGCATACTCAAGGAGTTTTTTGCGTTCATCAGCGGTTGTTTTTTTAGGGATATGACATTGTGTTACAATAACAAAGTTTCCTGCAGAGTTGCTGTTAATGCGCTTAAATCCTTCACCCTTAATGATTATTTTTTCTCCAATTGGGCATCCTTTTGGAATCTTAATAGAATGCTTTGTTCCATCAATGCTTTCTATTTCAAGATCACATCCAAGGACCAGTTGTGGATAGGTAAGCAAAATGGTGCGAACAAGATCATCATTTATACGAGTAAATACAGCATCTTGTCTGATAGCAATTTTTACAAATAAATCACCCGATTTGCCGCCATATACGCCAGCATCACCTTTTCCGGTAACTTTAAGTTCTGCATTGTGATAAATACCTGCTGGAATTGTCACGCTAAATTTATCATATTTTTGAACGCGAGATTGTCCATTGCAGTGAGTGCATGGAGAAGGGATAAAAAAACCGTTTCCTGCACAAGTGCTGCATGTTTGGGCATACATAAAAAAGCCTTGTTTAAACTGAACTTGCCCCATTCCTTTGCAGGTAGCGCAAGCCTGAGCAGCTGTTCCTTGTTTTAAACCTGCTCCATTGCAGCCATCACATTCAAAAAAGCGTGAGTAACCAACTTCTTTTTTAAGTCCGGTAAAAGCATCTTTTAATGAAATTTCTATAGTTTGACCTAAATCATGACCGCGTTGAGGCGTTGGCCCAACCTTTTTCTTTTGACGAGATTGCTGGCCTCCAAACATAGATCCAAAGATATCTCCAAATCCTTCAAATATGTCATCCATATTCATGCCGCCATGGGGTCCATAGCCGCCGCCAGCACCCTGGTTGAATGCAGCATGACCATACTGATCGTATTGTTTACGCTTGCCGTCATCAGAAAGTACTTCATATGCCTCAGCAGCTTTTTTAAACTGTTCTTCAGCTTCTTTATTATTGGGGTTGCGGTCTGGATGATACTTCATAGCCATTTTACGGTATGCAGCTTTAATTTCTGCGGTAGATGCAGTTTTTGAAACACCGAGTGTTTCATAATAATCTGATTTATGTGTACTCATAATGGTTATAAACCCTATTTTTGATCAATATGCTTAATATAAGTGTTATAATACCCTATTTTTTAATCTTTTTTAAGAGGGGGGGCTCTTGATGTCTTGTTTTAAATAATTTATAATAGAAATGATCGCCGAAGCGCGATTTGTATATTTTTATAAAATAAATTATTAAAAATAAAGAGTTGTTATAATATGACACAGTTTCTTAAGATTGCGATATGTATAACCATGTTATTGGTTAAGTCAAATAGCATGGCTTCTCATGATGCGTTTTTGGAAAGAATTAATAAAGAAAAAGCCGGCTTCTTTATTAGTTTTAATACCATATGTAAAGCTATGGTAAAAGTTGCAGATGAAAATAAGAAGAAAAATTTTTTAAATGCTGAAGTTAAAGCTGCAAATGTTAAAAGAGCAACAGAGATAATTGACGTTATAGATGTTATCAAAACCAAAATATATGACCAAGATGGAAAATTAAAAGACAATGATGCTTTGTTAAGAGAGGATTTTACTTTTGTTGAGGTAAAGCATCTATGGCTAGGTAATAGTCTTAGTAATTGTTTGCACCGCCATTTAGGCGTTTTTTTTGAGCGCGGTAGTTATCAAAGAAAATTGCCGCTTAAGGAAACTGTCTATGCGCAAGGACTTTTGAATGAACATAAAAAAAGTTTGTCTTTACGTATGCGATCAAGGGTTAGTAGCTACTTATGGATTCCAGGTTCTTTAGAGGGAGAGGCTATTGTTGAGCCAGTCAAAAAATTTAAAAATAGTATGTTGTATCGTTTTTCAAATGTATCATTTGTTAATAAAAAAGATGCTTTTGGCTATCAAAATATTGCAAGACTTTGGTGTTTGCCGCTAATAGGTATTCGTTCTTAATAAAAAATATAGGATAACCATAAAGGATATCCTTCTAAATGTGCATAAAAATGTTCGAGTAACATATAATTTACCATCGTGGAGTCATGTTAACGGTAAATGTTATCATGAGTGGATTATCGGGAATATATTGCGGAATAGGAGGGAATGATGATCCTGCATCGTAAAAGGATCGTGCGATGTGGTCATCAACTTCTTTTGCCCCACTTGATTCAATAATTTTAAAACTTGTTAAATTGCCACGTCGATTAAGCGCGATAGTTACTCGTGGATTTTTTCCAACTGGTGGAAGTATCGCATGAGCTCTGTTGACATGCAAGCTTGTTTCTAAGCATATAATAATTTTTTCAATATATCGTTCATATTTGAGCTGTTGATCCGTTGGTTTTTTCCCGTCTTTCCCCAAAGTATGAATGCGGCTCTCTACGCCGTGTTTTGTTTGCTCCATAAACGTACTAAATCCTTTTACTAAATCAGCAAATGTTGGCGTAGATTTTTCTGAAGGTTTTGTATCATTTTTGTTTTGTGCCATCTTTTGTCTTTGTTTTTTCTTTTTTTTTGCAAGAGGAGCAGTTAATTGTTTTGAGTCAGTGGCTTTGATTGATTCAGTTTTTATGGGAGTTTCAATCTTTTCTTGGTTGTTTTCTTTTTCTTCTTTATCTAATCCTTCTTCTTGTTTTTCAAAAGGGTCAGATATTGATTGTTCTTGTTCTGTATTTTCTGAAACTTCATTTTGATTGATTGCAGTGGGAGGAGTATCTTGCAGTTCATGGTTTAAACTAGATAAAGCAGTATAAGTTGGTTTTGTTGTTGCCCATTCATCATCTTGAGAAGGCGATTTTTTTTGAGGATGTGTTTCTGGTGGCATAAAAATTATTTCAGCATCTTTTTTTAATTCACTTTTTTGATGCTGATGATGATATAGATAGAGTAGAAACCCTAAAAAAAGAGAGTGCAAGAGCAAAGACGCAATAAGTGCGCTTTCATGAATTTTATTATATTTCTTGTTTTGCGCAAGCATTCTGCTACTCTCTTTCTCTTGATAACTCAAAGGGAAGTTTTTATGTAGTGTAGCGCATAAACTGTGTACGCGGAAATGAAAAGCAAAAACAAGGGCCCTCTATGAAAAAAACGTTTCTATTCGTATCGATGATTTCTCTTTCTTTTGGAACTGTGTTAAACTATGCAGCTTCAAAAACAAAAAAGGCATCATTAAAACAGGCAGTATCAGCATTTGCAAATACCTGTGTATTATTCACCATAAAATATGGTCCTTTTGAAGGGCTTATTGATTCAGAATTGGTTAAAAAAACACCAAGAAGTATATCAATGGATGACATTGAGGCACAGAATTCATCGCTAAAGCATTCATGTTTTAGTTCAAAATCAAAAAAAGAATAAGATTATTGTTTTTCAATCCACATAAAGCCATTTTTTTTGTATAGGTTCCATTGGTCATATAAGATATGACGTCCATTTTGTTTGGTGTTTTTCAAAAAACGTTCGATTTCTTTGATAAGTCCCTTTGAAGGGGTAAAAGAAATGCCATGATAAATGAGAATTTTTATCAGTAAATCGTAACGAAAAGGATCACAAAGGTTTAGAAATTCGTTTATAGAAAAACGATTTTTTTGATCTTTGTATGACATTAAAAGTGTATCAACTTCTTTCTGTATAAAAGTATCAAGAAGTTGTATATGTTCAAGCATTGTTTTAAAACTTTGATCAAAGCGGGTATCAATATCTTTGAGAGCAGGAATGACTTTTTTTCTGATGCGATTTCTCAAAAAGAGAGGAGAGTTGTTTGTATCATCAGTAAGATAGGGAATTTTTTTTTGTACAAGATAGGTAAGAATTTCCTGTTTTGAAATATTGAGCAATGGCCTGATGTATTGTTTATTAATTGGACGCATGCATGAAAGCCCTGATATTCCTGCTCCACGAAGCATACGAATAAAAAAAGTTTCTTGCTGGTCATCAAAATGGTGCGCAAGGGCGATATGTTCCGCTATCTTTTGGTTGAGTAAATCTTCAAAAATAGTACGTCGCAAAAGGCGTCCCATTTCTTCCAAGGATCCATTATATTTTTTTGTAAGAGGTATAGATGATGCTGCAATGCTGATAAAAGGAATTTTTAATGCTGCAGCCTGCTCGGCACAAAATGCAACATCTTTAAAAGAGTCTTGTCTCCATTCATGATCTATATGTACAGCAAGTAAAGATATTTTTTGGGATTGATGAAATGGTGCAAGGTGATGCAAAAGATATAAAGAGTCTGGGCCTCCAGAGAAGCCCAGTGCTATTTTTTTATGCCAAAGGTCATGCGTATTTAAAAAATCATGCATGCTATACATCAAGGTTTTTGGCAAATTGACCATATCTTTCAATGTATTCTTTTCTTCCACTTACGTCGTCGCCCATAAGTGTTGCAAACCATCGATCTGCTTCAAGAGCATCTTCGATATTAACTTTCATGATAATGCGCACTAAAGGATCCATAGATGTTTCCCAAAGTTGTTCAGCATTCATTTCGCCAAGACCTTTATAGCGTTGGATAGTCAAATACGATTTTCCAAGAACAGTTATTGCATTAATGAGTTTTAAAATGCCTTTCCCTGTTGAAAACTTGTCTTTATTTACGACAGAAAGCTTCCATTCATGGAATTCAATATTTTTTAGTGGTGTGAGTGCTTCTTTGAGTAATTCAAGATCTGACGATTCAAAGAATGAAAGCGGAACAGAAAATTCTTTGCTCAATTGTTTAAAGATTATACGAGATTCTAGGGTTTTTAAATGAACATCACCCTCTACAGAATCATCATCTGCAGAAACAGGGATGGTCTCTCTTTGTTCAAACCCGATAGTATATTTGGGGAATGCATGCTTTAGCATTTCAAGCAAGACTTCTGTGCCAGCATTTGATTGCCAAGAATGTTTGTACAATAGTGATACTAACACATAACAATAATCGGGACTCATATGAAGTCGCATGCTTGTTGCATGTACTTTTTCATCATAAGAGATCATGTCTGAAAGAATTTTTTTCCATTCTTCAAGAGAAAATTCTTTTTGATCAACAGAGAGAGAAAGTTGTTCTTCTGCCCACTCAAATAAAAACCGTCTAAATGCGGAGTCATCTTTAAGATATTGTTCTTTTTTGCCTATTTTTGCTTTATAGAGAGGTGGTTTTGCAATATATAAATAGCCTTTTTCGATTAGCGGCTGCATGTAGCGGAAAAAGAACGTTAAAAGAAGGGTTCTGATGTGGGATCCATCAACATCGGCGTCAGTCATAAGGATTATTTTATGATACCGTGCTTTTGCAATATCAAAATCTTGACCAATGCCACATCCTACTGCAGCAATAAGTGCTTTAATTTCTTCATTAGAAAAAACCTTGTCAATGCGTGCTTTTTCTACATTAAGTACTTTACCACGAAGTGGCAAAATTGCTTGCGTATCACGATCACGACCTTGTTTTGCTGATCCGCCTGCCGATTCACCTTCTACGATAAAAAGTTCAGATTTTGCAGGATCTTCATTGCTGCAATCAGCTAATTTTCCGGGAAGAACGACCGATTCGAGGACTGTTTTTCTACGGGTTAATTCGCGTGCTTTGCGAGCTGCTTCTCGTGCTCTTCGCGCAATTTCTGCCTTTTGTAAAATCTTTTTAGCAATAGAAGGGCTTTCTTCAAAGTAGCGATCAAGAAAAGCAAATGTCCATGAATCAACAAGGCCTTTGACTTCGCTATTTCCAAGTTTCCCTTTTGTTTGGCCTTCAAACTGTGGTTCAGGAACTTTTATGCTGATGACTGCAACAAGTCCTTCTCGCGAGTCTTCACTTGAAAATGATTCTCCCGATTTAAGCATTCCCATTTCTAATGCTTTTTTGTTGCAAATTTTTGTTAATGCAGAACGAAAACCAGATAAGTGTGTTCCACCTTCAATGGTATTAATGTTGTTTACAAATGAATAAACCTGTTCACCGTATCCATCATTATATTGCATTGCTACTTCAAGAATGTACTGTTCATCACTCTGTGAAAAGTAAATAATTTCAGGGAAAAGTGGTGTTTTCTTTTTATTGATATATTCAACAAAAGAAACAATCCCACCTTCAAAATAAAATTCTTTTTCTTTGCCTAGAGATTCACTCAAGAGAGTGATGTGAATGCCTTTGTTTAAAAAAGCAAGTTCTCGCAAACGTGCTGCAAGAGTATCAAATTGAAATTCTGTTGTTTCTTGGAAAATAAGCTTGTCAGGAAGAAAGCGAACGAGAGTACCGCGTTTTTCAGTGTTTCCAATAATTGTTAATGGTGCATCAGGAGCGCCGCGATGAAATTTTTGATGATGTATTTTACCGTGTTGAAAAACGGTTACTTCAAGCCATTCAGAAAGCGCATTTACAACTGATATACCAACGCCATGCAACCCGCCAGAAAATTTGTATGCTTCTTTTTCAAATTTGCCACCAGCATGAAGCTTTGTAAGTACTACTTCTGTAGCGGAGATTCCTTCTGTTGGGTGGATATCGGTTGGAATACCACGACCATTATCTTCTACTGAGCAGGATCCATCTTGGTGTAAAATAACGGTTATTGTATCGCAATGTCCTCCCATCGCTTCGTCAACAGAGTTGTCAACGGCTTCATATACAAGGTGATGTAATCCTTGCGGGCCAGTGGAACCAATGTACATAGCAGGTCTTTTGCGAACTGCCTCAAGGCCTTCCATTATCCGAATGGATTCAGCGCGATATTCTTGGGGAGAGTTTTTTGTCATACCAAATTCCGTTGTTTATAACGCAGAGCAGTTATGTTACAATGCTACTATTTTTGTATATTTTAGTGTAGAGAATAGTTACTGATTTGGCTAGTAGAAAGAGCATGGGATGAGCGAGACTATATTTGGGTACCAGAAAGACCAATATTTTATGCATGAAGCATTGATGCAGGCTCGTTGTGCGCAGCAAGAGGGAGAGGTTCCTATAGGTGCGGTTCTTGTTGATGAGCATGGTGTAATTATAGCGACTGCTTATAATAAAACAGAAGCTTTGCATTCACAGCAAGCACATGCTGAAATGCGTGTTATGGCAGAAGCCTGTCAAAAACGTGATGATTGGCGATTACAAGATTGTTGGTTATATGTCACTTTAGAGCCCTGTTTGATGTGCGTGGGATGCATGTTATTGAGCCGATTAAAAGGAGTAGTATATGCTGCACCATCTCCTTTGTTTGGATCTTTTTCGTACCTTGACAAAATGGCTCTTTCTTCTGTATACAAGATGAACATGCCAATTGTGTTGTCAGGTGTGTGTGAAGATGAAGCAGCAATGCTTTTAAAGCGTTTTTTTAAAGAAAAAAGGGAATTGTAACGTGACTACTATTCGAGCAGATTTAAAGGCTGCAAAAGCAGAACTTTTGGAAAGAAAATTGGAGTTGGAAGAAAAATTGGCTCAAATGTCTCGAGAACGATTTTCTGATGACCAGGTACAAGATCCAGGTGATCAAACGCTTACCTCTACCATGGAATCGTTGCATCTTTCTTTGCAGGATGCGCAATTGCAAGAATATCATCGTATTGTGCGTGCGCTTGAAAAAATTAATGACGGAACGTATGGATTGTGTAGTGATTGTGGATCAGAAATATCGCCAAAACGATTAAAGTCGTATCCAAATGCATCTCGGTGTCTTGCATGCCAAGAAGCGTTTGAAGAGGCTTTAGGTTAGTATTTGGAGTATATGAGTAGCACTTTTTAAAGTGTTTTTTTCCAAGGTCTTTTAAAAGAGATAGAGGGAGTGTTAGGATTTTGACAGTATATGAAAGGTGATATATGTCAAAACGCCTAATCTTTATATTCTTTTTTTTGTATGAATTGTCGCTTGTTTCGTTTAACAAAATGTCTTTTGGGCCTAAAAAGCCCCAAGGCTTGAGAAGTTTTTCGAGTCAAGATGATTTAAGAAAGGTTTTGGAAGCACAAAAAAAACACGATTGCTTGACCAAAAATTGCCTAGTTAAAGGAGGGCAGTTGGCATGTGCAGCAGTTTGTTCTTTTTTGAGTAGTTGCGTTGAAAGCCTTACTGCTTGTGTAAAATAAACTTTTTCTGGCTTACATCATTTAATTTTTTTGGTATACTGTTAATCGCATTATACTGCCGATGTAGCTCAGTTGGTAGAGCAACTGATTCGTAATCAGTAGGTCGTCGGTTCAAATCCGATCATCGGCTCCATGTTCAATGGTAATCGAATGATGTAAGTTGCTGTAAAACGATCAGCTAATTTGACAGAATTTGTTGGTTATTTATACTACAAAAGAGATGTTTGGTGTTTTAAAAAATAACTTAAAACTTTACAGACAGAAAATATAAAAATATTGGGAATCCTATATAGTTTGATTGAAGGGTTTTTTACGAATGATGCCAAAAAAGACAGCTGCCGATTCGAGCGCTAAGCAAAAAACAAAAATTGCTCCATTAAGTCATGCAATTGGCAGACGTAAGTGCGCCTCTGCACGCGTTTGGATGCGTCGTGGTTCTGGTAACATTTTGGTAAATGGGTTGGAATATTCTCATTATTTTGATACCGATTTTACGCGTGGGCAAGTACAAATGCCATTTAAGGCTATTGCTTTTGCGACCAATTATGATTATCAAGTAACAGTTGTAGGTGGTGGAAAAGTGGGGCAATCGCAGGCTGTTAAGTTGGCTATTTCGCGCGCTCTTTTAAAATCAGATGAGCTGTTTAGACCTGCGCTCCGTGAACACGGACTGCTTACCCGAGACTCACGAATTGTTGAACGTAAGAAATATGGTCAACGTGGTGCTCGTCGTAAGTTCCAATTTGTAAAACGTTAATTTTGAATATATTGGGCATATCAAAAATTGGTATGCCCCTTTTTTATAAAAGGACCGATTGGTCATGTGCAGCGTTGTTGGATACATCGGAAAAGGTTTTAGCAGGTCCTTTGTTTTAGAAGGATTGTCGCGCTTGGAGTATCGTGGATACGATGCTGCAGGATTTGCTTGTATTAACCCACAGGACCATAGGCTTTTATATCTTAAATCTTCAGGAAAGCTTGAAGATCTTGTTGCCAAATTAAGTACAGAAACGATAGACGGTAATTTGGGAATAGGACATACTCGTTGGGCTTCACATGGAGATGTTGCTGAGCATAATGCTCATCCACAATTTGATTGCAACAAAGCGGTTGCAGTAGTACATAATGGAATTATAGAAAATCACCATGAATTAAAACCGGACCTAATTAAACAAGGGCATGTTTTTTATTCCCATACAGACACAGAAATTATTGCGCATCTTTTTGAATCGCTTTCTGAGGTTTCAAAATCTTTTAAGCAGACAATTGTTGAACTTGTTGGGATGCTGGAAGGGGCTTACGCTTTTATACTGATTTCCCAAGATCATCCTGATGAGATGGTATTGGTTAGAAAGCGGTCACCTTTATGTGTAGGTATTGGCGATGGGGAAATGTTTGTTGCATCTGATGTTTTAGCATTTGCAGGAAAAACAAACTCCGTTTTATTTTTACCAGATGAAAGTTTTGCAATTGTTCAAAAGGATACCATAAAATTATATGATTTTATGGGAAAAAGGCTTGAAGTATGCCCACAAACAATTCACGTTGATTGGAGTGATCAGGGTAAAAATGGGCATGAGCATTATATGCTTAAAGAAATTTATGAACAAAAAAATGGCATAGTTGAAACGGTTGCGTTTTTACGTTCAATTACACAGCATGTTTGGGATTATTTGGGGATTACTCAAGCGTATGCACGAGATTTAAAAGGATTGTGTTTAATTGCTAGTGGTACATCTTGGCATGCGGCATCAATAGGGCAATTTTTTTTTGAGTCTGTTTGTAAAACAGCAACTCGAGTATTTTTGTCCTCAGAGTTTAGATACATGCCTTTTTTTTCAACAGATCAATCTCTTCATATTGCTCTTTCTCAGTCAGGAGAGACAGCTGATACTCTTGAAGCATTGCGTTTAGTAAATAATATTCCATTGCCGACTGCTGTTTTGACAAATGTTCCTTCAAGTACTATGGTTCGTGAAGCAGGAGGGTTTTTACTCACGCAAGTTGGCCCTGAGGTGGCAGTTGCCTCAACAAAGTCTTTTTCATCTCAATTGGCTGTCTTATATTGGCTTGCGCATAGACTTGCGGTAGAAAAGGGTCTTTTAAAATGGGCAGATCTAATGGCTGCAGAAGACGATCTTGTCTTGGTTGCAGAAATTTTAGAAAACACGATAGAAATTTATAAGCGCGATATTGTGCAAATACATGCTAAAAAATATGCGCATTATAAAAAAGCTATTTTTCTTGGCAGGCATATCTCGTATCCATTTTCATTAGAAGCCGCATTAAAGTTAAAAGAAATAGCCTATGTTTTTGCACAGGGCTATCCTGCAGGAGAGTTAAAGCATGGACCTCTTGCCTTGGTAGATGATGAGACTCCGATTTTTGTTTTTTCTCATCAAGATAAAATTATTTATCAAAAATTGATTTCTAATGTGCAAGAAGTAAAAGCGCGTGGTGGGCATGTTGTAGCCTTTGCATTTGAAGGGCAGAATGAGTTATGCAGGCTTGCTGATACTTGCTTTGTTATTCCGCATGTAAAACCATTGCTTGGGCCTCTTGCTATGACGGGACTTATGCAGTTCTTTATTTATGCAATTGCGCGTGAGTCAGCGCTTCCAATAGATAAGCCGCGTAATTTAGCAAAATCAGTAACGGTAGAATAATATTTTTAAAATGATTTGATCTTAAGTCCGTTATGTTTAAAATAAAAACCAAACGGACTTAAGAAGTATCTTAATATTGCTAAAAAAATATTTTTATGCCTTGATTTCTTCAATATCTAATTCTTCGCTATTAATATAATGCTTTTTCAAAAATTCGAGTGCCTTTGAGCGTGATGTAATTGATTGAGGAGCAGAATCTTTTGCAGAATCTAAGATATTGATGAGTGTTATTGTTTCCTTAAGTTGATTGTCATGACAAAGCATATCTTTTGCCCGTTCAATCCAGGTTTTTTGGAGTTTTTTTTGATCTTTTTTTGATGAATCCTTTTTATTTTTTGTGTCTTTATGAACTATGATATAGTTTTCTAGCGTATTTTCTCTGCCGTATGATTGGGTAAACCATTTAAGCTGTTCTGTTGGTGGAAGATACCGTTCTATATGAAAGTCTGGAGAGATGCCGATTCCTTGAATACTATTGTTATCTGGAAGAAAGTATAAAGAGGTTGTTAAGGTAATAGCGCAATTATTATTTACTGGTATTACTTCTTGTACTGATCCTTTTCCAAAAGTGGGTGTTCCAACAAGAAATACCAAGCTGTTTTGCTTTGGATGAGGACTATCAGCATGAATCTTAAGACATCCAGCAAGAATTTCTGCGGCTGATGCTGTGTAATTGTTGATCAAAATAAAAATGGGAGTTTTATTGTTAGCGATAGGATCGCGTTTTGTTTTATATGATTCAATAACTTTATCATGCTTATCTTTGGTTATTGCAATTACCGAACCTTTTGGTAAAAAAAGCCCTGCAATGGTAATAACGGCATGAAGTAGTCCTCCTGAATTATTGCGTAGGTCCAAAATGATTCCGCGATATGTTTTTTTGGCGGCCTTTTTGAGTAGATTTTCAACTTGCGTGATTGCATTTTCTGAAAAAGTGGTAAGTGAAAGATAATAAATATTTTGATTTTTTATATAAAAGCTGAGAGATGCTTGCGTTTTTACCATGTCGCGTGTGACATCAACAGACACAAGATCGGGCTGTCCCTCGCGAATAACTTTTAAAGATACTTTTGATCCTTTTTCGCCTTTGATAAGTTTTATTGCTTCATCGGTTGTTAAGCCTTCAAGTGATTTTTCATCAATTTCTACTATTTTATCGTATTGCATTAATCCGGCTTTTTCTGCAGGGCCATCAGGAATAATTTCTACAATGGTGAGTGCGCGATCTTTTGTTTTTCGTGTGTTATCAATAACAATGCCTATGCCAAAAAATTCTCCTGACGTTGTTTCCATCATAGAGGAATAACTTTTTTGATCTAAAAAATTTGAGTGAGGGTCAAGATAGTTTAAAAAAGCGTCAATTGCGCGAGACATTGCTTTTTCTGGTTCTACAATTTTGTAATGTTTTTTTTTGGCAAGCTGCATAACTTCTGCCCATGTTCGTGTCCAATCAAACATGATTTCGTCATACTCTTGTTCTGTTACTGCCTTTTTTTGGGCAGAATCATCGGTCTGTTGAGAAGGATAAGTAACTCTTTCTAGAGTTAAAAAAAGAAGGATAAATAACAAACTAACATGACGCTGCATTTTTTTTCTCCTTTTATAAAGAATGTGATCATGATGGTAGTAATATGTTTACTCTATCATTGTATGAAGCGATAAAAAAAGAACCATCAAAAAAGGGTTGTATGAAAAGATATCTATCAAAAAGTACAAAATGTTTGTTATTGCTAGAAACACTTTTTTTTGGATACCATTGCTGGTTTGGAAAATATGGATTTGTAATGGTACGTACCATGAATGCTGAGTATGTACAACTTGCAATAGAAATAAATGAGCTTACTTTTGCAATTGCATTGCTAGAAAAAGATATAAAAGAATGGTATACCCACCCTTTTTATCAAGAAAAAATTGCTCGTGAAGAGTTGCATATGGCGCGTAAGGATGATGAAGTATATTACATTACGTGACATTTTTTTTAAACTGCATACAGTTATGGCTATTGAGAATAAAATGGTTACGTACATGAAGGAGCATATATGCACTATACTCTGCCCGCATTACCTTATGCATTTGATGCATTAGAACCCTATATTGATGCAAAAACGATGGAAATTCATTATACAAAGCATCATCAAGCATATTTAGATAATCTTAATTCTGTGATAGCTCAAAATCCTGAATTGCAGTCAAAAAATATTGAGCAGTTACTTATAGATCTTCCTACATTTCCTCAAGCAGTCAGAACTGCTATTCAAAATCATGGTGGTGGTTATTATAATCATTCTCTTTTTTGGTTAATGATGAAAAAAAATGGGGGAGGGCAACCAAAAGGATTACTCGGTGAAGCTATCGAGAAAAAATATGGATCATTTGAAGCAATGCAAGAAGCATTTAATGCTACAGCCAAAACAGTTTTTGGAAGCGGATGGGCATGGATGTGTGTGGATTATGCGGGAGATTTGTTGATTACGGGATTGCCTAATCAAAATAATCCGTTAACTGATGGAATGCGTCCCGTTTTTGGGTTGGATGTGTGGGAGCATGCATACTATTTAAAGTATCAGAATCAACGAGTTGATTATATTGCAGCATGGTGGCATGTGGTTGATTGGGATCATATAGAAGATGTATATAAAACAATAGTTCGTTAAATTAAAACATCAAGGAGTTTTATATGATGAGTAAAAAAGCTACATTATTGTTTATAGGAGTTGTTTTTCAACTTGGTGCATGGAACTATCCTCAAGAGATGGAAGATCTTGCTGTTTTGTTAGTTCAAAAGTATGGGATACAGCATCCGGTAGATGCTGCTCGTTTGGCAACAGCGTTGGATAAGCGTTGGGCGTTAACAAATGGTGTTATTCCTTCACGCGATACGCAAGAAACGATATTAAAGGGTCTTGCTATGCGCATAGCAAATGAAGAATTATATGGTATTGAAGCTCCCTATTTAACGAATGAAGATCGAAATGCAGTTCTTGCAAAACAACATGAAAATATTAATGCGTGTCGAAGTGAAGAAACTTTATCAAAATATTTTGATAGAAAAGAGCAAAGAAAGCGATTGATACAAGGAATACAGGGAAAAGTTCAAAATGCAAACCCTGGTCAAAAATCAACACAAGGTGATTGCTCAATCTGCTTTATACCAGGTACAATATCTCCGTTTAATTGTGATAATAGAGATAGACATGATGTTGATACATGGGCATGTAGTGCTTGCCAGGGTAAGGAAAAAAGAGAACGCGGCATATGCCCTTTTTGTCGTTCGCGCTTAAAATAATAAAACTTTGACTGTAAAAAAGAGCCTATATACGGTATGATTAATAATATAATCACATTGCAAAAATTATACGGTATAGAGGCTTTTTTATGGAACAGCACGAAAAAAATGGGGCATTGAGTGAATACGATATTCGTGTTCAAAAGGTTAATGAAATACGTGATCATAAAGTAAATCCATGGCCATCCCCAAAAAATGTAACAGCTTCTTGTCAAGAAATTTATACGCAATTTGAAGATGGGCAAGAAAAAGAGTATTGCATTGCAGGACGTCTTATGGCCATACGAGAGCATGGCAAAACAGTTTTTGCAACATTGCAGGATGAATCTGGCCGTTTACAGGTATATCTAAAAGCTGACATTATGGGGGCAGAGCAGTTTGAGCTCTTTAAAAAAAGTATTGATTCAGGCGATATTATTTGGTGTCGAGGGACTGTTTTTCGAACCAAAATGGGTGAAATAACCTTGAAAGTTGAAGAATTTGCTCTTTTGAGTAAATGTTTACATGGTCTTCCTGATAAATTTCATGGTATTGCCGATATTGAGATCAAGTATCGTCAACGATATTTAGATTTAATGGTAGATTTAGAGACGCGATCTCGTTTTAAGAAACGCTTTTTAGTAGTGCAAGAAATGCGTACCTTTTTGCAACAAAATTCTTTTATGGAAGTGGAAACACCTATGTTGCATCCAATTCCAGGAGGAGCTCTTGCGCGACCATTTATAACGCATCATAATACATTGAATGCTGATTTGTATTTACGCATTGCACCAGAATTGTACTTAAAGCGGTTGGTGGTAGGAGGTTTTGAGCGGGTATTTGAGATCAATCGAAATTTTAGAAATGAGGGAATCTCAACTAAACATAATCCTGAATTTACTATGATTGAACTGTATGTTGCTTATAAAGATTATGAGTACATGATGGATCTTGTAGAGCAGATGTTGCGTACTATTGCACAAAATGTGTGTGGAAAAATGATTCTTCCTTTTGCAGATCAACAGATAGATTTTGGATCACCATTCAAACGTTTATCTATGATAGATGCGGTTGCCCAGCAGCTTGGATGTCAAGTTTCTGATTTGCAAGAAAATACAATCCATGCAACGGCAAAAAAGCATGGTGTTATCTTAAAAGCGTCTCAAAATACATGGGGTTATACGCTTAATGCTCTGTTTGAGCAGTTTGTTGAGTCACATTTAATACAGCCAACATTTATTACCTGTTTTCCAGTTGATGTTTCACCGCTTGCAAAACGGAGTGAAAAAAACTCTCTTATTACCGATCGTTTTGAACTGTATATTGCTGGCATGGAATTGAGTAATGGATTTAATGAGTTAAATGATCCCTTTGATCAGGCAAAAAGATTTAAAGAGCAAGCATTGGCTCATGGCAATGGAGATGTTGAGGCGCATCGCTATGATGATGATTTTATTACCGCTCTTGAGTATGGTATGCCTCCAACGGTTGGAGCAGGAATTGGTATTGATCGTTTGGTTATGTTGCTTACAAATTCAACCTCTATTAAAGAAGTAATTTTGTTTCCAACATTAAAACAAAAGCAAAAAAGTTAAAGAA
The DNA here is from genome assembly GCA_964440325.1 of uncultured Pseudomonadota bacterium. Lineage (GTDB taxonomy): Bacteria > Babelota > Babeliae > Babelales > Vermiphilaceae > CAYTRW01. The sequence continues at coordinate 46,333 of CAYTRW010000005.1, forward strand.
AAAACTTAGGATTTTTAAACTAAGAAAGTCTTGAGAGTTAAGAGTTTTTTTTTGCATAGTACATACCATGATATATACCTTTTATTGATAAGGATAGATGATGCGTATAAAGTATGTTTTTTTACATAGTTTTTTGTATATAGCAACTGTCAGAACAACTCCTCTTATACAGGTGCAAAATACTATGCAAAATGATGCATATGCCGCAATTTATGATTATAAAGAAGGGGTATGGCAAAAAAGTATTGATATCCAAAAAGTGCCATCGTTTGGAATGGCACGCTTTTCTGTTAAGATGCCAGCTCTTTTTGGTGAGCAGCGACTTGTGGTTGCTTTGAATGCTAAAGAGCTACCTGATGTATTTGATGCACGGCAAAATATGTTGTCTAATATGGAACTTAAAACTCGTCCATATGAAAACAAAAAAATTACGGTTTCGATTCATCAGACAGACAAGGGATTGCAGATTAAAAAAAGTCGCAATTTTTTTTCAAATATTTCTGACTATGGATCAAGACTAATTGAAAAAGCTAAGGATGCAATAAGAAAAAAAACTTTTGATATAACAAAAAGAACGGTAATACGCGAAAATGCATCTGTTTTAAGGGGCAATGCTCTTAATCCAAAAGAAGTTGTATGTATAGAAAAACGTTCAGAATATGTACGTAATCATTTAGCTTCTTTTTTGGGCATCACAGAGCAAGATATTGCGCGAGTTCCTCGCATTGGTATGATATGTAGTGGTGGAGGTATGCGGGCGATGATTTCCACATATGGGTGGCTTGAGGGAGTGCAAAATGTGGGGTTGCTTGATATTATTACCTATGTAGCAGGGCTTTCTGGATCTACGTGGGCTATCGGTTCGTGGCTTACCTATAAATCTGATAGTACATTTAAAGATAAAACGCTGACGGAAATTAAAGATCGTATATTTACTAATATTACAGAGAGCTTTACTAAACTTAGTGCTAGTCAATTAAAAGATATTGTAGATGCTCTTCTTGTTCGTATGGCATATCAACAACCAATAACAATTGTTGATATATTTCAGTATTTTCTTGCTAATAAGCTTTTTAAAGATTTTACAAGTGATCGATATAGTCTTGCATTATCAGATCAATATCCATTGGTTTCTAGTGGAACTGTTCCATTTCCAATTTATGCAGCGGTGCTTGGCGATGTCCAAGTAGCAAGGTTTGCAAATGAGGTGTCGGCATTTGCGGTTAAAAGTACTAATAAGCCATGGGTAGAATTTTCTCCAGTTGAAGTGGGAACGGCATGGTTTAATGGGGTATATGTGCCAACATGGGCATTTGGTAGATCTTTTCAAGCGGGAGCTTCGTCAACATTTACTCCTGGAATAACGGTTTCAAAGATGATGGCGACTTGTGGATCGGCATATGCTGCTAGTATTGAAACGGTGTGGTCAAAGGCAAAAAAAACGATTTCAAATCCTTTGATAAAAAATTATCTTGAAAAAATTAAAGAAAAAGAAGAAGGTTTTTTGGATAAGCATGGTGAAAGACATATTCCGTATGCAATGGCAGAGGAATATAATTTTGCGTATGGGTTAGATTTGGATAATCCGATATTTGCACAAAAAAAGATTATAAAATTTAAAGATGCGGGATTGGCATTTAACTTGCCATATCCATTACTTTCTGGCGAACGTTGTCCAGAACGTAAAATGGATATTCTTATTATTTGTGATGCATCGGCAAGTTTGGCAAAAGGGAAAACATCCGAATTGCAAAAAGTTGCGGAATATGCGCATGCAGCAGGATTGCCTTTTCCCAAAATACCGTTTGAAAAACAGGAGCAGTTTTATAATAAATCGATAACCGTTTTTCAAGATCAAGAAAACAAAGAAGCGCCGATTGTTATTTATATGCCACTTTGCCAAGAACAAACTCTAATGGATGCCATCAAAGAATCAGACATGCAATATGGAATGCTTAAATATTTTGATTTATCTGCCTGCCTGGCAACTACGTGTTCAACCTTTAATTTTAAATGGCCAAAAAAGATATCAGAGTCTGTGAGTAAACTTACTGAGTATGCGGTTGTTTCTCATAAAGAACTGATAAAAGATGTTATAAAAAAATATGTTATCGCTGAGAAATAATTTCTGAAATAAATCCTTTGGAAAAAATCTGTCTAAAGGGAGACAGTGAGCCGTAAGGGTGTAGTTCCACCATTTGATCTTTTGGCGTATGATGACAATATGAACGTAAAATGATATCAATTATTTCATAAGGAACTTTGGTTTGGAGAGCCAAGATTGCAGTTGGAGCAGCCTTTTTATTTAAAATGTCGGTTGCTGTCATCATATGTGTATACATATTGTTATTAGTGATAATCATTTGGATAAAAAATTTTTGTTCAAGAGTATTGCAAAAAACAGGCTTTTCTTTTTTCATGCACAAAAAAAAGGGACGCTTTGTTATAATTTTTATTGATTCCCCGCTTGTAATGATAAAATGCATACTTTTTTTGGTGGTATAGATTTCGATGGGAATTTTTTGAGTGGTGTAGTTGGCAATAGTTCCGCTATATGATGGAGTATTCCAATGATGCTTTTTAAGGTTAGATATATATGGAAAGTCTCCTCCACAAAGCATTGTAAATGGGCTAGTAATAATAAAAAATAATAAAAAATAATACATAAAAATCCTTGAGAAGGGTAAAAGTCAATACGCTTTTTATGTATTTTTGATATACTAAAAAAATAAATAAAAATAATAGAGTTACAAAGAGATACCCTATGAATAGTATTATCCAAAAGGGTGAGAAATTTTGGTGGCATGTTCCGTCAAAAGTAAATCCTTGTATTCCTGAAATTGTACTTCGTCATAATGTTTCTGTTCCTATCGCACAAGTTCTTTATAATCGAGGATTTGTTTCGCATGATGCAATTCAAGATTTTTTATTTACGTCTTTTCAAAAGGATGTCTTTTCTCCTAAGCTCTTAAAAGATGCACAAACGGCGGTTGAGCGAATTGTAAGAGCTATAGAGATTAAAGAGCCGATTCTTATTTTTGGTGATTATGATGTTGATGGTATTACTTCGAGTGCGCTTGCAATGGCTTGTTTATTGCCGCTAGGAGCTCGGGTTAATTTTTATCTTCCACATCGTGTAAAAGATGGATATGGATTATCAACTAAAATTGTGGAACGCGCTGCAAAGAATGGGTACAAAGTTATTATTACTGTGGATAATGGTATAACGGCATTTGAGCCTGCTCTGCGTGCAAAAGAGTTAGGAATTGATCTTATTATTACAGATCATCACCGTGTACATGGAGCTATTCCTGATGCATATGCTGTTATTAACCCTAATCAGTCCGATTGCGACTATCCTTTTAAATATTTTGCGGGAGTGGGAGTTGTTTTTAAACTGCTTTCCTTGTTGTATGAGTATGCAAAAAAAGAAATGCCAAAAAAAGCATATGAACTTCTTTTATTGGGAACCGTTGCAGATGTTGTACCATTAACAGGAGAGAATCGTTTTTGGGTACGGGAGGGACTTGCGCATGTTAATAGTACGCATACTCTTTCTTTTCAGGTTTTGTGCCAAAATGGAAAAATAACAAAAGCTGAGCTTTCTTCAACGGATATCGGTTTTTCTATTGCTCCACAACTTAATGCATTAGGGCGGTTAGAGGATCCTCGTCAGGGAGTTATTTTTTTATTGGGTTCAAATGAAGCTGAGGTAAGAGAGGTGGGACAGCTACTTCTTGCTTTAAATGAAAAAAGAAAAGAAATTGAACGTGGAATTGTTGCAGAAATTGAACGTGAAATTGCGGAAAAACGTATAGATCTTGAAACTGAAAATATTATTATGGCGGCAAGTGAAAGTTGGCCTCCTGGTGTTATTGGATTAGTAGCATCACGTCTTGTTTCTCAGTATGGAAAGCCGGCACTTTTATTCCATTTAACCAAGGATGGTCAAGCAAAGGGTTCTTGTCGTTCAATACAGGCATTTAATATGTTTGAGGCATTGCAAAAATCGTCACATCTTATTACGCAATTTGGAGGGCATACGGTTGCTGCTGGACTTTCTTTGCCTGTTTCTAATTTAAAACCATTAAAAGAGTTATTAGAAACGTTTATTGCAGATCAATTAAAGCCAGAGGATTTGGCTCAAAAAATAGAGCTTGATGCGCATCTTTCTTTGCCTGAAGTTACCAAAAAAACGGTAATGGATTTAAAGCATTTGGAGCCATTTGGATGTGAAAATAGGGTTCCATCTTTTTATATAGAAGAGGTGATGCAGCTTAAAGCTCCTATTCTCTTAAAAGAAGCGCATGTTAAATGTACTCTTTTTTCAGAAGGTATTATTAAGCCGCTTATTTTTTTCAATCAACCTAAATTATATGACACATTAATTTCTTTAAAAGATAAGCCATTTTCTGTTGCTGCTCAAATAACTGAAAATGAATGGCAGGGAAAAACCTCGATAGAGCTTATTGGGCAAGATATATGCATAAAAAAAGAGTGAATAAAAAATTGTATTTATTCACTCTTTTAAAACGTTTAAAAAAAAACGAAGATTAATTATTAATCTTCATCTTCTTCTTGCATTCTTTTGCTGGAACTTCTTTTGTTGTCACATTTTTTAGGACATTTTTTTTCACACTTAGGCTTGCAATCATTTCTCTTTCTGCAGCACCAGCCACATGCAGGAACAAGAAGTAATGTTGAAACGGAAAGAAGTAAAAGAGCTACTTTTTTCATTGTTATTCTCCTTTTTAATAGAACTGTACACATCCCAATTTTTACAAAGTTCACCATAGTAAGGTTCACTCTGCCATCATATATCACAATGATAGTATTAACAAACTCTTTTTTTCAAGAATTTATTGTTTTCGGGTTCTGCGTTGACGCATTCTCTTTTTTACAAAAGGATTTTCTGCCATAGCTCCCTTCAAAACTTCATCCATGTTTGATACGAGGATGATTTCAAGGTCTCCAAGTTGTACATCTTTTTGTACTTCTTTTAAGTCATCTTCATTTTCTTTTGGAATAAAGACGGTAGTTATGCCATGTTGTTTTGCGGCAAGCAATTTTTCTTTTAATCCACCGATAGCAAGAACGCGACCTTGCAGAGTAATCTCACCAGTCATAGCTACTTTTTCTTTAGTAGGAATTTTGGTTAATGATGAGGTTAATGCTGTGCAGATAGCGATACCTGCTGAAGGGCCATCTTTAGGGGTAGCGCCTTCAGGAAGATGGATATGAATATCTTTTGAAGAATGAAAACTTGGCTTTAAGCCCAGTTCAGTAGCACGTGATCGAATATAACTTATTGCCGCTTGAGCAGATTCTTGCATAACTTCACCCAGTTGTCCTGTGAGAGTAACGCCACCTTTTCCGGGAAGTGTCGTTGTTTCAATTTCAAGAACATCGCCACCAACTTCAGTCCAAGCAAGTCCAATGCAAAGGCCGGTTCGTTTTGTAATGGCATCAAGATTTGTTTTTTTGTAAGGTGCAAATCCAATCCATTTTTTTATAAGATCGGATGTTATTGTTAT
>CAYTRW010000005.1:51966-58548 GCA_964440325.1 uncultured Pseudomonadota bacterium
TCAAGAACATTTGCGGTTGCAATAAACATAACTTTTGAAAGATCATATTCCATATCAAGAAAATGATCGGTAAAAGTTTTGTTTTGTTCAGGATCAAGAACTTCAAGTAATGCTGCAGATGGGTCACCGTGATAATCACGAGACATCTTGTCGATTTCATCTAGCAAGATAACAGGATTCATGCTTTTTGATTTTTTCATAGCTTGAATAATTTTTCCAGGGAGCGCACCGATGTAGGTTCTGCGGTGTCCACGAATTTCAGCCTCATCTCGTATGCCACCTAAAGAAATTCTTATAAAATCGCGTCCTAGGCTTTCTGCGATTGAGCGGGCAAGGGAGGTTTTTCCTACACCTGGAGGTCCTGCAAAGCAGATAATTGGAGATCTTTCCATTTGCTTTGAATACTTTTGTGCAGCCAAAAATTCAACAATTCGATCTTTAAGCTTTACAAGGCCTGCGTGATTTTTGTCTAATATTTTTAATGCCTTGGCAAGGGAAATCGAATCTTTGGTTACAGTATTCCAAGGAAGATCGATAATCCAATCAATATAATGTCTGCTAATGACTGCTTCAGAAGAAAGAGGCGGCATTTGTTCTAATCGTTTAAGTTCTTTTAATCCTTTTTCTTTTGCGTATGCAGGAAGAGGTAAAGCATGTAATTTTTTGCGAATAATATCTAATTCGCTTGATTGATCATCTCGCCCAAGTTCTTTTTGGATAGCCTTGAGCTGTTCTGAAAGGTAATATTCTCGATGATTTTTTTCAACTTGTGTTTGTACACGGCCTTTAATGCGTTGTTCTACTTTAAATATTTCAGTCTCTTTTTTTAAAAGACTGCATACAAATAAGATGCGATCAGCAAGATTTGCTTTTTCCAAAAGAGTTTGTCGTTCATTAAATAAAAGACTATTCATTTGTACCGCAATGCTATCGGTTACATGTCCAATGTCATCAACTGTTTTTACCAAACCAGGAAGATCGGCAGGGGCTTTCTCATTGCAGCGTGCGTATTCATAGTACAATGCTGAAAGTTCTTTCCAAAGGGCTTCTGCTTCAGCTGTTGTTCCGTTTTCCTCAGCTTTTATATCGTTGTAGGTTATGCCGATAAAATCGTCAACATAAGTAAATTCATTTATCTTTGCACGACAAATTCCCTCGGCAAGAATTTTGATGCTATTGTTTGGCATACGCATAACTTGCAAGATAACTGCACGTGTGCCGTATTCAAAGATATCTTCACGTGTAGGGTTTTCTGTTTCGGGATCTTTTTGGGCCGTGATAAAAAGCATTTGATTATGCTTAAGGGCATGCTCAATTGCTTTGATAGAGATATCTCGTGCAGCAATGATAGGGACAATGCTTTTGGGTAAAATAACAACGTTTTTTAAGGGTAAAAGTGGGAGGAACTGTTCACGTTCTTGGACATTTACGTTGTCCTTGTTGTCATCATGTTGAGTGTCGGCGTGTATCAGATCTTTTGAAATTATCATTTTACAACCTTATGTGCTATTATATGCGCATTACAATCTCTTTTTAAGGTATAAAGCTTATAAAGGAGTTGGACGCGAAATCTTTTTTATAATTTTTATTATCCCTTCAAAAGTAGCTAAAAATAAAGTTTTTGTCAATTTAGTGGGGGAATAGAAAAACAACAAAAGGTTTCAATTTGAATATTTCTAAAAAAAAAAGGATCAATTTGATCAACTTGGAAACATTATTTTACAAATACTAAGTTTTTTGATAATTTCAGAGTGATTGTATTGTAAATCCAAGGTTTCAAGCGAAAGGCATTAATATGTTGAAACGGATGGCAGCGGCTTTATGGGGCAAATTTGAGAGTACAGCAGAGCTGCGAAAGTTTCTGTTTTTGGCGGGTATATTCTTCCTAATTATCGGTGTATATTGGACGTTGCGACCTATCAAGGATAGTGTGTTCATGTCCATCGTAGGTAAAGATTATCTTCCAATGGCAAAAGTATTATCTCTTTGTTTTATTATTCCTTTGGTTTTATTATACGGCAAGTTGATAGATAGATTTCCACGCCATTATGTGTTTTATGGTCTTTTGTCGGCATATGGAAGCCTTGCATTGCTGTTTTTCTGGGGCTTTAGCCATCCGGTAATTGGTATTGCAAATACGGCAACCTCCCCAATGCGCTTAATTGGTTGGGCTTTGTATGTGTGGATTGAAAGCTTTGGATCTTTAATAGTTGCACTTTTCTGGGCGATTACTGCGGACTCTACCATGCCTGAATCGGCAAAGCGCGGATTCCCTCTTATCTCTTTGGGTGGCCAAATGGGGAATATCTTTGGACCACTTCTTTTAAGGGCAGATCGTTTTGGTTTTGCAAATAGTGCGCCAATTTTAGGTCTTTTAGGGCTCCTTATGTTTGCAACAGCAGGATTGTTCTGGATGCTTATGAAAACGACGCCTAAAGAACTTATGAAAAGTTATGGTGAAGATGGTGGCCATGAAGAAGAAGGTGAACCAGGATTTTTTGAAGGCTTACGTCTTTTATTTGCGCACTGGTACTTGATTGGTATGTTCTTAATTACCGGTATTTATGAAGTTATTATTACTATTTTTGACAACCACTTTAAGCAATCTGTGGGTGAACTTTTCAGTTCTGAAGTGTTGCGTACTCAGTATTTGAATGATTATGCAGTGTGGACTGGAATACTTTCAACAGCGTGCGTGTTGTTTGGTATTAATAACATTCAACGTCGTTTTGGTATGACGGCATCTTTAATTTTAACCCCAGCCTTAGTAACGGTTGCAATTTTTGTTATTAAAATGAATCCTCTTGCAATTAATGTTGCATTCTGGGTGATGGTGCTTTCAAAAGGTGTAAATTACGCATTGAATGCTCCTACATTAAAGCAGCTTTATATTCCTACTTCCAAAAACACTCGTTATAAATCACAAGCATGGATTGATATGTTTGGATCACGTGGTGCAAAAGGTGGCGCTGCTACAGTAAATCAGTATCGTGGTGCTTTTATTAAGCAGTATGGTCTTACTGATGGATTGAACTATTTTTGGACTATGGCGCTTTTACTTTCCTTTGGATTGATTGGTGTTTGGTTATTCTTTGCATTATATGTTGCAAAAACCTATAACAAAACAATGAAAGAAAATAGCATTGTATGTTAAAAGTCGTCAAAAATATGTTGCATATTGATGATTTGATATAGAAAGAGCCTTTTTGGTGTTTATTGCCAAAAAGGCTCTTTTTTCAAAAAAGGAGCAGCAGGAGAAGCATAAACGTATATAAAACAGTGGTTGTACCATGCAAGGGGTGGCTTGATGAGATCCAAAGTTGAGAAGTTATATAAGACTTTTTTTGATATAGATGCACAGGAACGGGCAAAAGTTTTTTATCTATCTCTCACGTTTTTTTTGGTTATCGGTGCCTACACCATAACTCGTGATATTAAAAATTCAATTTTTATGAGCGTGGTAGGAAAAGAATATATTCCTTGGGCAAAATTGAGTGAGCCGTTTATCTTGATTCCACTTATTTTATATTATTCTCGAATGGTTGATCAGATTCGGCGGTATCAGCTTCTTTCTTATTATAGTATCTTTTTTGGCGTAGTAGGGCTTATTTTTACTTTTTTAATTGGACATCCAACGATTGGTATTGCCAATACTCATTCAAGTCCATTTCGGCTATTTGGATGGCTTTTTTATTTTTTTGTAGAAGCATTTGCGCCATTTGTAGTGAGTGTTTTTTGGGCTTTTGCAAACTCTGTTTCAAGTCCTACTGGTGCAAAAAAAACATATGGTCTTATTGTGTCTGCTTCAAAAGTTGGCGGGATGTTGACAGCGGGAATAGGGTGGTATTTGTTTAGTTTAAGTGCAACGGCAAATCATCCGTATCTTTCTGATGTGGTTACTCACCAGCTTATTGTTGGTATTTCATCATGCATGCTGCTTTTAATCCCCTTGGTTATTTTGCTTTTAATGAAAAATGTACCAGGATATCTTTTGCATGGATATGAAGCTGCATATCAACTTGAAAAACAAAAAAAGAAAGAAGAAACGCATAAAACAGGTCTTTTTTCAGGGTTGCAAATGCTTATAAAATATCCTTATGTATTGGGTATTTTTGGCATGGTATTTTTTTATGAAGTTATTTCTACCGTAATGGGTTATTTGCGACTTGGTGTTGCACAAGAAAATGCGGCAAACATATCGGATATTAGTCGTATTCTTTTTGAAATGGTGTTTAAAACACATGCGATTGGCTTTTTAATCTCTATGTTTGGAACTCGCATTATACATGAAAAAATGAGTACTCGAACATGTTTAATTTTGGTTCCTACGCTAACTGGATTATTCTTGTTATACTTTATGTTTGTTACAACTCCGTCAGCGCTTGTCAATGCGTTTGTTGCGCTTAAGGCAATACATTATGCGTTTAGCTGGCCAATTAGAGAAAGTTTATATATCCCAACGGTAAAAGATATTAAATTTAAATCAAAATCATGGATTGATGCATTTGGCAGCAAGCTTGCAAAGACAGCAGGATCGAGTTTTAGTATTGGAGTTACCTTTTTAGTGCCATCTATGGTTATGCCGATACATTCATTTTTCTTTGCCTTTCTTATTGGCGGATGGTTTATAACTGCCCTGTTATTAGGAAAACGTTTTGATTATGCTGTAGAACATAATGAAGTTATTGGCTCAGAACATGAATAATAGATTGCAATAAAGTTTCTTTTTGATACAATTTTTACCAAACTTTACGCGGATTCGAAAGGAATTTAATGATAGATATTCGCAAATTGATTGAATCAGGAGTTCATTTTGGTCACCAAACATCGCGATGGTGTCCTAAGATGGCCCCTTATATTTGGGGTCATAAAGGTACTACACATCTTATTGATGTTTCAAAAACAGCACAGGGGCTTGAACGCTCTGCGCGTTTTGTTGAGCAAGTAGCATCTGAAGGAAAAACAATTTTGTGGGTAGGCACAAAAAAGTCTGCCTATGATGTAGTTGAACGAGTTGCAAAAAAACTTGGTATGCCATATGTAAACCATCGTTGGATTGGTGGTATGTTGAGTAATCACGTTCAAGTGAAAAAATCTATCACTAAATTGCTTCACTATGAAGATGTTATTGCTCGTGCTTCAGAATATCCCTTCTATACAAAAAAAGAGATTAACGTTATCAATAAGATGGTTGATCGCTTAAAGAAAAACGTAGGCGGTATTCGTGAAATGCGTTGGCCGGTTGGAGCAATTGTTATTGTTGACGTAGAAAAAGAAAGTGCTGCTCTTAAAGAAGCTGCAGTTATGGGTGTTCCTGTTGTTGGTATTGTTGATACTAATGGCGATCCATCACTTGTTGACTACGTTATCCCTGGTAACGATGATGCGGTACAGTCAGTTTCATTATTGATTGATTACTTAGCAGATGCGGCAGCACGCGGCAAAGAAAAAGCAAAAGATGTTGTTGTATCTCATGAAGATATGGCAGTGCAAGAAGAAGCTGCAGGGCTTCTACAGTTGCAAGCTGCAGGTGAAGAAGAAGAAGCTGCTTCCAAAAAGAAAGCAGCAAAAACAGTTGTTCGTAAACCAACAACTGCTGGCTTTAAACCTCAGCAACGCAAAGTAAGCACTGATGAAGAACAGGCTGAAGCTGTTGCTTCAAAAAAGAAGTCATTGTCTGAAAAACGTGGCGAAAAAGAAGCAAGCATTCCTGTTCCAGAAAAAAGAACTAAGTAGTTCATTTGATTTTATAAAAGTTTATTGCAAAGAGTAGTTGCAACTTTTATACATAAAAATGTACTTTTGGAGAGATGTCTGAGAGGCCGAAAGAGCATGATTGGAAATCATGTATATCCTGAAAAGGGTATCGAGGGTTCGAATCCCTCTCTCTCCACCAGAATAATGTAATAAAAAGGGACTACAAAATTTTGTAGTCCCTTTTTGTATTTATATAATCTATAAAAGACGTATTTTTAAGCTTTAAAGACCAAAATCTTTTTAACCCCAGTGTTATTCGATTCATTGCTGGTTTGATATAGTTGTATCAATTCCATTATGTCCATTAACATAAGGATACAGAATTGCAGTATATGATTTTGCATGTGTCCACAGTTCTCCTGCGCATGTTTGGATAGGTGCAATTATGTGTTTTATCCCAAGGTCAGAAAGATATTTTGGAACCGTTATTGTGGCATCCAAAAATGGACCAAATCTTAACTTGAGAAAGTAGCTTGCATGATCTAATGTTTTTACCAGATAGACAGCAGTATTAAAGTCAGCGCCAAGAGGAAGAAAAGATATTTGCTTTACTTCTAACTGATATACATTTTTTAGGCAGGTAATAATTTCTTGATCAGTAAAGTTTGGTTTTGTCAGCATGTTTTTCCATGATAAAATTATCAAGCTTAATACCGCGACGTACAATAGTTTGTTTTTTAACCACATAAAAACCTTTTTTCTCAAAAAACGGTTTTGCGGTAATACTTACTTCTGCAAATAAGCGCGATATATTTTTTTGATGCGCAATCTGTTCAATTTTTTCCATTAATGCGCTTCCTATCCCTTGTCCTTGAAACGCGTGAT
>CAYTRW010000006.1:0-12000 GCA_964440325.1 uncultured Pseudomonadota bacterium
GATAGGCCCTTCTTTATTATTTTAAAACCCCTACGCCCATTAAAAATGGACCTTATTATTCTTTATTTTTTAAGTATTTATCCTCAGGAAGCACATATCGACCAAGAAGATATTCTTGGAAATTTTTGGTCCGCAACAAAAGCGTTCCATACCCCGTTTTAAGCGGCTTTAACGATAGGGATGCAACTACCTTTTGCATGCGTTCTTTTATCGCCAAAAGGTCTTGAATATTGGACACCATATACTCAATTTCCAAAAATGTTCCCAAGCCTTCAATTTCATCAACCGCTATTAAAAAATCATTTTTTTTATACGTTGTGCGCACTTTATCTACCACATAATGCGACTCAAGATTGTTTATATGCAAAAATTCATCAAACCCAAAATGTTTAGATTTTTGTAAATCAAGTGACGCAATAATATCTTCAAAAAGTTGTTGTTCTTTTACACAAAAAGGTAGCTTAAAGGAATATTCTTCACAATAATCCTGTTTTTCAAGCTGTGGATTTTCTACGCATGCACGATTAAATTTTATCTCTACCTTTTTGCTATTACGGGTACGAATAAAAATACCTTTTTTAAAAAGAATCCGTTCTTTGGTATCAAAGTACACATCAACATCACGTTTTTGATCAATCAACTGACATGTTTCTATAAACGTATTCAATAAATCGATATCCAAAACAATATAACGCAGCTCTATCTCTATGTGTTTTGGTTGCATAAAACTCTCCATATACAAAAAGGGCAGCCTTGTAGCCACCCTTTTATTATTCTTAAAATATTGTTTTATTCCCAGTCAAGCACACCTGCTGTTTGATATTCGGTTACCCGTGTTTCAAAGAAATTCTTTTCTTTGCTCAAATCGGTTGCTTGAGACATCCATGGGAACGGATTTGCCGTACCAAACATTTTTGGCAAATCGATTCGCTCAAGACGTCTATCGGTAATATATTCAACATAGTTTGAAAATTGCTCAGCATTAATACCAAGCAAGCCTTTTGGACAGGCATCAAGCGCATATGTTTTTTCTAATTCAACTGCTTTTGCAATTAAATCAGTAATCTCTTGCTTAAATTCCTGCGTCCAAATTTCTGGATTTTCTGCAACGATTGCATTAATCAAATCACACCCAAACGCAAGATGCAACGATTCATCACGCATGATATATTCAAACTGCTCGCCAATACCAATCATTTTGTTTTGACGCTTTAATGCAAGCATCATAGCAAAACCTGCATAAAAAAAGATACCTTCCATGATCACATAAAACCCTACAAGATCATGTACAAATTGCTGTATTCTTTTTGGGCTATCAGTCGTAAATGATGGATCAAGCAATGAAGTAGTTAAATTTACTACAAAATCATCTTTTGCTTTGATAGAAGGAACTTCTTCATACATTTTGTACATAACTTCTGGATCAAGACCCAAACTATCACAACAGTAAATAAAAGTATCGGTATGAACCGCTTCTTCATACGCTTGACGCAACAAATATTGTCGGCATTCTGGATTGGTCACATGTTTGTATACAGTAAGCACAATATTATTTGCGGTAAGAGATTCTGCCGTTGAGAAAAATCCAAGATTCCACAAAATTAATCGTCGCTCTGCTTCACTCAACACGGTGCTTGATTTCCACTGCTCAACATCATACTGCATGGAAATTTCTTCTGGAGTCCAGTTATTTGCAACACCATCCTTATAATGCTGGCGTGCCCACAAATAACGCATTGGCAATATCTTGTTGGGATCAACCATAGAATTATTGATTATGCCTTGTTTCATGATAACTCCTTACATTAAAAAATTATTACTGACAGACTTCACAATCTGGATCAGTCATTATTGAACATGTTTTGCCAGTAATCGCTTCTTGCCCATTGCTCAATGCAGGATCAACAACAACTTCATAGGTTCGCTTTTGGGTAAACCCAAACTTTGATGCATCAAGGGTAGATTTTTCAATCTGAGAAGCCCCAAGTGAACGCAAATAATACGTTGTTTTTATTCCTTTTTCCCATGCGGTCATATAAATATCATGAAGCATCTTTCCAGATGTTCCCTTCATGAACACATTATGTGATTGACTTTGATCAATCCATTTTCCACGTAGCTCTGTAAAGTTAAGCAATAACAACGGATCAATCTCAAACGCCTCTTTATACTTTAATTTAACATGATCAGGAATAGATGGAATCATTTGAATATTCCCATCATAATATTTGAGAAGCTCAAGCATTTGATCATCCCACAACCCAAGCTGTTTTAAATCAGCAACCAAATATTTATTTACGATGGTAAACTCACCACTCATATTGGCTTTTACATAAATATTCTTGTAAATCGGTTCTATACAAGGGAAACAGCCTACAATATTTGAAATAGTTGCAGTTGGCGCAATTGCCATAGTATGAGAGTTACGCATACCAAACTGTTTTACATGCTCACGAACAGGTTGCCAATCTAGCTTTCCTTCACGAGGAGTTTCAATCTTGACTCCACGTTCTTTTTCTAGCAAATCAATAGTATCTTGAGGGAAAATACCACGATCCCATTTTGAACCTTTATATGATTGATACGCACCACGCTCTTTTGCAAGCATAGAAGATGCATAAATGGCATGATATGAAATAAACTCCATGAGTTCATCAACCCACAAAAGTGCTTTTTCATCTTCAAATGCAAGATCCAATTTATACAATGCATCTTGCAATCCCATTAACCCAAGGCCAACAGGACGATGTTTAAAGTTTGCATTTTGAGCTTCTTTTGTTGGATAAAAGTTAATGTCGATCACATTATCAAGCATACGCATAGCCGTTTGTACCGTATATGCCAACTTTTCATAATCAAGTGTACCATCAACAATATGCTGTCCAACATTTATAGAACCCAAATTACAAACCGCTGTTTCATCAGCAGATGTATTAAGAAGTATTTCTGTGCATAAATTAGAAGAGTGAATAACTCCCGCATGATCTTGTGGAGAACGTACGTTTGAAGGATCTTTAAAGGTAATCCAAGGATGCCCTGTTTCAAAAAGACGACTCAACATTTTACGCCATAACTGCTTTGCAGAAATAACTTTAAATACTGCAATTTTCCCTTCTTTTGCTTGCTGCTCATACCAAGCATATCGCTCTTCAAACACCTTACCATAAATATGATGCAAATCAGGAACTTCGTCCGGAGAAAACAGAGTCCATTCTCCATCCATTTTAACACGCTTCATGAAAAGATCTGGAATCCAATTTGCAGTATTAATATCATGAGTACGTCGTCGTTCATCACCGGTATTTTTACGCAAATCAATAAAATCTTCTATCTCATAATGCCATGTTTCTAGATACACACAGGTAGCACCACGACGCTTTCCACTTCTATTTATTGCAGCTGTTACGTCGCTCGCAATTTTTAAGAATGGCACTACGCCTTGACTCTCGGTTTTGATGCTTTTAACCATAGACCCGGTTGCGCGAATATTTGTCCAATCATTCGCAACGCCACCAGACCACTTTGAAAGCTGTGCATTATCACTATAACATTTAAAAATATGCATCAGATCGTCTTCAACGGTTGTTAAAAAACAGGAGCTTAACTGTGGACGAACAAGCCCTGAATGCAATAATGTTGGAGTGCCTGAAATGTAATTAAACTGCGAATATACATTATAAAATTCAACAGCTTTTTCATTTTTATTTGATTCATCATAACACAATCCCATTGCAACTCGCATCCAAAATGCTTGCGGCAATTCATAGTGTTTTTTTGAATACTGTAAGAAATAGCGTTCATATAAAACGCGCAATCCCATAAAGTCAAAAAGATCGTCACGCTCAATTTTTAAATGACTTGCAAGATAATCAAGATCAAAATCTTGCATGCGTTCATCAAGCATGCCGCATGAGAGCCCAAATTGAATTCCTTCTATAAAAGCATTTTGATACGTTTTTTGATCATCAAATGCAGCATGAACACCAACTACCTCTTTTTGCAATTTTTTACGCAACAATCGAGCCGCCACATTGCCATACGCAGGATCTTTTTCAATAAAGACTACCGTAGACAATATCAATGCATCATATAACAAATCATGTGTTATACCATCAAAAATGTTTTTTGATGCTTCTTGCAAAATAAGTTGTTCATCAATAACACCTTGATACGGCAAAGCAGCCCATGCAATAATATTTTTTAGCTGATTCACGTCACTCAAGCCTTCTCTTGTTTCAGATATTCCGGCATTTAATGCCATTTTTGATGAAGACATTTCCGTTTGCTTTGTAGCCTCAAAAGTGCCTGATCGCCGCACGTCTTTGCTTACAACTTCTTGTTCCATAAAGCCCTTTCGTTTACACAATCAATCATGCCGGTACATCATTACTCTTCTCCATAAATTAAACTGCAATCTTCTCTAAAAGAGACAAGAAGTGCCCTACAAAGACACTGTACTTTTTTCTAAAAGATTTTTTACAATTTGACTATGTGAAAAATATATACTCATTTACATATCATAGCGTAACGATTAAAGCGTTGATTATCAAATACTTTTCTCATTTTTTATGTGAAACTATATTCACATATTTTATTACAAGAAACGATGAATTGTCTGTCTGTTTGTAAATATAGCAACCTGCATTTCAAACCTATGAAAAGCATGAGCTGCTCGAAGATTTCATGCTTTTTTTTTTACTTTTTTGGCAACAAGGCTTTCTATTTATTAATTATTTTTTTTAAAAAAAATATATTTTTTTCAATTGAAACGCAAGGCGTTAAAAAACAGTTCGCCTAATGCCCTCTCGCCTCCACACAAAAAGTCGGATATACTAATAAAAATTGTGCTTATTATATTTTAGTGCGCCAAGGATTTATATGAATTCCGCAGATATTCGTTCTCGTTTTTTTTCTTATTTTAACGCACGTGATCATAAAAAAGTAGAAAGCTCATCACTCATTCCTGCACAAGATCCCACACTCCTTTTTGCCAATGCGGGAATGAATCAATTTAAAGACATTTTTTTGGGCCTTGAAACAAGAAGTTATCAACGTGCTGTAAGTATTCAAAAGTGTGTACGTGCAGGAGGCAAACATAACGACCTTGATAATGTAGGGTTTACCGGAAGGCATCTCACTTTTTTTGAAATGATGGGAAACTTTTCTTTTGGCGACTACTTTAAAAAAGAAGCTATTCAATTTGCTTGGGAATTTTTGACTAAAGAATTAGGCCTTTCTCAAGAAAATATGTACGTAACGATTTATGAAACTGACGATGAATCATTTGCTATTTGGAACACCGATATTGGACTCTCAAAAAAACGCATTTATCGCTTGGGGAAAGAAAGTAATTTTTGGCAAATGGGTGACATTGGACCATGTGGACCATGCTCTGAAATCTTTGTAGATCAGGGCCCTGCATTTGGATGCGCTGATTTCTCAAAATGCGGCCCAGACTGTGATTGCGATCGTTTTCTTGAAATTTGGAATCTAGTCTTCATGCAATTTGATAGACAACCAGATGGAACTTTGAACCCTCTCAAAAAAGTAGGCGTTGATACTGGAATGGGCCTTGAGCGCTTGTGTGGTGTTTTACAAAAAACAAAATCTGTTTATCAAACTGATTTGTTCATGCCTATCATAAAAAAAACAGAAGCTTTAACGGGAAAAATATACGCACAAGAAACAGATCTTAACAAAGCTGCATTTCATGTTTTAGCAGACCACATTCGCTCTGCTTCTCTTTTAATTTCAGATGGCTGCGCTCCTTCAAATGAAGGCCGTGGATATGTATTACGCAAAATTATTCGCAGAGCAGCTCTTTTTGCACAAAAATTAACCGATAAAAATATTTTCCCGGATCTTTCTCCTATTGTAATTGAAAGCTTGGGATCAATATATCCATCATTAATACAAAATAAAGAAACGATTCATGCTGTCTTGCTGAGTGAAACAAAAAAATTTAGTGCAAATTTGGTTCGTGGAACAATCATTTTAAACCAGTATCTTGAACAAGAAAAAG
Source organism: uncultured Pseudomonadota bacterium (assembly GCA_964440325.1). Lineage (GTDB taxonomy): Bacteria > Babelota > Babeliae > Babelales > Vermiphilaceae > CAYTRW01. The sequence continues at coordinate 6,023 of CAYTRW010000006.1, forward strand.
ATTCAAAAAAAATATCGGGCAAGCAAGCATTCGTCTTGTATGATACATACGGCTTTCCTGTTGAATTGACCGTTGCTGCAGCAAAAGAAATAGGATATCGTGTTGATTTGCAAGGATTTGAAATCGCGATGGCACAACAAAAAGAGCAGTCAGGGAAAAAAGAGACTGACCCGCTTGGCCATCTTCGACTTGATGAATCAATGAGCACAGAATTTACTGGCTACCAAGAACTCGTTACCAATTCAACTATACAAGCACTTATTTGCAATGCTGAAATGGTTGACCATGTAGCTGCAGGAACCGAATGTTATGTGATTGCAAAAAAATCCCCCTTCTTTATTGTAGGCGGCGGACAAGTGCCAGATCAGGGAACAGTCAATTTTGGTTCACACACAGTACCAATCCAACAAGCCAGATATGTAGGGACTGCAATTGCCGTAAAAATTAACGCTCCAACTGCATTAAAAGTAGGAGACTCTTTGACAAGTGCTGTTGATCCAGAATGGCGCACCAATGCCATGAAAAATCACACCGCTACGCATTTATTACAGGGTGCTTTAATGGAACTCTTTGGATCTCAAATTAAACAGTCCGGATCACTCGTACATCCTGACTATTTACGTTTTGATTTTACCTATCATGACGCATTAAGCAGTGATGACATCAAGCGCGTTGAAAAATTGGTAAATGAAAAGATCAGAGAAAATCTGCCAGTATCCGCCGAATATATGACGCTCAAAGAAGCAACAAATCGAGGAGCTCTAGCCTTTTTTGGAGATAAATACAAACCCGAAAAAGTACGTATGATTCAAATTGATGAATTTTCAAAAGAATTGTGCGGCGGAACTCATGTGCATGCAACAGGAGATATCGGCACTTTCAAAATAACAGAAAACACCTCTCCATCTGCAGGGCATCGTCGCATTGTTGCCATTACCGGTCCTCGTGCAATAGAGCTTTATCAAGAATTATGGGAAACATCAAAACAACTTTGTACTGCTTTTAGCGCAAAACCAGAACAGCTTGTGCCTACAATTACCAAACAACAGCTTGATCTAAAAAACGCAGATCAAACAATCGCAAAATTAAAAATGCAACTGCGTATTCATCAGATTCCTGAATGGATTAAAAAAGCAGAAACAGTTGGATCCGTATCTGCTGTTATTCAATCAATTTCAGATGCTACAACACTTGAACTGCGCGATATTGCGCTATTGATTATTCAACAAAATCCTGGTCTTTGTTTTTTAATGAGCAAAACAACTGACAAGACTATTTTTTATTGCGGAATTTCTCAAAACACTAAAGACACGATTGATTTAAAAAATCTATCTACCGTTTTAAAAGATCAATTTGGTATGCGTGGTGGTGGAGAAAAGCTATCTATCCAAGGTGGTGGCGATGCATCAATTGATCAAGAAAAAGTAAAAGAAGTCATTATAAAATGGCTTGCAAAATAACTACTTATAAAAAAAAAGGTCGGATCAAAAAACTAAAATCTTTTGATCCGACCTTTTTAAATTTTGTATAAAATTATGTTCTAAGTCTTGAATTGTCTTTTATTTCCTGAAAATAGCCCTCTTTTTGTCGCAGCTATCATGTCTTTAAAGCGCTGACGATCTGTATAAAAATCCCCCGTCGGCTCAATAAATCCAACTGGCCGCGTTTGGCGCATCTTTAAAGGCCCAGAAATATGTGCTTCGCGAAACACACTCTTTTTAAAATTTTCTTCCGTTTTACAAACAGCTTCATACTTATCACTATATTCATTCATAGCTATCTCATATTTTTTATATGGATTAGGCACTATAAAATCATCTACTTGTTGATCACTGTTCCCAAAATTCTTTAAAAAATGTGCACCATATTTTTTAAAAGCTAAAAGATATGGTCGCTGAAGATGCCTAAAAAAATCCCATCTCGCTTTATGCAAATCATCAATAGCATCTAAATAATCACACACATGATCAACCACTTCAATCTTTTGTCCGGCTTTCTGCTTGCTACTACAATCCACCACACATAAAAGCTGAGAAGGGTTTTTATATTCTTCACCAGTCGATGGAGAATATTTACAAACCTTCAAACCTGGACGCAAATTTTTTTGATCCTCTTTTGATAAAGAATATTCTGTAATGCTTGGATATTTTGCAAGTAATTCCAAATCTCTATTATCAGAAGCTTTTTGCTTTATACTATACCATAGACCTGACAACCCCGCAGCCGGCAAAAGCCAATGCGCTGCATGAATAGACATCCCTAAAAAAAAAGTACCAATAAAAAGCATCATTTTTTGTTTTGACATAACCTTCCTTAATTTTATATAACCTACCTTAATTTTATAATAATTATAGTATTAGGAAATACTCCTCTATAAAAAGATTACAGGTTTTTAAAATTATTGCAAGTAGAAACTTCTAAAACAATGATTCAACCAAATCGGCAATATTCTCAATAAACGCCACCACTTCTTCTATTGTTTGCTGGAAAACATCCAAAACATAGTCTGGCACGTCTTCTTTGCTATCAGGGCGTCCAATACCACAGCGAATGCGCCAAAAAAGGTCCCCGCAGCGTGCCATCAATGATCGCAAGCCATTATGCCCTCGATGGCTTCCACCCTGCTTAACTTGAGTCTTTCCAAACGGTTTTTCAAGTTCATCATGCACCACTAAAATCTGGTCACACTCTATACCTTTTTTTTTGAGCTGCGGAATTACATCCCCTGAACTATTCATAAATGTCTTTGGCTTTACAAGCAATACCTGTTTTTGACCAAGCATAATAGTGCAACCGGCATACAGATCATTTTCCGACCAGGTACCATGATATCTTTTTGCAAGTTCATCAAGAACTTTAAACCCAATATTATGACGTGTATGCTCGTATTTTTTGCCTGGATTACCAAGGCCAATAATCGCTTTAATTTCTTTAAGAGATGCTTTTTGATGGGTCATGTAATAAAATCCATTTTAATAAAAAGTACCCACTCTCTTTTTATAGAAAGCGGGTACGCTACAAAACGTTTTTTACGCTTTATGCTTTTGCTTTATCTTTATCAGAAGCAGGCTTTTTTGCTGCTACTTTGGTATTTTCTTGTTTTTTTGCTTCTGCTAAACGTATTTCACGTTTTTTATCCATCTTTGATACAACGTGCTTTGTTATATTTAGCTCTTCTTTTGCACAATAGACAACACGAGAAGTTGATAGGTCGATTACAATATCAAACCCTTGTTCTTTAGCCACTTCTTGCACTGCTATTTCAAATTCACGCGCTAAAGCTTCTGTTTTACGCTGCATCTTTAACTTGAGTTCATCTTCTAGATCTTTTGCCATTTCTTCAAGTTTACGCTTTTTACGTTCAAGATCTTTTTGTTTTTCCAAGCGAACTTCTTCAGACATTAAACTTGCTTCAACTTTGAACTGATTGATCTCTTTCATAAGATCTTGTTCTTCTTGCTTGAGCTTTTCAATCTTTTGATTTTTTTCACCTTCAAGATGCTCACGTGCTTCTACGCCATCACCACATTCGGTTAATGAAGAAAAAAGCTCAACAATACCAATTTTTACATCTCCATGAACGTCTGAACCCTTGCTTGCAAACACAAGACCTGAACATCCAAACAACAACCCACATAACGCTACAAAAGCATATCGAGAAAAATTATTGTTATTCATAAAAAACCCTTTCTGAAGAAATAATCTTAAAACCTTTTTCATGGGCCTACCATATGCAATTTTTAAAAACAAGTCAAACCAAAAAGAGAGTGCTGAGCGCGCTCAAGCAGAAGTTTTGTTCTGCGATAATCATTTCCTGTAAGCACTGAATACATAGCTATAAAATCGGTTACCATTTTTTGATTTTGCATCCCATTTTTTAAGATAGCAAGCAATAGCTCATCCATATTAAAAATCTCTTGCTGCAAATTAAAAAGCAACGGTAAATATAAAGGCTTTGCAAAAAAAAGCGCTTTTTCCTGCTGCGATGCGGGACGAATAAATGCATGCATCTTGCAAGGGGTTGGAGGCAACAAATATAAAAAGGAATCTGACTCCTTATATCCAACAGAAAGACAATGAAACGTTGTTTTTAAAAAGGTAAATATTTGAGGTTGATCGCGCAACAACTCTTCTTCCGTTTTTTGGTACGGAAATGGCATACGTGTAGGATCTGATGACCCCGTTTGCACCCGATGCACAATACCAAATCGCATGATTTCATCACTTTCTACCACAAGCAAGGATCCAAATTCAGGAAAAATATTCCAGTCCCAACTATGCCCAATCCAGCCAATCAATGAACTTTCGATTACTTCAGCAAAGTGAGAGTTGTTTTTCATGTGCATCCTTATATAACACTGAACGAATAAACAAAGTTCTATGAACAATCAATGATCCATTTTTTAAAAGAGCCGATCTATGTACAGGAGTACCATATCCTTTATGTTTTGAAAAACCATATCCAGGGAAACAATCATCAAACTTTTTCATTAAGGCATCCCGCATTACCTTTGCTACAATAGATGCTGCGGCAATAGAAGTAGATTTTGATTCTCCTTTATCAAAAAAATAAACCGGAATATCATCATAATTTGTGTCAACAAGAGAAAGCGGCATAGCATCCACAAGAACCGCCGAAGGCCTAAAAGGACTTATCGTCAAAAGATTTAAAAGGGCTTTTTTCATAGAAATAAGCGTTGCATTGCGAATGTTTTGACAATTAATCACGCGATGACTTACTACAGACACCCCTATCAAACAGTGTTTTTTTATCCATTTGTATGCTTTTTCCCGCTCCTGCGGCGTTAAAAGCTTGGAATCCTTTAATAAAGGCATCTTTTTATGCGCCGGAATTATAACGGCAGCTGAGACAACAGGCCCTGCCAAACACCCCCTTCCAACTTCATCAATACCACACACCAATCGATCATTTGACCATGCTTCATACTCAAATGAATTTTTTAAAAAAGAAATGTTGACTTTTTGAATAAGCACCATAGGATTTCCATTTGACAAGTTCTTTTTTGTGTGTACAATTAGAATTAAGTTAGTTGCTTCGAGTATATCACAATGAAAACCACCCGTTAAGGAGGAGATTACAATGTCATCAACTTCTACACAATTACGCGTAAAAGAGCTACTCAGAGAAAAAGGTTGGACTACTAAAATTTTAGCAGAAAAGACCGGAATGTCTGAAAGTTATCTTACGCACATTAAAAATGGAACTCGTCGTTGGAACGAAGATTCTTTGCGTAAATTGGCACAAGCTTTTGAAATAAGCCCAATAGAGCTTTTTGTAGAGCGCCGTCAACGCACAGATACCATTGACAGTTCTGTTAATATGCCTGAAAAAACAGAAGTTAAATTAAACGTTCAAGTTGTACCGGTTGTAGGAGAAATTCCTTCAAACCCATCACCGTATAACAATCAATTGCAACAAATAACCACCGGATACAAAGATATCTTTGTGCCTGTATTAAACACAACTGATGCAGCAATGTTTGCATTATGCGTGACTAATAATATGATGGCACCAACCTTTGTAAAAGGTGACTGTTTGATCATATCCCCTGAAACATGGACTCGTTCTGGCGATATCGCAGCAGTAGAATACGGCAATGATACTCCGGTAAAAGCAATCATGCAGGTTACCTATACTGAAGATTTTATCGTACTTGAATCAGTAAATCACAAACAAGCGCCAATCGCTTTGGTTCGCGGCAAAGATCACTTCCGCATTATCGGAAGAGTTACCCAACGCCAACAACAATTGGTGTAAAAAATTAAAGGAGTGAGCTTTGCTTTCTCCTTTTTAAAATATTTAAAAGAACAATGGAGGTTATTTATGAATTATTTAAAAAAAATACTTATCATTTCTATATGCACAGCAAGCAATATATTTACCGCACAAGAAAATAGCAACAACCAAATGTCTTGGCCAAGAATTACCTTAGGGCTTAGCGCAAAAACCATGACAG
>CAYTRW010000006.1:12100-26710 GCA_964440325.1 uncultured Pseudomonadota bacterium
TATTACTGGTTTAAGTACTTTATCAGGCATGTATATGGGATTTAAATGGGCAACCCCTGAATGGGAAGCCGCTAAAAAACGTTTCCATCAATCTCAAACTTTGCCTTCTTAAGACAAAACATTAAAATAAATTCATTAAACAAATAAGATAGCAGAAGTAGGTAGCAATTTTACTTACTTCTGCTATCTTATTTTATACGTAACTATCTTTAAAAAAAGATAGAATTATTGCCTTTTACACAGCAATAATTCTTTCTTGTATTTTAAAATACAAGAAAGAATGCTAAATAGGAGCAATGACTCCTATAGTGTTTGTATTGGTCTAACACTTCCAATTAGTTAAGGATGTTCATTTATGACAATGGAACGTTACTACGAAGTGCTTTTATTAACAGTACCTGAGACAACAGAAGACGAACTCAAGGGTATTGAAAAGCATCTTGAAGATATTATTCAAAAAGACAAAGGTTCTCTTGTTTCTTTTGAAAAATGGGGAAAATATCGACTCGCTTATCCTGTTAAAAAAAACAGCTATGGTGTATACACCCTTGCTCGCTTTAAAACACCTAGTGCTACAACTACTGCAGAACAGATCAAAACAATTCTAGCGATTAAATTTGATTCTTTGGTTATGCGCAGCGTTATCACGCTTCTTGGCGATTCAGCAACTGAGTACACACGTCCTCGCTCATTGGAAGAAACTCCAATGGAAGATGTTGGCGGCATGATGAAAGATTATCGTCGCGACAAATTTGGCCGTGGCCGTTCCGATCGCCCATCTCGCTTTGCTCCTCGCGAACAAGATACAGCAGAGTTGAGCGACGATCAGATAGATGCTGACATAGATGTCGACACAGAAGACGAAGGATAAACAGTATGACAAAAAAAATTAAATTAAAGATCAGTGCTCGTTTACTTAAAAAACGAATTAAAAAAACAACCCCTACAACCACAAAACGTTGCCGTTTTTGTGGCACAAAAGAACAAGAACGCGCTATCGACTACAAGAATGCTGAATTCTTACGTGGTTTTTTAACTGAGCGTGGCAAAATGCTTCCTTCACGTATCTCCGGCGCATGCTGCAAGCATCAACGCTGGTTGTCTCGAGAAGTGCGTAAAGCTCGAACCATGGCTCTATTACCGTACTCAGCAAAATATTATTAATAGTTTTTTGGAATGGTTATGAATCTTCGCAATATAGCAATTATCGCACACGTTGACCACGGTAAAACAACCCTGGTTGATCAGTTGTTGCGCCAATCCGGTACGCTTGAAGTTGCTCAAGGAGAAAGAGCTATGGATAGTGAGACGCTTGAAAAAGAGCGTGGTATCACTATCTTGGCAAAACATACCGGTATTCATTATGGTGATTACACCATCAATATTGTAGACACTCCTGGTCACAGTGACTTTGGTGGCGAAGTAGAACGAACACTACAGCTTGTTGAAGGCTTTTTGTTGCTTGTTGACGCAGCAGAAGGAGTACTCCCTGGTACTCGTTTTGTATTGCGCAAAGCACTTGAACTTAATCTTAAGCCAATGGTTATGATTAATAAAATCGATCGTCCGGATGCAAATATTCCGCGCACAGAAGATGAAATTCATAATCTGTTTCTTGATTTGGCAGCGCACCCTTCACAACTTGAATTTCCTGTTTTATACGGTTCTTCTCGAAACGGATTTGCAGGGTTTGATCAACATGCAAAATCTGGTGACATGAAGCCTCTTTTTGATACCATTATCAAAACAGTTCCAGCTCCTGTAAATAAGAATGACTCTTTGCAGCTTCTTATTACAAGTCTTGATCACTCAGATTTTCTTGGACCAATTGCAATCGGTCGTGTATTTAGCGGAACTATTTCGGTTGGCGATCAAGTTGTAATGGCAAAAGATGAAACAGTTAGCCGTCCATTTAAGATTACTAAGCTTTTCACTTTTCTTGGATTGCAAAGAACAGAAACTCCTTCTATCTCATTTGGTGATATTGCGGTAGTAACAGGATTTGACGCACCGCCTGTTCTTGGCGCAACGCTATGTCATCCTGATAGCATAAAAACATATCCATATGTCAAGATTGATGAACCAACCTTGAGTATGTATTTTTCCGTAAACAATTCGCCATTTAGTGGAAAAGAAGGAAAATTCTTAACTTCACGCCATCTTAAAGATCGTTTGGAAAAAGAACTTAAAGTAAACGTTGCACTCCGTGTTGAACCAACTGATTCAACAGAAACATTCAAAGTTTCTGGACGCGGGCAATTGCACTTGGGAATCCTAATTGAACAAATGCGTCGTGAAGGGTTTGAACTTCAAGTTTCTGCACCTGAAGTTATTTATCAAACAATTGATGGTAAAAAGTGCGAACCAATTGAACAAGTAATTATCGATGTTCCAGAAACCTATCAAGGTGCTGTTATTGAAAACATGGGACGCCGCAAAGCTGACATGAAGAATATGACATCTATCGAAGGTGCTCGCGTACGCTTGGAATATGAAGTTCCTTCTCGTGCATTACTTGGATTTAGATCGCAATTTTTAACAGAAACACGTGGAACAGGTATCGTAAACTTTAGCTTTAAAGGATACGAACCATTCAAAGGTGATATTCCAACGCGCACAAAAGGGGCATTGGTTTCTATGGAAAATGGCACAACAACAGGCTATGCACTCGATGCATTGCAAGAACGTGGCATTATGTTTGTAGGACCATCTACTCCTGTGTATGAAGGTATGATCATTGGCGAACATAGTCGAGCGAATGATCTTGATGTTAATCCATGCAAAGAAAAGAAACTAACAAACATGCGTGCTTCAGGAACTGATGAGGCGATAAAACTAGAACCCCCTCGCGTTATGGATCTTGAAACATGTATGGAATGGATTCGCCCTGATGAGCTTATTGAAGTAACTCCTATTTCAATTCGTCTCAGAAAGCGAATTTTACGCGCTTCAATGCGTAACAAATAATTCTTTATAGTGTGTTCTCCCTGTTATTCACACACGCACTTCCTTCTGCGGAGAACACACTATTTATAAAAACAGTCTCTAAAATATTTTTTATAAACAAATTTCAGTTATATTTTTAGTAATTATTTTAGGTTTTTATATGATCAAAAAAACTATTGCTATTTATATTTTTTTATCATTTTTCTGCATTCAAAACACGATTGTTTTTTGTATGAACTCTGCAAACCAAACAGAGAGTGATTGTTTTACTGCATTCAAAGTTGCATGCCTCTTAACATACTTGCATGAAAAACCTGATTGCGCCTTTTCATTACCAGCACCCGTATATCATTTTTCAAAGTATTCAGGGTCATTACAAGAATATTTGGGCGTATACAATGGATATCACTTTACTCTTTTTGATGTCAAAAAAAACAATCAAAAACGGAAACCCCAATAATTATTTTAAACTTAAACAAAATATTATTTATTGTTAATTTTTTGACAATAAATAAGGTGAATATTATTTATTCCTAACCATATTATAAATGGAGTTCATTATGAAAAAACAAAATATATTATTATTGTTTTTCTTTTGGATCACACTTTTCCCTCAAAAAATAAACACCGCACAAAAAATTAAAGATCTTTTTTGGAATGCTTATAGCTATTGCTCTCAAACAACGCCCCCTAAGCCTCATAAACCTTTTGTGTTTATAGATCATGAAAATAAAGAATCGGTTCTTCCAACAATAATAAACTGTGACAACGGTCAATCTTTGACTAGAATAAAATGGGAAAATGGAGAGATGTACGACGAACCCATTTCCCAAAATCGCATGGGCGAACTGTCTATCACAGTAGGAAAAGAAAGAAAAAAGGTTATTTTAAGCAAGCTTCCCTTGCCCGTTATTTCTAATACACCCACCTACCCACATTTTCAGGAAATTCCTAATGCTTGCCATTTAAACAGGCCAATATTTTGTATGCTTAATATAAGTGGTCAGGTTTCTGAGACTGGATTAAAATCTTTCTGCGGCATACCACTACCAAAAGATTACACTCTTATCGCTTCTCCTAATCAATTTCCCATTTTCCCTATAACTAATGGCGCCCGTATAACGGCATTGGATTCTTCTACTTTGCGCACAAGGCTTCTTTATTATCAAGACGGTTTTTTTATTCAAAAGACTGATCCTTCTTTTAACCCAGAAACCCTTATGCTTGCACACAGTGCTTTTGTGCCAGATATTTATGGAGCAGCATTATTGGAATTCAACGAAAAGGTTCATGCTGGACAAACTAAAGAACCACAACCTTGGACCTGCTTACCTACTCCCGAATTACAAAGTTGGGGAATACAAATGGTTAAATTTTTTGGATATGAGTAATAAAGTATCCCAAATGAGTTTGGCGAGCTCTCTTTGAACCAGTCGCTTTATTTGACTCTCAAAAAACTCGTTCATTAACAAAACTTATGCCTTGCATTAAAAGTCGAGGCATGAGTTTTGTTAATATATTTACATATTTAAATTTATCTTTATTAATCTGTGTATATTTTTTTATTTAAATATACACAACAAAGGATTTGTTTTCTGCCATGCTATTTTTAAAACAAATATATGGTATAGTATAAACCTATATTCTAAAATACCACATTACACATTATCTACATGGCTTATCGCTATAAACTAATAATCGCTTACGATGGCTCAGATTTTTTTGGATGGCAGGAGCAACCTGCACATCATCATACGGTTGCTCAAGAACTAAAAAATAGTTTTTTAAAAACATTTGGACATCCTATAGGGATTCTTGGTGCTTCACGAACAGATGCAGGCGTACATGCCCTTGGTCAAGTCGCGCTCATTCGTACAGAGCTCTGCATGGACCCCAAAACAATGCTTTCTGCATGGAATAACGTTTTAAAAAAAGGCGTCTTTATACGCTCGATAGAAAGACTCCTTGAGCCTTTTCACCCTTGGTATAACGTAACGCAAAAAGTTTATTATTATCATATTTTTGTAAAAAAACCTCTTCCTTTTGTTGAGCGATACGGATGGTACTATCCATATCCCATAGATTTTGAAAAACTAAAACAGGCTCTTTCTTTTTTTATTGGAAAACATGATTTTAAATCTTTTACTACCCAAAATGATTTTAATACAGATACAATTCGCACAATTGACACCATAGAATGCTCATTCATAAAACGTTTTGGAGTATTTCGCATTACAGTAAAAGGTAAATGTTTTATGCGATATATGATTAGACGCATTGTAGGCGCAGCAGTTCATGTTGCTGCTCGCAAATCGCTACAAATATCGCTCGTAAAAAAAGTTCTTGATGCCAAAAATCCCCATCATCATTTAACCAAAGCTCCCGCTCATGGGCTTATGCTCCGTGCTATTAGATATAACTCAAAATGAATCGCTGCCATCATTGAACTTAACAGCTAGAGCTGGTACTCTAAAAAACATATTTAAATAATCCTGGAGCCCTTCATGTTTGACCAGTCTCGCAAATCTCATGCACACTTTTTTGTAATTATCGCACTTTTTGTTTTAGCTGGCATTGCAGCCCTTATTTTTTCATTTTACAATCAATCTTTTTTGACTCCCTACAATGCAAAAACTGATCGCCAAGAAATTATTAATCTTTTTGAAAAAGAACGATACTGGCTTACCGCAACACCTGGGTATAGCGTAGAACACATGCTTGATACTAAATCTCCCAGTGAACAACAATCTTCATTTAAAGGTGCACTTCAACTTTTTACCGCACGAATAAATGGAGTTTTTGCAGGATTTTGCGCATATTATTTTAAGCGAAAAGATCTTGGACAGATTCTTTTTATTGCCGTTGATCCTATTTTTCGCGGGAAAGGATATGCAAAAAGAATGGTCCAGTTTTGCTTACATGAAATAAAGCAAAAAGGGGCTCCATATGCCATGATTCTTACCCGCGTTGATAATATTCCAGCACAAAAAGCATATGAAGGAGTTGGATTTATAGAATCATATCGCGATGAAAGTTTTGTGTACTATTTTTATGATTTAATGCACAAAAAATAATACCTTAACAACACCGTCTCATTGATCTGGGCACGGGCAAATCCATGCATTGCAATAAGAATGGCGCTATATCAGCAAGCTGGTAAAGTGGTATGTTTTTGGGCGCACAGCGATCCTTGTTACATATCATTAAAAACGGTACTGGATTTGTAGTATGTGATGTTTTTGGAAAACCAGTATACATATCAACCATTTCTTCCGCGTTACCATGATCAGCAGTAATACAAAGAATTCCATCATGCTTTTGAACTACCTCTTGATATAAAATAGCTAACTGTGTATCCAAATATTGAACAGCACGAACTGTTGCTAAAAAATCACCTGAATGGCCAACCATATCAGCATTTGCATAATTAACCAAATAAAAATCATGCGGATCATTTTGCAAAGAATATTTAAGCATGTTGGTTATTTTTTGCGCAGACATTTCAGGATCTGTATCATATTTTTCTCGTTTTAAAGAAGGAATAAGAACGCGAGTCTCATACGGAAATATAACCTCTTTCCCCCCATCAAAAAAATAGGTAACATGTGCATATTTTTCTGTTTCTGCAATGGTATATATTCGCTTGTGATACTCATTAAGCACATCTTTAAGCGTTATTTGTGGATGAATAGGATAGAAAAGCGCTTTTGCACAAGATTGGTCTGTATACGGAACAGCAGTAACAAGTTCTTGGAAGGCTATTTTTTTTTGCTTGTTACACAAAGCAGAAACAAGCTGTCGCATCCTATCTGGTCGAATATTAGTACATAAAATGCCATCCCCTTTTTGTATATACCCATCACTCATTAAAATTTCCGGTTGTATAAATTCATCAGTAATATCTTTTTTATACGCATGATCAAGAACCTCTTGCCATGAACTAAAGCGCACAGGAGTTTTTTCTGTTAAAACAGTAACACTTTTTTCTGTGCGTTCTTCATTATGATCACGATCCATCGCATAAAAGCGTCCATGAATAGTACCAATGTGCACACCGGGATACTTTTTTATAACCTGCTCAAGCCGCTCAAGATACATTGCAGCAGAACAAGGCAAGCTATCTCTCCCATCCAAAAAAGGATGTACTATAATAGAATGTACCCCAAAATCATATGCTGTCTGGATATATGCCAGCAATTGATCAATATGTCCATGCACTCCCCCATCTGATAAAATCCCCATCACATGCAAACGTGCATTATGAGAAATAATGTTTTTACATAGTTCATGGAATGGTTCATTTTTATGTAATGCATGCTGCGCGATTACATCATTAATGATACTCATTGGTTGCTTACAAACTATTCCAGCCCCAATAGTAGTATGCCCAACCTCAGAGTTTCCAATATATCCATGCGGAAGTCCTACAAATATTCCAGACGCTTGTAATAATGCATGCGCATAACGATTCCATGCAGAAGAAAAAAAAGGCATTTTTGCAGCAGCAACTGCGTTTCCTATAATCGCTTTTCTATATCCAAAGCCATCCAAAATTACTAGCATAAGAGGTCGTTTTTTGTTCATCTTTTCTCTCTTTTCAAGCTCTTTCATTACGTACAAAAGTTGACATATATCGCCATCATAGTACCATTACCAATTAATAAGAATTCTACAATTTAGCATATTTTGATATGTATAAGGGAATCTATGGCAATTAAAAAATTTGCTCTATTTGTTTTTACCATTATTATTACATGCAGCACTCCATCAATATTAGCTGCTAATTATGTTAACTCTCAGATTTCTTCTGTGGATACTTCTATCCACGATGCTCCTTTGTTTACCAATGATTTTTTTAGCACCTACGAAGACGATCCTTTTCTTGATATTAGCACTCCTGAACCATCCCTTTTTGAACGCGCAAAAAACTGGATTATCATTCGCCTTGCTCAATTTATATTTTCGGCCAATTCTCGATATGAATCTTTTAAAAAGAGCTCCCTCAAATCCTTGGCTCTCATGAAGATGCAACTTAAAAAATTAGTAGGGTATAAAAAAGACCATGCTCAATCATAAACACATTTTTGCACTGTATTATGCTAATCTTAACGCACATTTATCACATTCAGAGATTGATATCAATGAGCCAGAATTAGTTTTTCGGATACAAAATGTTTTACGCTTAAAAAACAATGATTCTCTTATTTTGTTTACTCAAACAAAACATGCTTCTATTGTTATTACCACAATTGAAAAAAAGAAGATACGAGCAACGCTTATATCTCAAAGCAACAATACTACTTTGACCCCTCATATTACTGCAGTCCTACCACTTTTAAAAAAACAAGAAACAGAAGAAGCCGTTTCACGTTTATGTGAAGTTGGCGCTAATGAAATACAACTTATTATCACTGAAAAAACACAACGCTCTTGGGGCGGAAACAACGAACTTGCTCGATTAGAACGAATTTGTATTGCAGCAGCAGAGCAATCAAAACATTTTTCTTTCCCTCAAATTAATCCCCCTATCCTTTTTAGACAAATTTTAGACAAAAAACATGACTCTACGCTTATTTTTTGTGATCCACAAGGAATGGCATTTTCAACTTTTATTCACCAATCCCCTCTTTTTACAGAGTCGTATATGATTCTTGTTGGTCCTGAAGGAGATCTCTCTCCCTCAGAAAAAGAAGCTCTTTTACAAAAACAATGCATGCTTCTTTCTCTTACTCCTACCATATTAAGAGCTCAAGATGCTATTGTTCTTTCTTGCGGAATGCTTCGATCTCTTTATAAAGCATAAAACGCACTCCAAACAGAAGATTCTATTTGTACTTGAAACATTGTTGATTTTTTTTATAATTCATCATTAGGCTTTTGCTAGAGGAGGAGAAGAAACAATAATGTGTTTATAAAAAGGAGCTTAATATGAATAAAAAAGGAACAGATCTTTGGTCATTACTACTTATTTTATTTTTATTTACAGCAAGCGTTGGTCTTTTGCATGGAAGCAAAAGAGGTCAATCAAAAGAGATTTTTTTGTCTACAGGACATGAATAAAAGAGGGCTGCTTGAAAAAAATCAAGCAGCCCTCTTTTATTCAATTACTTTTTGAATGGTTGATATGTTTTTAAATAGCCTATCGACAAAGTCTGCATTTTTTGATCATTTATCGTGTGTAGTTGCGCATATCCATAATGCATAACTCCATCCACACTACATGTTAAAGGAAGCGGATCAACAAAATAGTATTTATGCTTTAACAAAAGAGCTAACTTTTCTTTATACAAATCAATTCCATTCCCTATTAATCGCAATGGCTGTGTTAATACAAATTCATTAATTAATGCGATACATGCATCAAAAGAAAGCCAACCAGTCTGAATTACTTCTCCTATCTGCAATCCATAGTACACATCGTTTCCAAATGCATTAAGAATTGCTAATGTAGGCTTATTATCTTCATAATACTCTGCAAGAAATGCTCGTAAGCCATCAACAGGAATAAGCGGAATGGCTGTTCCAAAAGCAATCCCATTTATAAGAGCAATCGTGGTACGAAGAGCGGTATACGGTGCTGGACCTGTATTTACCATTATGCAATGCATATCGGCAAGCTTTTTCTGTTCTTGTTCCAGGAGAAATTCTATCGCTGCAATCAAATTTTTTGAAGCTTCATGATTTGCTTTTACTACTTCACCTTTTTTTGTTTTTTCAAAAAACAATGCTACCGAACATTCGGCAAAATCATTTTGAATAACAAGATAATACATAAAAAAATCACTGAATTATTAATTTTTGTTTCGACATTTTTGCTGCTGATAAAAAAGACTAAACGAATCATATTCGATTGTCTTCTCTTTTTTAACGATTATTTTACCACAATTTAGGCATTTCCACCCTTCAAAATTAAGAAAGTGATCAAAAAAAGACTGCAGAACCATCAGGCCATCACATTTCTTACACTTCATAACTCCCCCTATACCTCAATCACCACAGCGCACTGCCTTATCCTTGGGTATCCTAAACAGTCATTGCTTTTTTTGTCAAGAAATACAGATTCATAGATAAAAATTTTGACTGTTACGCCAGTTTATCCACTTTACAAAATAGAATTCTCTGTTAAACTCAATGTGTAATTAAAAAATGGATCGGATTGTTTAATGCTTTTTAATAGAATTTATTATTTGCGCTTTTATACAAAAAGTCTAGCCTTTGTACTTCTTAACTCTTTATTTATATCATCAACTGGCTGCTTTCAAACAAATTTGGCTACGCATACCCCTTCTCCATCGGCAGAGCTAGATATTTCACTCCGTTTAAACAAACATCATCCTTCAGGAATACTTCTTCCAAAAATAGACTGTTCAAAAACAAACTTTTTCTTATCCAATCCAACCTTGGTTAAAAAAGAACATGCTAAGGTTTGCATACAAAGCCGCAATGATAACTCTTTCTTAACCCTTGATGGCACTTTTAACCTACATCCATCTGCCACATTGGGGCGTTTTGATATTACACCTACAATTAAGAATTTTACTTTAAACCCAAATGCTGCGCCAACAGGAACTTTAAAGCAAGCAATAAAAATACTTAAGCATAAAGGATTTTTATTACGCGTTCTTGATCGTTATGCAATGGATTCTCTTTTGCCAAATGACAAACCAATTGCTGTTCCAAATAAAATTTTTTACGAATACAACCTTGTGCTCTGTTTAAATATTCCAAAGCCAGGGGACATTCTTGATACCCTCTCTATAAAAGACAATCAAGAAGAAATAAAAAAATTTTATACAGAAAAAAAGCCTCACCTTTTAGAATTTTCTTTTTTAAATAAAGATTCATTCTTGATAGGAGAAATTCCTATCACGGTAAAAGGTGAAATTAATCGTGATGGATATACAAACAATCTTTTTGCATCGGTAAATAATACTCACTTTAAAGTTAACCTAAGAGAACCATCATACCCTTTTGTTGTTGCAGCATTATTCATTCCAGCATTACAATGCTTTATAAAAGCAACAAAATATTTTGTAAAAACATTGCATTCTCGGACAGTAAAAATTACCCAAAAACACAAAACGCATCCTAATAAGGCCCGTTTATTAAAAAAACAAACTACGTTACAAAAAAAGAAGCTAAGAATTAACAGAAAACCTTTAATTTTTATTAAAAAAGATGGCAATAACCATAAAATATTCTGTTTTAATAATGGCTTGATTTTTGAAATTGCAACCGCTCCAAGTAAGACATCAAAATAAACGCTGCCGCTCGGGCATGCTCTTTTAATTTTTCTTCTTTTTGCACTTGAATATTCTTTGAGCCTTTTTTTGAAATTGTTTGCGCTTGTCTGCTGGTTAATCGCTCATCCCACAAAACCCATTCTATCGTAGGGAATTCACGCTCAAGTTCTTTTACAAGATCAACCGTTTTTCTTGTTTGTTCGCTTTCAGTTCCACGAAGCGTTTGAGGATATCCAACAACCATCGTTTTCAGTTGCTCTTTAGCAAGCTCATCCGAAATAAATGTAATTAAATCTTTTGTCTCTATTGTTGTATATGGTCGTGCAAACAATGCATCAGGATCAGAAACAGCAACTCCAGTCCAACGATCTCCAATATCAAAGGCAAAAATTTTCATAAAAATAGCGGTTTTTAGAAAGAATATTATGATTGTATGTATGTAGTATAAATTTCTACAAAGTAATGTCTATCTCTTTGCCCATAACACAAAGGATTTTGTATGAATGTGCGTACAATTATAAGCTTGATAACGGAATGGTCGCTTTCACTTCCCGTCCTTCTTTTTGTGGTTGGAATAAGTATTTTATGTACTCTTTTTTTAAGAGCGGTACAAATTCGCTACTTTTTTAAATCCTGGGCAAATGTTTTTTGTCCCTCACAAACAAATGACGGCGGCATGACTCCTCTTCAAGCTTTTATTAATACGCTCAGCACAAATCTTGGCAACGGAAGCGTTGCAGGCATGGCTACTGCGATTCACGCTGGTGGACCAGGTGCAGCTTTTTGGGTTGTTTTTTTTGGGCTCTGCATGATGTCTGTTCGATTTGCTGAAGTATTCTTGAGCAGTTGGTATGGTGCACGCAAAAGAACTGGCGCTATTCTTGGAGGTCCAATGCTTTATTTGCGGGATCTTCCTTTTGGCAAAATTCTTTCATATAGCTATGCCATAAGTTGCATTTTGTTTGGATTATCCACCGGAAACAGTATGCAAACAAATTCTATTTGCTTGAGCCTCAAAACTACGTGGCCTATGCTGAGCAACCTTTGGATTGGCATCTGTTGTTTTGTATTTATGCTTTATGCATTACTTGGTGGATCAAAACGAATTATTCAACTTTCTAATGCGATTGTACCACTCAAAGTTGGTCTTTTTTTTGTTTCTGCATTTGGAGTACTTGGTTATTTTTATGCTTCAATCCCAAGCGCGCTTGGTCTTATTTTTTACAGCGCATTCAATCCAATTGCATTAACTGGTGGAATAATAGGAATCACCGTTAAACAAGCCGTTCAAATGGGAATGTCTCGATCTGTAATGGCAACAGAATCAGGACTGGGAACTGCTGCTATCTTATTTGGATTTACAGAAAGCAAAGATCCAATGGAAAGTGGTCTTATGGGAATGCTTTCTACCTTTGTAAGCACATGCGTATGTTTTTTAATTGCATTATGCATTGTTACAACAGGAGTCTGGAATTCAGGTGCAACAAGTACTGAATTGACCATTGCTGCATATCAAACAACTTTTGGCATTTATGCAGGACCTATCGTCACCATTCTTTCTCTTATTTTTGGTATTGGTGTAGCCGTTTCTTACGCATATATTGTTCGCGCAGCATGGTTATATGTAACAAATGGAAAAGGTGTACACGCATTTATCGCATGCTATGCTCTTTGCAGCTTTTTGGGTGCAATTATGGATGTCTCTGTGGTGTGGGATATTGCCACAATTATTAATAGTTTTATGCTGATTTTAAATTTATGCGCAATCACCTATTTCTTACCTCTCATTGCACGTGAAATGAAAGGGCATGCATGAACAAAGAGGTTAAAGATTTTCCTATCTTGCAGTTTCCTGTTACGGGCCATACAAACTTTGTTGGCCCAAATTCAACTTTTTTTGCATTTAAAGGTGCAACCTATAACGGAATCATCTTTATTCAAGACGCACTGCAAAAAGGCGCAAAAACAATAGTCATCAGTGATGAAAATCCAGTAACTGACAAGCTGGCTCTTGCAATACAAAATGCAGGAGCAATACTTCGTATTGAGCCAGAAACAAAAATACGCGCTCTCTTTGCAAAAGAATGCGCTCTTGCTGCAGGCAATCCTGCCGACTCTCTAAAAATTATTGGAATAACCGGAACCAAAGGAAAATCTACCTCCACTTTTTTAACCGCACACATTCTTGCCCAAACAGGCCACAAGGTCGCATTTATAAGCACCGCAGGCAACAATATTGATGGGACTCCCTATCCAGGAATGCTTACTACACCTCCCGCAGATTATTTGCATCAATTCTTTGCCCTTTGCATTCAAAAAAAAGTGGAATATGTTGTGCTAGAAATTTCAGCACAAGCATTAAGTCTTGAACGCGTTGAAGGGATCCCATTGTCTGCAGGAATTATAACCAATTTATATCCAGATCATTCAGAATTTTATCCAAAGGTTGAAGACTATTTTGGTGCAAAAATGATGCTTCTTGGCATGCTCAAAAAAAACGCCCCCCTCATTTTTAATACTAAAAATCGCCTTCTTCTTTGGGCATATAAAAATCGTTATCAATGGCTGCGCTATAAACCAGTAAGTCTAAACTCTCCAACTCCTTATTTATACGCAAAAATAAATAAAGAAAAACCAGAAAGTTACACACTTTTTTATCAAAAGACAAAAGCATTTAAAGAAAAATATACCTTCTCATGTCCTGCACTTTTTGGCACGTATAACGGTGAAAACTGTATTAATGTTCTTGGCGCAACAACAGCTTTGGGTATCAATTTGCAAGACGCATGCACTGCAATAAGTACATTCCAGGGAGTTCCTGGTAGATGGCAAGAGCATGTTCTTGCCAATGGCGCCCGTGCAATCATTGATTATGCTCATAACCCACTCTCTTTTTATACCGTGCTTTCTACAATGAAGCAACTAACCAATGATTTGATCGTTGTTTTTGGAGCAGGCGGAGAACGCAGTAAAGAAAATCGCCCCCAAATGGGAAGAATCAGCTGCGCTTTGGCTCAAAAAATAGTGTTAACTACAGATAATCCTCGCTCAGAAGATCCAAGCACTATTATTCAAGATATCATGTCTTTTTGCGAACAACCGCTCACAAACAGCCCTCAAGAAAAAGAAGCGCTATCTGCTACAAAAGAACGTATTTATATTGAATTGGACCGCAAAAGTGCCATCAAAAAAGCCTATGAGCTTTCTGGTCCAAACTCAATAATCGCAATCCTTGGAAAAGGCCCTGATGAGTATCAAATCATCGGAAAAGAAAAACTTTTTTTTAGCGACAAAGACTGCTTAAAAGAGCTTTTTTGACCTTAAAACCCCCATTTGACAAAAAAGTAATAAAGCGATACCATTAATTACAAATAGACTTGCCTATATGTGATGTAGGAAGTTACAACAACTCGTGCTTTAA
>CAYTRW010000006.1:26810-54120 GCA_964440325.1 uncultured Pseudomonadota bacterium
TACAAATAGACTTGCCTATATGTGATGTAGGAAGTTACAACAACTCGTGCTTTAATTACTTATTTAAAAAGTTGTTTTATAAAAAATTTAAGGGTTCTCTTATGAACATGCAAAAAAGTATCATATATGGATTGTTGCTTGTCATAGCTCAAAGTAGCTATATATCCTATTCTATGAAAGCTAACGATACTGCTGAAGAAGCTACCATTGTAGTCGCCACTCCCGTAACAAAAAAGTCTGTCGCAGCAAACCTTGCCGTCTTACAGTGGGCATATGACTATAATAAATTTTTCAACTCAACTGATGAACACCGATGTTACAATTATCGCCAAACAAAAGAAAAAATCTTATTACCAAAAACAGAACTAGCTGCGCTCTTTCTTTTTTATGGAGCAGCTGGAGCCTCTTATATGTATGCTTTGCGTAATAATATGATTGAACCATCAACATTAGTTAAAAATTTGGCTCCTATCCTAGGCTCTGCCATAGTTGCTCGATTGGCACGTAGACTTTGCAAACCATTTCTTTTAAAAAGAACTGCTAACAAGCTTTTTAATGATCCCTCTCTGCCTAATGAAATGAGAAATCTTATAGGCAAAGTAGAACGTGGAGAGACTTATATTAGTAAGAAGGGCAAATACCTATTTGCTCTTAAATCACAAGAAGAAATCCAAAGCGATTTCTTTAAATTTAGAAAATATGCTATAGTTAACGAAAAACAATATTTTGTATACGATCTCTGATTGATCAAATATTATTGACAGAATTAAAAGCTTTTTGCTCCAAAAACTCTAGATCAATTTTAAATAGGGGGATACGTTTTGTATCCCCCTATTTTTATGCCTTTTGCAACACTTCTTCTTTTGATCAGCTTGAGCAATACATGCAAAGCAGTTATTTTGATCATAACTCAAGAACCAATCAAGCCCGTATTGCCGCCAAGCAACTCCCAAAAAACTACATCTTATATTCCCAACAACAGACTCTTTCACAACTGTGTAAAAAAAATGTCTTTTATCGTCCTTTTGACCCCACACTTTTTAAAGCTTTCTGGTCCAAACTCAATAATCGCAATCCTTGGAAAAGGCCCTGATGAGTATCAAATCATCGGAAAAGAAAAACTTTTTTTTAGCGACAAAGACTGCTTAAAAGAGCTTTTTTGACCTTAAAACCCCCATTTGACAAAAAAGTAATAAAGCGATACCATTAATTACAAATAGACTTGCCTATATGTGATGTAGGAAGTTACAACAACTCGTGCTTTAACTGCTTATTTAAAAAAGTTGTTTTATAAAAAATTTAAGGATTCTCTTATGAACATGCAAAAAAGTACCTTATATTGCTTATTATTTATCATAGCTCAAAGTAACTATATATCCTATTCTATGGGAATTAACGCTATTGATGTAGAAAAAGATGCCGTTGCAAAAATCCCTCCCGTAACAAAAGAGTCTGTCGCAGCAAACACTGCTGCTTTAAAGTTTGCACATGACTATAATAAACACTTCAACGCAACTCTTGGCAACAACTGTCCTTATTATGGCCAAGCAAAGTTTGTTACAAATCCAGTAAGTTTATTGCCAAAAACACAATTGGCTGCGCTCTTTCTTTTTTATGGAGCTGCTGGAGTCTCTTACATGTATGCTTTGCGTAATAATATGATTGAACCATCAACATTAGTTAAAAATTTGGCTCCTATTCTAGGCACTGCCATAGTTGCTCGATTGACACATAGACTTTGCAAACCGTATCTTTTAAAAAAAACTGCTAAAAAGCTTTTAAATAATACCTCTCTGTCTGATGAAATGAAAAATCTTATAGAAAAAGTAGAATATGGAAATACTTTGAATTCAAGTTGTGGCGACTACGTTTATGCTCCTGCACCAAACGACGATAGTGGTACTACAAGTAAAATGATGCTCAATTACCAATTGTATTTTGCATACAAGCTCTGATTGATCAAATATTATTGACAGAATTAAAAGCTTTTTGACCCTAAAAAAAGAGACCTCATCACTTTGGAAAAGAAAAACTCTTTATCCAAACTGTATAACTGCAAAACTTTTTTGACTGTTTGTGCAATAAAAGTTGACGATTTTTTCTTTTTTAATACAATGGTTGTTATGTAAATAATATGAAAGGATCTTACCTATGAATATAAAAAACATTGTTTTTTTTATCTTTTTATTGGGAACAGGCAAATCTTCTCTTTTTGCAATGTCTTCTGAAACTCCTTACAATCAGCAATCATCGAGATTAAATCTTGCCGTACCTGTGGGAGCAATTGCTCTTGGTGGAATAGCAATTGGACACTCTTTAACAAACTTTTTTTGCACGGCTCATTCTCGTGAAGAACAAGTTTTAATGGCAACTCAAGCAACAATAGGTGTTGGCTTAATCTCAGCGGGCGCACACATGATTAACCAAAGCTTTAAAGATGAAAGAGAAATAGCCAATCTTAACCAACAAATTCTTTTAAAAGAAAAATCCAAGCCTCGTAAAGCTCGGGTCTGTTAATAGTTTTTTATACCAATATCGTTAACTTGTTACGTTTAAACAATGTCAACAACCCTCATAATTTGCATGCACAAAACAGAAATATGGGTATAAAAAAGATGTTATATAATCTGCCTTTTTTTATACCCATACGATGATATATTAAAACACATCTTCTTTGGTAACAGTTCAAAGACAAGACGCACTACCGTTGATACCATACATCCTCCTAGATTTTGTATTATTGGTGATGACGAATTTTTGCATGCAGCATGCGCATATAGCTGTACTAATGCACACACAAATGTCTTGATCATTCCTTTTGAAAAAACTATTTTTTTATTCTTGTACTGTAACTCAAATGATCCTTTTTGCGCAAAATTCCCCGTTAAAAGCCACATTATACAGGTATGTATAAGCGCAGTTGATTCATGTGAATAAGATGGTTCTTGATCAGATGAATAAATAAAAAATCCTGTCGCCACGCTATAAAAAAATTCATGACTTATTGATATATTAGCAATCTCTGACTCTTTTTGTTCTTGAGCAGTTATTGCTTGAGAATGCATTATAATCAGAAAAAGCACTAATATCTTTTTGATACCATTTTTATTATTATGCATGATTGACTCCGAGCAAAAGAGGTTATCTTTACAAAAAAAGAGAGGTTGCTACACTAACTTTTGGAATTATATCAATTAAAACACCGGTATAGGAGATATATGATATCAGAGTTATCAAGTGTACAATACAGCGTACTTCTTGGAGGTATCGCAGGTATTGGTTTTATAGTTGTCGGATACCTTTTATGGTATTTGCACAGTCTTTCTGTAACCAACAAAAAAGCTGCTCGTATTGCTGATGTTATTCAAGATGGCGCAATGACTTTTTTGCGCGCTGAATACAAAATTATCTGCACCGTTGTAGGCTTGATTGCTGCAATACTCATCTTTGGTGCAGGCAAACCGCTTCCTGCTGCAGTATTTGTTATGGGATCACTATTTTCAATGATTACTGGCTATATCGGCATGCGTGCAGCAACAACTGCAAACGTACGAACCACATTAAGCGCTGAAAAAGGTGGCGAACATGCTGCATTTTTAGTGTCATTTTTTGGTGGCGGCGTTATGGGCTTTGCCGTTGCAAGTTTTGGATTACTTGGTCTTTCCATTTTACTGTATTTTTTTTATGGGCATGAAAACTTTGGCCTTCTTTTAACCAGCTTTAGCCTTGGCGCATCTCTCGTTGCTTTTTTTGCACGAATCGGCGGAGGTATTTACACCAAATCCGCAGACGTAGGCGCTGATCTTGTAGGAAAAGTAGAAGCGGGAATTCCAGAAGATGATCCTCGCAACCCCGCTGTTATCGCAGACAACGTAGGCGACTGTGTTGGTGATACCGCAGGCATGGGTGCTGATATTTATGAATCAAACGTTGGAGCTCTTGTTTCTGCAACCATTTTGGCAATGAACAGCTTTCCTGGAGATATCCGTTATATTATCTTCCCAGCGCTTCTTTCTGGAATTGGTCTTTTAAGCTCGGTTCTTGGTCTTTTATCAAATCTTATTGTAAAAGCTGAACCTGCAGCAATGCTCAGAAATGCAACCTATGTTGCTATTGCTGCATTTTTGGGAATTACCTATGCATACATGCATGCCGTTAACTTGGAAATCGCTCTTTTTGGAACCATAGTTCTTGGTTGTGTTTCAGGAATTGTTATTGGACTTGTTACAGAACACTATACCAGCGGAAAGCCTGTTGAGCGAGTGGCACATAGTTCACAATCCGGTGCTGCAACAAATCTTATTTACGGTCTGTCTATCGGCATGGAGTCAACCGTTGCACCTGTTATTATTTTGGCAGGAGTAGTACTTGTAGCTTTTAAGCTCAGTGCTCTTTTTGGTGTTTCATTAGCTGCTGTTTCTATGTTGGCTACAGTAGGAATTACCATGACTGTTGATGCATACGGTCCAATTGCTGATAATGCGGGTGGTATTGCAGAAATGGCAGGGCTTGATCCTTCTGTGCGCAAAATTACAGATAAACTTGATGCTCTTGGAAACACGACTGCTGCGATGGGCAAAGGATTTGCTATCGGCTCAGCGCTTCTTACTGCACTTGCTATGCTTTCTGCGTACGCACAAGAAGCAAATTTAGCGGTCGTTAATCTCCTTGATCCATTTATTATGACCGGAATGTTTATTGGTGGCGTTGTTCCCTTTATTGTTTCCGCTCTTACCATGCGTTCTGTTGGCGATGCAGCTCTCAAAATGGTTCTTGAAGTTCGTCGACAATTTAAAGAAATTCCTGGCCTTATGGAAGGAACTGCAGAACCTGACTACAACCGTTGTGTTGCAATTAGCACTTATGCATCTTTGCATGAAATGATTTTGCCTGGGGTAATAACAGTCTTTGTACCAGTTGTTACGTTTTTTACACTAGGTAAAGGAGCAGTTGCTGGAATGCTTGCAGGCTCAACAATCGTTGGTGTTTTACTTGCGCTCATGATGGCAAATAGCGGTGGAACATGGGATAATGCGAAAAAATTTATAGAAGCAGGCGCATTTGGTGGAAAAGGATCAGATGCTCACAAGGCTGCTGTTATTGGCGACACGGTGGGCGATCCGTTTAAAGACACCTCCGGGCCAGCTTTAAATATCTTGATCAAGCTTATGTCAGTAATTTCATTACTCCTTGTTTTGATCTAAAAATAAGACGGTACTCTTAAAAAATGAAGAAGGGATTTGCAAATTTTGCAAATCCCTTCTTCATTTGATGATATATTATTTTGCTTCTTTCTATATCAAACTTTTTATAGCACTAATTTTTCACTTAGAAAAAATAACTACAATCTTTTTTAATTAAAAAAACAGGTTTTTTTTTGTTTTTTACTCCATCTGTTGTGTTTTAAATAGAGCTTTGCATAGAGTAGTGTTAAGAAAAAAGAATACTTTTTAAAGGAGCTCTTGTATGAACATTCGCATACCAGTAATATTTTTGAGTACCTTTTTTATTCCTACCCATACATTTAAACTTGGTATTGAAAACATATCACTTGCAACAATCGCCCATATCACTAAAAAAAATCCCAAAAATCTTAAAATTGGATTAATAACAAATCAAACAGGCAAAACACAAGATGGCACCCGTTCAATAGACTATCTTATCCAAAATAAGATTCCACTTTGCACACTATTTACCGCAGAACATGGTATTAACGGAACAGTTCTTGCAGGAAAATCAGTACACAATGATATTGATGAAAAAACAGGACTCCCTGTAATAAGTTTATACCAACATGAACACAAAAAAATAATTGAACCTGAAAAATTTGACGGTTTTGATCTTATTATCTTTGATATGCAAGATGTAGGAATGCGTCATTATACCTATATTTCAACGCTTTACCGCGTACTTGAAGCCATCGCACATGCAAAAATTCCTCTTCTTGTATGCGATAGGCCAAATTTATTGGGAGGAAATATGGAGGGCCCATTGGTTGAAAAAAATCTTCACTCTTTTATTTCTATCGCACCAATACCACTCCGTCATGGAATGACCATTGGCGAGCTTGCTCTCTTTTTTAATAAAAAAATAGTTCCCGTTCATGCAAATCTTTTTGTTCTTTCTATGGCTGAATATTCACGCGATGTTCAACCCAAAAAAGAACTTCTTGCGCCTCTTTCTCCCAACATTACATCTTTAAAGTCTGCGCACGGATATAGTTTTCTTGGTCTTTTATCTGAAATAAGACCTTTTGATGTTGGCGTTGGAACATCGCAAGCTTTTCAAAAAATAGGTCTCCCATCAGGAACCGTTACTGAATCGTGTTGGAAAGAAGCACAAACAATTCTCAGTTCTCATGGAATTGAATCATCTTTTAACCAATATACTCGTGGCACACAAAACAAACCATATGAAGGGCTTGATTTACATATCCCAAACATTACATCTGTCCGCTCTTTTTCATTATTAATGGCACTTGTTTCACTCTTTCAAACACATAACGTTGAACTTGGGTTTTCTCCCTCTTTTGATAAAGCAATGGGAACATCTCTTGTAAGAGAAGGATTTTTAACCAAAAAATCACACGATAAAACATCATCGTTAATTAAAAGAAATATCATTCATTTTTACAATAACGCTGACGGCTGTTTTTTGTATAAACCCTATCCAACTATAAAGATGAGCGCCCTTCAAATGCCTCCTTTAACTGGATATACAATGTTTCAATGTCTACAGATACATGCTTAACGCGTGCAAGCGTTGGGAAAAAATTAGTATCTCCTTCCCAGCGCGGAAGAATATGTACATGCAAATGATCAAGAATACTTGCACCTGCTGCTTTTCCCATATTTATTCCCACATTAACACCATGCGCAAGAAGAGTGGTTTTTAAAATAGCAGACGTTTTGGCAATTAAAGCAAATCCTTCTTGTTGAGCCTGACAAGAAAGATCCTGCATATCTGCAATATGAACTGCTGGAACCATCAAAAGATGCCCTGCATTATACGGATATTTATTCATTAATATGCACCATGATTCAGATCGATATACCACACGATGGAAAGCATCTTGTACGCTTTCTATTGCACCACAAAACACGCAGCTTTCATCTTTTTTTTCTTTTTTTTGGACATACTTTGCACGCCAGGGTGCATACATATATTTCATGGTTGCCCTTCTTTTTTATAGATGTTTACATAAAGTATAACAATAAGCGTAATCACCCCAAAAAACAGTATGTTCGTTTTTTACATAAAAAGGATTAAAAAAATGAAAAAGCATTTATATATAACTTTTCTTTTTTGCTTAACAATAATTCCTACACCAATTTTTGCATGGAAGCATCATAATTTTGATACTGCGATGAAGTATACTCCTCACGTAAAAGAAAAAACAATTCCCATAACAAAAAGTATTGTGGGAATTGATGAAGACTCTCTCTATGCATTTTTTAAAAATCGATACAACGCTATTAATCCAAGCATTGTGCAGCCGGATCATATGCCCAGAATACCCAAAATTATGCACCAAATATGGCTTGGATCAAAAGTTCCTGAAGCATTTGAACCTTTTATGGCTTCATGGATACAGATGCATAAGGGACCAGAATGGCAATACATTCTTTGGACAGATGAAAGAATTGAGAAACTAGGACTCTATAATCAAGAATTTTATGATCAAACTACTAATTATGGCATGAAGTCTGACATTGCACGCCTTGAAATTCTTTATCGTTTTGGTGGAGTATATCTTGATATTGACATAGAAGCACTTGCCCCTCTAGATATCTTACATCACACCTATGATTTTTATATTGGTCTTCAACCTATTGATTCTGGGTTTATTCAAGTCGGAAACGGCATATTTGGAGCCCGTCCTCATCATCCTGTTATCCAAAAAGCGATAATACATATCAAAGATAACTGGAAAATCCTAAAAGGTGCCCCTCAAAAAACAGGCCCTGTTCATATAACCCGAATGATTTATCTATTTAGTAAAGATGAAGCAGAATCAGGACTACGCGATATCATACTTCCTGCTCTTTATTTTTATCCATTAGGATCTCAAGAAAATACCATTCAATATGAAGAATGGGAAAAACAAGGGTCTTTGGCAGTACATTGGTGGGCAAAAAGCTGGATGCCAAAAAATTACCGCAAAAAAAAGTTTCAAGCAATTGAAAATGATACATCAACAAAAAGCTGGAATGATTAAGCTCTATTACTATTTTGTACACTTAACAACACTCAAGATCATGAAGTACTATTAAAAAAAAAGTCTGATCTAACTCCAAATTAAATCGTCGAATGGGCAAGGGCCGCATTGTTATGAACAACATTCTTTTAAGTCCGTTCGTGCAAACTCATTCGACGATTTCTTTAAAAAAACGTCTGGAGAACACAGCGCAATACCATAAAAAATTATTACCAAAAGTGCCAACACAATAAAATCATCGTTGCTGCTTTTTTACAAATAAAATGTTCCCAAAAAAAGCTCCTGTCTGTTCTTTTGCAGGGTCAAAATCATAGCCAACAGGATCAAATCCTTGACCTTTCATCCACGCACAAACCTCTTTGCTCAGGGGTTCTTCTTTATACCCTTCTTGAAATGCGACCTCTATAAGCGCCACAGAAACATTTTTCATAACACTAGGTGCAGCCTGCAAAACAGCAAGCTCCATCCCCTGGATATCAAGCCACAAAAAATCTACCCTTTTAATCCCATATTTATTTGCCCAATCATCAAGCGTAATGGTCGGAACGTGTATAGTATACGGAAACTGCATTGCAGCATCCTTTAATCGCCCCAAGGGGGCACGCAAAGAGCTCGCTTGAGAAGGAGTATCAGGCTTGTTCTTTTTATGCGCAACCCACATTAACGCTGATCCATTAATGTTGCTCAATGCATAAGTATATGTTTGAATCCCATTAACCCCTTTTGTTTTTTTTACCAAACATTCATATAAGAATGGCACTGGCTCAAAGGCATGAATAATCCCTTCAGGGAAAAGCTTTTTAAGCCGAAGCGTATCTGATCCATTAAAAGCACCCGCCTCCACAATAACAGGATTTTTTCCCAAATACATGGGGAGCAAAGCTACCAATTCATGAAACTTTCTTATATGCATATAACCTTTCTTTTAGACGTCCCAAAACTACCCTTAGTATAGCAAATCAATAAAAAAACGATGCGGCTGAAATTTGACAACATTAGATAAAAAGGTAATATGTATAGTGTCTGGCTACTTATATAGAGCAGCTCTGATATTTCACAAAATGTGAACTAATCATAGTATCAGAGAAAAATTTTTTATTATTTTTAAGGATAAGACGGTGGCAACAAGTAAATCTGGTGGTTCTACTCAGAATGGTCGTGATAGTATTGGCAAACGTTTGGGCGTTAAGTTATTTGATGGACAAGCTGTTACCGGTGGTGAAATTTTGGTAAGACAACGTGGAACCAAAATTCATGCAGGTGAAGGTGTTGGTCGTGGTTCAGATGACACTCTTTTTGCAGTTGCTCAAGGCGTTGTAAAGTTTCATTATGGCGTTAAAGGTCGTCGTTACGTTTCTATCGTATAGGCTTCTTACTGCTATTTGTACTTGATAAAGATAAGAACTTTTGCAATAGTTGTTAGGTGCCTGTATATGGCAAGAATCAACAATAGATTAGACGGACATCTGACGGAGAGCTAGTATGATCGATTTTCTGAAATGGCGTAGTGCTTCTTATGTGTTTTCGCTTACACTGTTACTTGCATTTGCAGGGACTTGTGTATACCGATACCAAACGCGTGGTCATATATTTTCATACAGTATAGATTTTACTGGTGGGGTTCAATTGCTTTTTAGAGCGGATGGCCCGATAGGTGATATCTCTCTGAAAGATGCTCTCTCTTTGCAAGGATGGGACTCTGCAACGATAAGAACTCTTTCTGGCAATGAATTTATTGTTCGCGTAAAAGAATTTGTTTCAGAAACAAAAGGACTTGCTCAAAGCATGCTCGAAGGCCTGCAAACTACTTTTCCAGAGAAAAACATCATTCTTTTGGAGAATGAAAGTGTTGGACCTGGTGTTGGAGAAACATTGCGCTGGAAAGCAATGTACGCGGTATTTTTGGGACTTATTATCCTGCTTGCTTATATTGCACTTCGTTTTTGGTCTTTTGCCTATGCAGCCGGTGCTGTTATTGCACTTGCACATGACGCGTTTGTTTTGCTTGCATTAATTCTCTTTTTAGACCGAGAGATTTCTGTAAATGTTATTGGTGGGATACTTGCCATTTTGGGATATTCAATCAACGACACGATTGTAATTTTTTCTCAAATTAGAGACACCTTAAAAAAACGATCTGGCGAATCCCTTGAAAATATTGTAAATATAAGTTTGAACAAAACCCTTAAACGAACTATTTTAACGAGTGTCTCAACAGGATTGCCGGTAACAATCATGTTCCTTTTTGGCGGAGAAGCTCTTCACGATCTTTCACTTGTGTTGCTCGTGGGAATTATTTTTGGCACATACTCCTCCATTTATGTTGCAAGCCCTGTTATGATGTACATACGTTCCGCTATCGGAAAATAAAAATTAATACTACCTTAAGAAAAAATATCATAATTTATTGGAGTGCGTCGGCACGTTCTTTACAGCCGACGCGCATTTCTCACTAACCTATCGCAGTATAAAATAACAGCTACATTCCATTATCGGTTTTCTTTTGTATGTACCGTTAATGTATACGCATTTTTACAGAGGAGTCTGCATGAAAGAGCAAGACAAAGATCAGGAATCAGTATTAACTCAAAAGCAGGATACGCACGTTACTGTGGAAAAAGAAACCACTCCACATACAGCTTCTGCATCAACGCAGGAACCTAAGGGGGAAGGTGAAGCTCTTAATACTGTCCAAGACATTTCGTCCCAGCAACCATCATCGCAGCACAAGCAGCCCCATTCTCATCAAAAAAATAAACAAAAATATCATAAGCAACAACCTCACGATCACAAAAGTAGCGGAAATCGACAACAGCAGAATCAACGTCGTGACCAACAACGCCAAAAAGACAAAGAGCGTGAATGGCAACAAGATACTCGTCCTATTGAAGAACGTCCGCTTTTTGATCTTCATCAGTATGCTCGTCGCTTAGGAATTATTGGCGCTGTCCTCATGAGCAAGGATGAACTGATTTCAAAAATTAAATATTGCGAAGCAAACCCTGATATAGAGATGGAAGTTGAAGGCGTTTTGGAAAAACTTCCTGATGGATTTGGATTCTTACGTTCTCCTTTTTTTGATTATGTTTCAAGCCCGGATGACGTGTACGTTTCTCCTTCACAAATTCGTCGCTTTGGTCTCCGTACTGGTGATATGATAAAAGGAACCATCCGCAAGCAAAAAGAAGGGGAAAAATACTTTGCCCTTTTAAAGGTAAACTCTGTAAATGGTGCTGAACCTGCAACAATGCTTGATCGCCCTACCTTTGATCGCCTCAGCCCTATTTATCCTCAATCAAAACTTACCCTAGAATTTGATCCTACGGCTCTTTCTTCTCGTATTATGGATCTCTTTACTCCGGTTGGGAAGGGGCAGCGGGGACTCATTGTTGCACCTCCAAAAGTTGGTAAAACTGTTCTTCTTAAAGAAATTGTAAAAAGTATCATTGCCAACCATCCTGAAGTGCATTTAATTGTACTTCTTATTGATGAACGCCCTGAAGAAGTTGCTGATATGCGACGCGCAGTAAAAGGATCTTCTGCTGAAATTATTAGCTCAACCTTTGATGAAGCTGCCGAACGCCACGTACAAGTTGCTGAAGCCGTTATAGAAAAAGCAAAACGCCTCGTTGAATGCAAAAAAGATGTTGCCATCATTCTTGACTCAATCACCCGACTTGCACGCGCCTATAATACCGTTGCTCCTGCTTCTGGCAAAATATTGACTGGTGGTATTGATGCAAATGCACTACAACATCCAAAACGCTTTTTTGGTGCCGCTCGTGCTACAGAAGAAGGTGGATCGCTCACTATTCTTGGATCTGCTTTGATAGAAACAGGATCACGAATGGATGAAGTTATTTATGAAGAATTTAAAGGTACAGGAAATATGGAAATCCATATGACCAGAAAGCTTTCAAATCGCCGCATCTATCCAGCCTTTGATTTACTCATGTCTGGCACACGACGCGAAGATTTGCTTCTTTCAAAAGATGACTTAAACAAAGTGTGGGTATTGCAAAAATTCCTTTCTACCATGAACACTATCGAAGCAATGGAATTCTTGATAGAAAAAATGAAAAAACATAAAACAAATCGCGACTTTTTAGATTCTATCAATAAGCGCGATGGAAATGGTGGTTCAACACAAACCAACCAACAATCTTCTTAAGAATTTAAAGAAGGGAGAACTAAAAACGGTTCTCCCTTCTTTAGTCATATGTACAATCTACTTTATTTTGCAGAAGCAACAACCTGAACATTAAACGATGTTTCTTTTGGTATAATCTGAATAATCACATTATTTTTTAGTTGATCTATAGAAGAAAAATCTGCCAATTGCGGCGCTTGATTATTTACACGTACCAAAACAGATTTACATGCGTATGTTCCATCTCCCCCACTTAACTGCGTTCGAGAAAAAGGAGCCAACTCAAATTTTTTTGTACAAACCGAACTTTGTTTTGGTCCTGGCAACACTGCAACTTCAACTGATTGCTGAACAAAACTCTGTACAATAACATGCGCTTGTACAAACATTGCTGAACAAGCAAAAATTAAAAAAAAGGTAGTCTTTCCTATTATGCGCATCATTTTTTTCATTCTTTGCTCCTTTATCATTTTATATTATTCCGTTAACTCAATGGAAAAAGCTTTTCCTCTTTGTACAATGCGAATTACTTCATCTTTTGCAACAGGAGCATCCCGACTTCCTTCAAAATCATAACCACTTAATTTTAAACGCTGTTCAACTCTATGATCAGAATTTGATGCATGCCAAAGAGAAACAACTATATCTGGACAGGCATAGTTCCCTTGAGCATCACTGAGCTTTTTGGTCTGATCTGCTTGCAAAGAAAACTGCTCAATCATACATGCTTTTGTATATTGCGTAGAACCAACAGGTCTAATTTCAATCATAAAAGAGTGCTTGGTAGTATTGTGTATCCAAACTCCCGCAAAAAGATCGTGTGCCATGATTCCAAGAATAAAAAACAAAAAATATACATGCCTTTTGGCATTTTTATTATTCATACACTTATTCCTTTTTTAAAAAGACTAATTACACCATTCAGCATGATAACATCCATCTTTATGGGTAATTAAAAGTGTTGCTCCACAATACTGTTTGCTTTCTATACTTTTTTTTGAATGCCAAACACGTTGAAAATCTTTATTTGAATACGCCTTACGAACCAAAACCTCAAATGCACAAGGATTTTCAAACAAAATAGGTGGTGATTCTGTTTGATCATTGCTTGGTATCATCATAACTTTTTTTGTTACCTGCAATGTTTCAAAACTCCATCCTGATTCAAACTTTGCTTTTACTTTTACTTGTATATTATGGCATACGTTATTATTAATAAAAAAAGAGCCACTTTCTGGGTGCTCTTGGGCTTGCATTAATCCAAATCCAAGCATCATGCATAATATGCCCTTTTTTGGTATATACTTCATAAACTGCTCCTTTTAATCACAAGAGGGAGATCCACAAAAGCGCATCTCCCTCTTATATTGTATGCTTTAACGACTATGATTAGTTACCTATTGAATATTCTCCACATTCATCTGGGCATCCAATGCTGTGGCAACCACAAAGTTCACCAGCTGCAAATTCATATCTGAAAGCTGCGCTATTTGAAGGGCCAACACGGCGCACAAGAAGAGTCATATCTGAGTCTGTTGGGATAGTTACTCTTACTTGCTCACCAGAGCGAACATGTTTTGCATGCAAAATATTTTTCATTCTCTTCCACATACGTGAGTGCATGCGACCTTTGCATTTTCCTGGAATAAATTTAAGAGAAACTGTGTGATCAGCATTATTAGTCCAAGCAGACTCACACTCTGCCACTTCACATTCTTTTTTACAGCTTTTTGCTTGAATAGAAGAAACCGCTGCTGCACTGATAAGCGCTAATGCTACTAGTTTTACCATACTCTTGTTCATACGAACTCCTTGTTTATTGGTTTAGGTGACACCTATGTACATCTAACTTTTAATTTTTATACTTATTTTCTTCGGCTTCCTCGTCCACTCCGAATAATCGGAGTTGGTACTCGTGCTTCATCTTGCTTGATAACTTCAGTTTCTGTAATTGACAAATTCATATTATCACTCAGGTCTGACACTTCTTGCTCATCGAGCAATGACTCAGCGTTCCCATTTACCAATTTATCTACTCTTACAGTTACTACGTTTCCACAGATTCCAAAATTTTTAAAATTACTCACACTTCCTGGTTTCATATTATAACCAGACTTTGGACAGTCTTTACCGGTAACATAAACAGATATATGCATGCCCGAATCATTAGAGATGGTAACAATTGCAAATACTGAATGTATTGAAAAAGCCATACCCATAAAAAGAAGTTGTTTTAATACTTTATTCATTATTCACATATCCTTAATTTAAAAATCAAAATACCTTTTTTATCAAACTTGTCTTTCTTCATATCATGTCTACTTCAATATAATAAATCCAAACTGAAATATTCAAGCAATTTTAAAATTCAAAAAAAAGATGTAATATTTCCCTTTTTTAAAAGGCTTTTTTTATTAAATCACGATATAATATTCTATATGAAAGCAAAAACCCCTCGATTAAAAGGGGCCTTCTAAAAAATGAATAAAAATGCTTTAAAAGATCCTCAGGATCTATAAATACGTAAAACAACAACCTTTCTTAATTCTTCTGCAAAAAAGATCGTAGATGAAATAAGTATTATTGTACTCCATTCAGCAAAAGAAAGCGGAACTGTTTTAAAGATATACTGCATCCATGGCACATATACTACAAAAAGCTGCAATGACAGCACAAATGAGGCCGCCAATAAAAACCACTTATTCGTAAAGATTCCGATAGAAAAAACCGATTTATGCATTGAACGGCAGTTCCATGCATTAAACCATTGGAACATTGCCATCATAATAAGCGTAACCGTTCGCGCTTTTGGCAAATCAGTCTGGTATATACTTAAAAAAGCATACAAAGAACAAATAGCCATTGGGAAGGCCATATAAAACATTTTTACAATAAGCCCCCTATCCACAAGACGCTCTTTCTTTAAAAGCCATTCTTTATTGAGTAATCCTGATTCTTGGGGTTCCATAGAAAGCGATACATCAAGAAACGCATCCGTTACCAAATTAAGCCATAAAATTTGAGCCGCAGTTAGCGGAAGTGGATATTCTGTCTTTGTAATCACTCCCCAAGCAAGCGCAAATAACACGATCAAAATTTCACCCATATTGGTCGCAAAAAAGTACAAGATTACTCGTTTGAGTGAATAAAAAATATGTCTTCCTTGTTCAATTGCATGCACAACAGTCACAAATGAATCATCAAGCAAAATAAGATCCGCTGCTTGTTTTGCAACTTCGGTTCCAATTTTGCCCATTGCAATACCAAGGTCCGCTGCAACCAACGATGGCGCATCATTTATCCCATCACCAGTCATTGCAACAATATGCTTTTGTGTATGAAAAAGGTTAACAATACGCATTTTATGTTGCGGAGAACAGCGCGAATAAACGGTTATTTTAAAAAGTTGCTGCAATAAATCTGCATCGGAAAGCGCATCAAGCTCAGCCCCATCCAAAGCCTTATCCTGTTCCGTATAGATACCCACCGCTTTTGCTACCTGCAAAGCCGTCTTTTGATGATCCCCTGTCAACATTGCCGTAAAAAGCCCTGCTTTTTTTGCATCAGCCACACTTTGAGCAACATCACTGCGGATTGCATCTTCAATTCCCAGAAAGCCCAAAACAGAAATACCCTGATCTACTAATGCCGCAAACTGTTCTTGCCTTGATTGACTTTCTTCAAGTACAAGCATCTCTTTTTGCAGAACCTTATAGCCAACCGCAACAACTCGTAACCCTTTTTCAAGCAATTGGGAAAGCCCCTCTTTTTGTTTTTGATCAATAAAAGAAGAGCGATTGATAAGAGTTTCTGGGGCTCCTACCAAAAAGGCTATATATTCAGTTTTTTCTCCTTGCTTATGCTCAAAAAATCCTGCGTGATAATGATTTTTTTGATCAAAAGGGATCTCATATAATAATGTATATTCTGCATCAAGAAGCTCTTTTTTTATGCGCATTTTCTGAGAAAACACATATAAAGCCGCTTCTGTTGGATCACCTTTTACCAAAAAATTATCATTTTTGGCATCATACTCTATTTCTGTATTATTTAACAAAGAACATGCTGTTGCTATTTTTTTTATATCTTCAGAAACTGGCAACTCTTCTTTGCAAGAACTATCTTTTTTATAAATAAATCCTTTTGCATGGTACCCTGCTCCATCAATAACCCAAAAATGATGATCAACGTATGCTGCACTTACCATCATTTCATTTCTGGTTAACGTACCCGTTTTGTCTACCAAAATAACATCTGCTCGACCGAGCGCTTCAACCGCTTGCAAATTTTTTACCAGAACGTTTACTTTTGCCATACGATGCGCACCGGCAACCAAGATAAGCGTAAGAGCAACAGGAAGCCCTTCTGGAACAACACAAATAAAAAGTGCTGTTAACATAACAAGCAATTCTTGCAACGGTTTTCCGGCCAATGCTCCTACCACAAATAATGCTGCGCAGATGCTAATAATAAAAAGAAGAATAATATAAGAAAGATGATCAAGCTCTTTTCTGAGCGGAATGTCGGTACTAATTCCTTCAACTGTTTTATGAATCATCCCAATTTCAGTCTTTAATCCAATAGCTACCACAACAGCTTTTCCGGATCCTGATAAAATATAGGTTCCCCGATAAATCATATTTGAACGATCTGCAAGTGCATGAATCCCAATTAATGCATCATGTTGCTTGCGCACTGGATGTGCTTCACCGGTTAACACTGCTTCATCAACACGTAACTCATGAGATTCTATAACACGTGCATCTGCAGGAACCTGTTGCCCTTCTTGCAAAATAATAATATCTCCAACAACAAGTTGCTCATCTGGAACAATATGCCTTTTTCCATCACGGACAACGATTACGTCAGTACTAATCATCTTTTCAAGACTCTCAATAATCGTATGCGTACTCTGCTCTTGAACCGTTCCTAAAATAGAGTTAAAAAGAAGCACTCCTGTGATAATAAAAGCATCCAATGTATCTTGTCCAAACAAAAAAATAATGCCCGCAGCAACTGCGAGCAAATAAATTAAAGGACTTTTAAACTGATCAATAAAGATAGAAAAAAGAGATGGATGAATAGCTTTGGGCAAAGTATTAAACCCAAATTTTTTTTGCCTTATATCAACTTCCTTCTGACTTAATCCCGTTGTAATTTGTGTTTGCAAAGAAAGAAGAACAGAACTGACGTCTTTTGTATATAATTTCATAATGCGCGTATCTGATATATAAAGTATTGGTTGTATCACGTAGTACAACATACACCTGATATCAAAAATTACTAGGCACCTTATGACTTGTTATTAAAAATATTTTATTTATAGAGCTCTTTCATTTTACATAAAAATGGGCACTGTTTTTCTCCATTTTTTTCTTCTACCAAAGCAAGAAATCGCATAATTTCTTGCTTTGTTTTTTCATGCGCTCGTATCTCTTTTTTAAGTTCAACATTTTGTGCTTTTAAAGCACTATTCTCTTTTTGGAGATCCGCAAACAAACTATTGTTCATAGAAGATGTTTTTGTTCGATCGGAAACACATAAATCTTTATGCGTTTTTTGATCTTGCTCGTGACTATACAATGATTCATCACTCATCAGTAAAAAAAGACACAATAACGCTTCCATTTTATGCTTTATCTTCTTTTGTTAATGGTGTATTTGGAAGAACCACAACCCCTGATAATCGATGCGGTTGAGCACTCCCCGATTCTTCAATTTTTATAAGACATGGAATTGGCTGATGGCATGCTAATTTGCTAATATCAAGAAGCCATGAAGAATGCGATCCCGTTTCAACAACTGACTCTGTTTGACTTGCAGAATCAGTGGTTGGCGCAGTTCGTTCAGATTTTTTTGATCCTGTCTCAAGATTCTGAGATGTAATCGAATACACACGACTTTGCAATTGCTTTAATTCATGCTCCAAAAAACTGTTTTTTTGCTGCAACTGATCATTGGCAATCTTAAATGCTTCCAATCGCTTTTTAAGTTGATCATACTCAGAAACCACAGAACCACCAGTCTCTATTTCAAATGCTTGCGCAACTTGCTGAACCGTTGCAGAAGTTTTTTCTTTACTTAACCCACATCCTCGATACACAGCATCGTGCGTATTAAGCCGAGAAGTCCCTTCATATGAAGGGGGAACAACACAAGCAATAATCAAAAGCGGTTTCATGCTACACCTTTATTTTGATAAACAAAATAGTAAAATATGCAAAACCATCATATACAAGCGGCATAACAAGAAACAAGAAAAAAGGGACCAGTTTTTAAAGGTCCCTAAAACAAATTTGGTGGAGGCGATGGGAATTGAACCCATGTCCGCATAATCACAAACATCAAGCGCTACATGCTTATTCTTTGGTCTATACTTGTTGATTCACCCCAAAGACAAAGGTATCAAATCAAAAGATCTGCTTTGTGATACTCATCACACTACCAAGCGATTATATCTTATGTGTGAGTTCCATCTCTTGTAATACGTGTACATCCAACTGATAGACACGTCAAATGCACAAGAATCATTTAGACTAGGCTAAATGATTAGGCGTGAGCCGGAGCTACGTTGCCATTTATTGTTTTTGTCCAATTGTTTAACGAGCACTCAGACAACGCTCGACATGCTCCCAATGCTTCCAACTACACGTCGAAGCCAGTACGCCCCCAAAATTTCAATGAACAGTGTATTATTCTTATTGTAACTTTTATACAAACTATCGTCAAGAGCTGTTATCCAGAAGCTACAATTGAGCAAAAAACTTTATATAAATGTAAGTACTTTTGCGTAAAAAATAATATAATTTCTATTGATAGAGCTGATAAAAACGTATAATCAGAGCTGCTGCTTGGTCAACTGCATTTTGGTTTCTCAGAAAACTCTCAAGCACTTGTACTTGCTCTCTTTGCTGTCTTAGCTGCCTTTCAACTCTTTCTCTTTCAAGCCTCTCAGTTTCCCTTGCCACTTCAGCTCTTTCAAGAATTTCACTTGGCGTTAAAAAAGTTGAATGTCTTTTAGACAAATTTGCATCTTTCCAAGGAATATCTGCATGCAGAGCTGCACTTATAAATACATTTAAAAGAATGTAATAATAGCTTTTATTCATAAACAACCTTCCATTTAAAACCAATTAGCACATAATTATTGTATGTTTTTTTTAATTATACACAAGACAACAAAATAAATTTTTGTTTTTTGTTATCCATATCCCACTTTAATGATACCTGTTATACTGATGCTCAATTGATATGAAAGGCGTATTTTTATGACCAATTCAATAACTGTTATTATTTTTGGATTTACTGGGGACCTTGCAAAACGCAAGCTCATTCCTGCTTTATATGCTCTTTTTTGTGAAGAAAAAATACCGCATTTCACTCTTATTGGAGTTGGGTTAGAAGAAAAAAACACACAAGACATTCTTAATAGCGCTCTTCCTTTTATTGATACATTTTCTGAGCATACCTGGAACTTGTTTTGTGCACGCACTTTTTATACACAACACAATATTCTCAAAAGCCAAGACGCTCAATCCTTTGCCTCTTTTGTTAAACGCAAAGAAGATGCAACTATCTCTATAAATCGCCTTGTATACATGGCAGTTGGCGCCCAACTTTTTGAACCACTTACCGTTCAACTTGTTTTATCGGGGATCTTGGAAAAAAGAAACACAAAGAATGGTTTTTGGCATCGCATTGTTTATGAAAAACCATTTGGAACAGACCGAATGTCCGCACACGCTATAAATCTTGCGCTTTCTGGGCTACTGTATGAAGAACAGATTTTCCGCATTGATCATTATTTAACCAAAGAACTGGTTAGCAACATTTCTCTGATTCGTTTTACCAACTGCATATTTGAACCACTCTGGAATAATAAATATATCGAGCAAGTTCATATAATTTTGAATGAAACAATCGATATAGAAAATCGTGGTTATTATTATGATCAGTTTGGCGCACTTAAAGATGTTGTACAAAATCACATGCTCCAAATGCTTGCTTTAATTGCTATGGAAGCCCCAGAATCGCTCCTTGGTGATGCTATTCGGAATAAACGCGCTGCACTTCTTGAACAAGTTTATTTTGTAGATGGTATTCGCGGGCAGTATGCAGGATATCTTAATGAAAATGGCGTTACACAAAACTCACAAACAGAGACGTATGCTCTTCTTGAACTAGCTATAAAAAATAATCGTTGGGAAGGAGTTCCTTTCTTTTTTTCTACCGGAAAAGCCCTTGCTTCAAAAGAAGTTGCGATTCACGTATTTTTTAAACCAGTTGACTGCTTGCTTGAAGAAAAATGCTCAATTATTGGCCCAACCATGGAGCCAAATGTTCTGACCTTTAAAATTGCGCCTGAAGAATTTTTTTCATTACAACTGAATGTAAAAAAACCGGGAACTGCCGATATGGTTATGCCTGTACTTATGAATCTTTCTCATGACTGTTTTTTTGCATTACGCCAAAGTCATGCATATGAAGTTCTTATAGAAGAAGTAATTAAAGGAGAACAAGCAAGCTCCGTTCGCTTTGATGAAATTGAATCTGCATGGCGCATTATTGATCAAATAGAGCAAAAAAATATTCCATTGTCGGTATACCAAAAAGGATCGGATGGTCCTGATACACGTATACCATTTATGAAAAACCATAAAATGAGACTTTTATCATGAAAATAGGCGTTATAGGATTAGGTCGCATGGGTAGTGCCATCGCAGCACGACTGGTAGAGGGTGGGCACTCCGTTTTTGGATTTGACGTTAATCAAGAGACACGTTTGCAAGCACGCAAAGAAGGCATCACAACAGTTGAATCATTAATTGAAATAGCTCAGCATGTACGCATTTTTTGGCTTATGGTTCCTGCAGGTGAAATTGTTGATACAACAATTCAAGCGCTACTTCCTTTCTTGCAAGCGGGAGACATTATTGTTGATGGTGGCAATAGCAAATTTACTGATTCTATAAAAAGAGCCCAGGACCTTGAACAAAAACATATCACGTTTGTTGATTGCGGAACATCTGGCGGACTTGAAGGAAGAACGGTTGGTTTTTGCCTCATGGTTGGCGGCAAAAAACATGTTTTTGATCATCTTGAACCTGCTTTTATTTCTTTGGCAACTCCTGGAGGATATGCCTATATGGGACCATCCGGATCAGGCCATTATGTTAAAATGGTGCACAATGGAATTGAATATGCTCTCATGCAATCATATGCAGAAGGGTTTCATGTTATAAAAGAAGGATTTTTTAAAGATCAACACCTAGATTTAGAAAATATTGCACGTGTTTGGAATAATGGATCAATTATTCGCTCATGGCTTCTTTCTTTAACGCTTCAAGCTCTGCATGAAGATCAAGATCTTTCAACCATTTCTGGATATGTTTCAGAAACCGGGATGGGACAATGGACTATGCAAGATGCACAATCTCATCATATTCCAATGCCCGCTCTTAACCAAGCGCTTGCAACAAGAAAATGGTCTCGTGAAACGGGTGGAAACTATGCAACAAAATTAATCGCTTTAATTCGTAACAAGATGGGTGGCCATGCTTTTAAACAAAAAGACTCTTAAAAAAAATGGTGATATGCAGGTTGGCGTATGGTTTGACATTAGTTGGCCAATTGTCCCCGGCATGACTGAATACAAAAACAGAAAAACGGTCTCGTTTATTGAGAAAAAAACATTTAAAGCTGACGATGTTCGAGAATCGATTATTACTATCGGAACACATACCGGTACTCATATTGATGCACCTGCTCACTTTCTTGAAAAAGGAAAAACAATGGGCGAGTTTGAAATGAAACCAATTACTGGCCCCTGCGCAGTTCTTGATCTTTCATCAACAAATGAGGCTATTACAGAGCATGATCTGGCTCCCTATGTTGATTATATAAAAGGCTTTCGCGTACTACTCAAAACAAAAAATAGCGCACGCGCATACAATGAACCATTTGATGCTCAATTTGTATATCTTTCACACGGCGGGGCTCAATTTTTGATGGAACACCAAGCTGCAGCAGTAGGTATTGATTACTTGGGAATCGAACACAGCCAACAAGGCCATCCCACTCACAAAACATTGCTGGGCGCGGATATTCCAATTGTTGAAGGG
This sequence comes from uncultured Pseudomonadota bacterium, assembly GCA_964440325.1. Lineage (GTDB taxonomy): Bacteria > Babelota > Babeliae > Babelales > Vermiphilaceae > CAYTRW01. The sequence goes on from CAYTRW010000006.1 coordinate 49,300, forward strand.
CTTCGACTACAACATGTCTCAGAAGGTGAATATTTTTTGGTATGCGTACCATTAAGCGTACCAACACTTGAAGCAGCTCCTGCGCGCGCACTGCTGTGGACATCTTAATTATTTTAATCGCCCCAACCATTTTGTGCGGTTAAAAGACGGATAATTGTTTCTCCAAAATGTATTGCCGCGGCAGGTCCTGCTGCGGTAATAATTAAATCATCAACAACAACATCTTGATTAACATACGTTACATTTTGAGCGCGATACAAAGTTTCAAGCTCTTGATCGCCGTTCCATCCCGTTGCTTTTTTGTCTTGCAAAATACCAACTTTTGCAAGAATACGTGTTGAAATACAGATTGCGCCAACAATTTTTTGCTTTCTATATGCTTGTTTAATAACAGTATAACTACTTTCATTATCAAGCGCATCAAGAGCACCAGGTCCACCAATAAAAATAATTGCATCATACGCATCAACATTAATGTTTTGCACCAACATATCTACCGGGGTAGTTGATCCATCTTTTGCAATCGCCGCACCCAATTGATTACTTGCAGTCGTAACAGTAACTCCTGCTTCTTCAAGCAATCGCTTTGGCTCTCCGTATTCAGCTTGCTGATATCCTTCAAATGCAACAACTAATACAACTTTTTTCCCCGTCATGATGCTCCTTACTTTTTTATACCATCAGTAACGCCATCATAAGAAGCAAAAGAAGGAGTGTCAAATGCTGTTTTTATCCTCTAAAAAATTTTTTGAGTTCTTTTGACGTTTCACGTCGAATATCTTGCTCTTTGAGCGCCTGCTTTTTCCCTGCAGCTAACTTGTGTTTGCAAATACCAAGTTCAACTTTTATTTTGCTTTTTTGATTAAAGTACATTTTGAGCGGCACAATGGTGATTCCTTTTTTTGAAATATCACCAATCAATTTTGCAAGCTGCCTTCTATGCACCAACAATTTGCGACGACGCCGCGTATCTTCTTCGCCAGGTTTTAAAAACGCTTTTTCATACCCTGCAATATGACAATTAATAAGAAATAATTCTCCCGCATGAACGGTTGCATATGAAGCATTTAAAGAAATTTTTCCTGCACGAATAGATTTTACCTCATCGCCGGTTAAAACAATCCCCGCTTCCAAGGTGTCTAAAATGTGGTAATCATGAAACGCTTTTTTATTTTGAGCAACAATTTTCATACGTATGTAACGATATCGTGGTAATAACTTGCAAAGGAAAGGATTTTTTTAGTATTCTAACATAAATTTGCGATCATGCAATCTCTCAAAGAAAGCGTGGTATTTATTCTGTGTTTGCACTAATTATGATACCATTAACGGTGATGAGACTATGAAAAAAACAACCTTCTCTTTTTTACTTTTTGCATTCACCTTTTTATACACAACAATACAAGGAAATGCGTTTCCCACTATGTTTAGTGGCACCATTCACATAGAACAAGACAAAGTCTGCAGCGCACTTTCTACAACAGCATTGCATGTTGAACCAATCGCTATTTATTATCTTGGCCGATGCATAAAAAGTGAAATTCATGCTGACAATCCCGGACATATCACCTTTGATATTCCTAGAGACAATGATGAGCTACCAAGTACCTTTTATCTTGTTATAACAGAAAAATGTATTCCGGTATGCAAAAAATCAAATCATCTTGGCACAACAAACACCATGGATTATTGGAAAGTCGCCAATGGTTATAAAGCACTTTTTTACTCACTTACACTTAAACAAGTTTCATCAAAAACGGATCAAAAAAATACAGAACCAGAATATGAATGGGTTTGTCAAAAAAAAGAAATTCCAGAAGATAGACGTATCCCTGATGATGCAATTATTATTCAATACGATCCTGACTTGGTCAAAGAATTGCGCGGAGGAGATCAAATACAGCTTCCTACTATTGTCATAAAACAATGTCCTGGTGTTGATCTTGAAGAATTACACTTGCGATTACAAATGGATTCTCTTGATACCCGTGCATTCCATGCACCTGACAAACATGTTATGACTCATCATAAAGACAAAGAATCAACCCTTCTTATTTTACCTATCACATGAATCACCATACAATTCTTGGCATAGAAACATCCTGTGATGAAACCGGCGTAGCTATTTATAAAACAGGGCACGGCATCATTTCTCATGCTCTTTTTTCACAAATTCAAACTCACCAACAATTTGGTGGAGTTATTCCTGAACTTGCTTCTCGCCAACAGCTTGAAAAAATTAATGCTGTTACCAAAGAAGCATTTGAACGTGCAAAACTTTGCATCGATGATATTGATACAATTGCCGTTACCAATCGACCTGGGCTTCCTGGATCGCTTCTTGTTGGGATCGCCTTCGCAAAAGGACTTGCTTGGAGTGCAAACAAAAAAATTATCGGCGTAAATCACTTGGAAGGACATGCATTTTCAGCCTTTTTAGAACATGATATTCCGTTCCCTCATTTATGCATCACTGCATCTGGCGGGCATACGTCTTTGTATTTGGTGAATGATTTTGGTGATTATACCACCATTGGCACCACACATGACGATGCAGCGGGAGAAGCATTTGATAAAATTGCAAAGCTCTTAAATCTTGCATACCCAGGCGGTCCTGTTATAGAAAAAATGGCTCAAGAAATTGGTTTTCAAGACTTTTTTGCCTATCCTCGCGCAACCAAACATTCACTAGATTTTAGTTTTTCTGGCCTTAAGACTGCCGTACTTTATAGTTTGGTAAAACATGGCGCATATGATCTGCAAAATAAAAAGTTTTTAAAAGATGATGATTATCAGTTTAAACAACAGGTTGCAAGCTCATTACTTGTTGCGATTGCAGACACGTTTCAAGAAAAAGTAGCGCTAGCGTTAAAACAATATCCACAGATAAAAGCGTTAACATTTGTAGGCGGCGTTGCCTGCAATAAATACATAAAAAATAGATTGCAATCATGGGCAACAAGCAACAATCTACCATTTTTTGTACCATCACCAACATACTGCACTGATAACGGCGCTATGATCGCATTTGTAGGTGCATACAAAGCGCAAAAGGGTCTTTTTGATGACTTTACTCTTGATATCAATCTTTAAAGTCTAAAAAAGAATATTCAAATTTAAGAATAACAAAGCAAAGACACGTTTTAACAAAAGCTTGATCTAAGAAGGCAAACCTACTAAACATCCTGGCTTTGACCCTGCTATCTGCTTTAGTAAAGGTCTTGAAAAACTTCCAAGTGGAGTTCTTTTTTTAGGTATTTGCTGATGATTAAAAGCAATATTGATACCTGTTTGCCCAAAAAGGCGTGGAGCTGTCTGCACAGTTTCTGTAGATGATGTTGCTGATGATGCAGTAAGCGGTAACGCTACTGAAGATACGCAAGCAGTTATCGCAAGTCTAGGATGCGCATCACCGTCTGATTTATTATCAGGCAGCTCTACAATCTGCGCTCCCCCTCTCTGTCCAAAAGCTGCTTTCGTTTGTTGATTTTCTTGTCTATGTTTACGAGAACGCTCAAGTGCTGATTCTATTCCAGAAAAAGGATTGTTTTGAACTGGAGAAGAGCTCTGTTGAGCACTTGAATCACGCCCAAAAAATCTACCCCACAAGCTCTTTGGTTGACTGCTCTCCGGAGCTCTTGCTACCTGAGCTTCCGCTTGTTTTTCTTGCAATAAAGTCTGTAATTGTGTGTTTTGTTCTTTTAACTCTTTAGCTTCATCCACAGCTTGTTGTGCTGCTGCCACAACAGTTTTTGCTTCTTGTATCAACGCAACAAGTTCGGTCTTTTCCATCGCAACTTGACCATTACGTTTTAGATACGAGTTTACCAAATAATCTGAAATATTTTTAAGTGCTGGAAATTTTTTAAAACGCTCTTGAACTTGTGGATATTTTTTTACTGCAAAACGCCCCACACAACATAAGCCAAAAAATCCCAAACCCCACATCCACAGATTACGAGAGTCTTCTTGTATAAGAATACGGATAGGAATAGGTCCCCCATGCGGGTTTGATAAAGCATTAACATTCCCAAGAAATGGTATACACAACAATAGTACTATTTTGAATATCCGATTTTTCATATATACACTTTTGTTATAAATTGCCGTAATAACCACTCATTTATTAGGAGCTTTTTACATCCCGTACGCATGATGCGTTAGCCCAATTACATACTTTATAAAAATTTTTGCAAACCCATCATGCGCGTACCATAAACTTAATAAAAGTTTATCAAAAAAAGTACCATCCTATTACTCTTTTTGTAAACAATTAACTATTTTTTACCAAAAAGGCCACCAAGCGCTTTTACTTGCATTATTTTTCTTATTATTTTTCAAGCGCGCAACCAATCCAGACTGGCTAGGTTCACAAGCACCTAAATCTTGTGGTTTTAATGTCTCATGCAATTCATTCAGACCTTTTTCAATACCTGCTACACTTCTTTCCATTTTTTTAACAAATCCGCTTCCAGCAACTCTCATCTCTCTTGCACTCATGGCCGCTACAGGTACTTGATATAATGCTGTTTGTGATCCAGAATCATTACCCCTAAATCCTTTCAAACTTGCTACTGTTACTCTTCGTGCTGGTGTATCAGTTTCTGTTACTTCTGGTGTATCAGTTACTGTTACTTCTGGTATATCAGTTACTGTTACTTCTGGTATATCAGTTACTGTTACTTCTTGTACTGGTGTATCAGTTACTGTTACTTCTTGTACTGGTGTATCACTTGATTCATTTGGGGTACTTGGCGTTTGCCTCCGTTTAGCAGGCACTTTAGGACCTAATAATCCAAGCTTTGATAAAGCCAACTGGCT